>JBMOGO010000099.1:0-12019 GCA_049318305.1 Polymorphobacter sp.
AAGGCCCCAGCCGCCGGAGGCTCTCTTTCAACTTAACTGAAACAGAGCCGAGCGCCGTTACAGCCCGTCGCGGCGCCCGAGAAGCCGCAGCCGCAGCGCGTTCAGCTTGATGAAACCTGCCGCGTCGCGCTGGTCATAGGCACCGGCGTCGTCCTCGAACGTCACGATCCCGGCCGAATAGAGCGAGTAGGGCGATTTGCGCCCGACGACGCTGACGCTGCCCTTGTACAGCTTCAACCGTACCGTGCCGGTGACCTTGGCCTGGCTATGATCGATGGCGGCCTGCAGCATCTCGCGTTCGGGCGAGAACCAGAAACCATTGTAGATGAGCTGGGCATATTTCGGCGCGAGCTCGTCCTTCAGATGCGCGGCGCCGCGGTCGAGGGTAATCTGTTCGATGCCGCGATGGGCGAGGTGCAGGATGGTGCCGCCCGGCGTTTCGTACATGCCGCGCGATTTCATGCCGACGAAGCGGTTTTCGACCAGGTCGAGCCGGCCAATGCCGTGCAGCTTGCCGAGGTCGTTGAGCTTCGCCAGCAGACTGGCCGGCGACAGCGCCTCGCCATCGACCGCCACCGGGTCGCCGGCTTCGAAATCCATGGTGATATACTGCGGCGCATCGGGCGCGGTTTCCGGGTCGTCGGTGCGCGAATAGACATAATCCGGCACTTCGTTCCACGGGTCCTCGAGCACCTTGCCCTCCGAAGAGGTGTGCAACAAATTGGCGTCGGTCGAAAACGGGCTTTCGCCGCGCTTGTCCTTGGCGACCGGAATCTGGTGGCTTTCGGCAAAGGCGATCAACTGCTCGCGGCTGTTCAAATCCCATTCGCGCCACGGCGCGATGATGCGGATGTCCGGCGCGAGGGCATAATAGCCCAACTCGAACCGCACCTGGTCATTGCCCTTGCCGGTGGCGCCATGGGACACCGCATCGGCACCGACCTTACGGGCAATTTCGATCTGCTTCTTGGCGATCAGCGGCCGCGCGATCGAAGTGCCGAGCAGGTACAGCCCCTCGTAAAGCGCATTGGCACGCATCATCGGGAAGACATAATCGCGCACAAATTCCTCGCGCAGATCCTCGATGAAGATGTGTTCGGGCTTCACTCCCATCAGCACCGCCTTGGCGCGCGCCGGCTCCAGTTCCTCGCCCTGGCCCAGATCTGCGGTGAAGGTGACGACCTCGCAACCATAGGTCTGCTGCAGCCATTTCAGGATGACGCTGGTATCCAGCCCGCCGGAATAAGCGAGGACGACGCGATTGATCGGGGCAGGGGCCTTGGTCACAAGCGGGGACTTTCTGTTGCGCTGGGCGCGCTATACCGGCGCTGCCCCCGATTGGGAATGCGGGTTTGCACCGCCTCGCCAAGCCCGCGCCGCCGGGGAGCTCTGGCCCCCCGGCGTGATATCAATGCGCCAGGACGGCGAGCAGCAACAGCGCGACGATGTTGGTGATCTTGATCATCGGGTTGACGGCGGGGCCGGCGGTGTCCTTGTACGGGTCACCCACGGTGTCGCCGGTGACAGCGGCCTGGTGCGCCGGCGAACCCTTGCCGCCATAAGCGCCCTGTTCGATGACCTTCTTGGCATTGTCCCAGGCGCCGCCGCCGCTGGTCATCGAAATCGCGACGAACAGCCCGGAGATGATGACGCCCATCAGCAACGCCCCCAGCGCCGCAAAGCCATTGGCCTGGCCAGCAACCGCGGTGATGGCGAAGTAGACGACGACGGGTGCGAGCACCGGCAGCAGCGACGGAATGATCATTTCCTTGATCGCGCCAGCGGTAACCAGGCCGACGGTACGGGCATAGTCCGGCCGCACGCTGCGGTCGGCGATGCCGGGGTTTTCGCGGAACTGGGCGCGAATGTCCTGCGCCACGGCCTGGGCGGTGCGGCCGACAGCAGTCATTGCCATGCCGCCGAAAAGATAGGGCAGCAGCGCGCCGAGCAGCAGGCCGACGACAACATAGGGGTTGGACAGCGAGAAATCGACCGGCACGTCCTTGAAGAACTGCGACAGATCCTCGGTATAAGTGGCAAACAGCACCAGCGCGGCAAGCCCGGCGGAACCGATGGCATAGCCCTTGGTGACCGCCTTGGTGGTGTTGCCGACGGCGTCGAGCGCATCGGTGCGCTGCCGCACTTCGCCGTCAAGACCCGCCATTTCGGCAATGCCGCCGGCGTTGTCGGTGACCGGACCGTAAGCATCCAGCGCGACGATCATGCCGGCGAGGGCCAGCATCGCGGTGGCGGCAAAGGCGATACCGATCAGGCCGGCGAGCTTGTAGGTGGCGATAATGCCGACCACGATGACCAGAGTCGGCATCGCGGTGGATTCCATCGAAACGGCAAGGCCCTGGATGACGTTGGTGCCATGGCCCGAATCCGATGCCTTGGCGATCGACTGAACCGGGCGATAATCGGTGCCGGTATAGTATTCGGTGATCCAGACGATCAACGCGGTGACGCCTAGGCCGACGAGCATGCAGTAGAACAGCGCGCGGCCCGAAAAGCCGCCTGCAACGCCAGCGATGGTCAGCGCGTCCGGCGACTGGCCGGCGGCGATGGCGCCCTGCGCCCCGATGATGGCGTTCATGTCGGGGAAGATCGCTGCCGTGGCGAACCACAGCGCCGGGATCGACAGCAGGCCGGTGACGAGCAGGCCCTTGTAGAGCGCGCCCATGATCGAGCCGCCGCCAAGGCGGACGAAATACGTGCCGATGATCGAGGTGATGATGCAGACGCCGCAGGCGAGCAGCGGCAGGCCCATCAGCAGCGCCGCATCGGCGCCGCCAATCAGCAGCGCAACCAGCACCATGGTGGCGCCGATGGTGACGACATAGGTTTCAAACAGATCGGCGGCCATACCGGCGCAATCGCCGACATTGTCACCGACGTTATCGGCAATGACGCCGGGGTTGCGGTCGTCGTCTTCATCAAAGCCCAGTTCGTTCTTGCCGACCATGTCGGCGCCGACATCGGCGGCCTTGGTGAAGATGCCGCCGCCAAGACGGGCGAAGATCGAGATGAGCGACGCGCCGAAGCTGAGCGCGACGAGCGCGTTGACGACGGCGCGGCTTGTCGGCTCGAGCCCCGAGGACACCAGCGCGTAGAAATAACCGGCGATGGCGAGCAGCGCGAGGCCGGCAACGAGCATGCCGGTGACGGCGCCCGACCGGAACGCCATGGTCAGGCCGGCCTGCAGCGACTGGCGCGCCGCCTCGGCGGTGCGGACGTTGGCGCGCACCGAAATGTTCATGCCGATGAAGCCGGTGAGGCCCGAGAGCACCGCGCCGAGCACGAAGGCAATCGCGGGAATGGTGCCGAGCAGCACCAGCACCAGCACGGCAACGATGATGCCGACAATGCCAATGGCGGTATACTGCTTGGTGAGATAGGCGCCGGCGCCTTCCTGGATAGCCTTGGCGATTTCCTGCATGCGGGCGTTGCCCGGCGATGCCGCCAGCACCTGGCGCGCGGTGAAAAGCCCGTAAAGCACGGCAGCGAGACCGCAGATGATTGCGATCAGAACGATATTCATAGTGCGAGTCGCCCCTGTTCTCCGCGCCTGTTTAGCGCCCGAAACCGGGCCAGCGCCGTCATTGAGGCCGCTTCATGGCAAAGCCCAAGGGCGATAGCAAGCGCGCGCTTATCCGCGATGTTCCCAGCCCAGGCGCGCCGGCGTGATATCGGTGCCATCGTTGCCCATGGCGCGCACCCCCGAACCGGCGACCACGCGCCCGATCCGGGTGACCGGCGTGCGCCCCGCACGCGCCGCGATATCGGCGCCGGGCGATGCCGTGAACAACAGCTCATAGTCGTCGCCTGCCGTTGCCAGCGCGAGCCGGTCGGCATCATTCGCCGTGCGCAGCGCCGCCGCCGCCGACAGCGGTATCGCGGCGATGTCGATGACAAGGCCGACGCCGCTGGCGCGTGCCATGCGGTCGGCATCGATCAACACGCCGTCGGACACGTCCATGCAGGCGGAGGCGACGCCGACCAGCGCCCGGCCCAGCGCCAGCCGCGGTTCGGGACGACGAAAGCGGTTGAGCAGCGCCTTGTCGGGCGGTGCCATGGCCTTGGCGATGGCGAGCCCCAGCCCGGCATCGCCGATGCTGCCCGACACCCAGACGTCGTCTCCCACCATTGCCCCGCTCCGCGCCAGGGCGGTGCCGCGCTCGACATGGCCGATCGCCGTCACCCCCAGCACGGCCGCCGCCAGCCCAGTGACGGTATCGCCGCCCCACAAGGCGACGCCGAAGTGTTGTAGCGCGCGGCCCAGCCCGGCGGTGAATTCGCTTCGCCAGGCGTCGTCCTCCGCCACCGACAGGCCCAGGCCCATCAACACGCCGCAGGGCATAGCCCCCATTGCGGCCAGGTCGGACAGGTTCACCGCCAGCAATTTCCAGGCGATATCGGACGGCGGGTCGCCGGGCAAGTAATGCACGCCGCAGGCCAGCACATCATGGGTGAACACCAGATCGCGGCCCAGCGGCGGTGTCCAGACGGCGGCGTCATCGGCGAGGCCGCGCGAGGCGGCGGTATCGGCAAGCGGGGCAAGCTGTGCGGTGATGAAATCCCGCTCGCCGGCCGCCATGCTCAGCCGCGCACCCGCCGGGCGACGGTATCGAGCAGGCCATTGACGAACTTGGCTTCCTTCTCGGCGTGGAAGGCATGGCTGACGTCGACATATTCGTTGATGACCGTCGCCGCGGCGATATCGGCGCGCGCCACCAGTTCATAGACCGCGGCGCGCAACAGCGCGCGCATCGGCATGTCCAGCCGATCGATCGCCCAGCCAGTCGCCAGCGCCGCGGTGATCAGCGCGTCGAGCTCCTCCTGCCGCGCCGCGACGCCGGTTACCACATCGTCGAACAGCGCCAGGTCGGCATCGGCATAGTCGGCGCCTTCGATTTCCTGGCCGAGCCGGTGGTGATGGAATTCGTGGAGCAGGCGCGGCACGGCGTCGCCATTCATCTCGCGCTGGTACAGCGCCTGGACGGCGCCGAGGCGGGCTGCGGAGCGGGCGGTATTGGCGGCGGGTCTGGACACTGGCGAGCCTGTAGCCGCCGGGTGGGCGAAAGTCACGCCTCCGGCGGGGCAGGGGGTGACCCCCCTGCACCCCAATTGCTGGATGTGCTCCGCCATAGCCACGAGAGGCTTTAATCAACTGGGTGAAGGGCCATCGGCCCTGGCCGCCGGAGGCTCTTATCCACACCAAATTAAATTCTCTTTCATATTCAATAGCTAATGACAAAAGACGCCATTATAACCCTGTGCATAACCCGGCATAATCCGGTATAATTTGCAGTCCAGAACCGCCGCATTGCCCGCGCCGGGCGTCTGCGCGAAAGGGTTGCCATGATCTCACCGACCCCGCTTCGCATTGTAGAACCGCCAGTGGATGCCGCCACCCTGCCACAGAATCTCGAGGCCGAAGCCGCACTGCTCGGCGCGTTGATGATCGACAACCGGCTTGTCGAGGACGTGATGATGGTGCTCGGCTCGCAGCATTTTGCCGAGCCGCTGCATGGCCGCATCTACGACGCGATCCTGAAACTGGGCGACCGCAAGATGGCGGCAACGCCGGTGACGCTGAAGCCGTTGTTCGATGCCGACCCGGCGATGATCGAGATGGGCGGCCCGGCCTATCTCGCCGGCCTCACCCAGCATTCGGGCGCGCTGATCGCGGCACGGGATTTTGCCCAGCAGATTTACGACCTGGCCTTGCTCCGCGAGTTGATTCGCGTCGGCCGCGAAATGGCGGTCAGTGCTGCCGACACCTCGATCGATGTCGAGCCGCTCAAGCAGATCGAAGTCGCCGAAATGGCGCTCTACAAGGTCGCCGAGGCCGGCGAAGTGTCGGGCGCAGTCAAGACCTTTGGCCAGGCAACGCGCGAAGCCATCGAGATGGCCGACCGCGCCATGAAATCCGGCGGGCATCTCTCGGGCTACACCACCGGGCTCAACGCGCTGAACGAGAAAATCGGCGGGCTGCACAAGTCCGATCTCGTCATCCTCGCTGGCCGCCCGGCGATGGGAAAGACCGCGCTGGCCACCAACATCGCCTTTGCCTGCGCACAGCGGCTGGTCCAGGACCTGGCGCGCAATGCCGACCCTGAAAAATCCAGCGGCGCCGCGGTGGCGTTCTTCAGTCTGGAAATGTCGTCGGACCAGCTGGCGACGCGCGTGCTGGCCGAGCAATCGGGGGTGAACTCCGAAGCGCTGCGCATGGGCAAGATCACCCAGGACGAATTCAACCGGCTGGCGCGGGCCGCTGGCGACTTGACCAACCTGCCGCTGTTCATCGACGATACGCCGGCGCTCAGCATCGCCGCGCTGCGCACCCGCGCCCGGCGGCTGAAGCGTCAGCGCGACATCGGGCTAATCGTTGTCGACTATCTGCAACTGCTGCAGGGCTCGGCCAAGGGGGGAAGCGAAAACCGTGTCCAGGAAATTTCGGAAATCACCCGCGGCCTGAAGACACTGGCCAAGGAATTGCAGGTGCCGGTGCTGGCGCTGTCGCAGCTGTCACGCGCCGTCGAAGCGCGGGAAGACAAGCGGCCGCAGCTTTCGGATCTGCGCGAATCCGGCACTATCGAGCAGGACGCCGATATCGTGCTGTTCGTCTACCGCGAGGAATATTACCACGCGCTCAAACAGCCCGACCCCGAAGAGGCCGACAAGCATCTGAAATGGCGCGAAAAGGCCGAAAAAATCTTTGGCCTCGCCGAAGTCATCGTCGCCAAGCAGCGCCATGGTTCGACCGGCAGCGTGCCGCTGACCTTCCACAAGTCGATCACCAAATTCGCCGACCGGGCGGAGGGCGATTATATCCCCGAGCAGCAAAGCGAATAGCGCGGGGCACCGGTCGGTCGGGACCAAGAGTGACGGCTTGAAGCGCCATCGCCACGTCCTGTCATCCCGGGCTTGACCCGGGACCCAGTTTTCTTGGCGAACGAGCAGAAAAAACTGGGTCCCGGGTCAAGCCCGGGATGACATTGGCTGTGGCTGCCCCACACCCGCCGCCGCCAATCCGCAGGCGGCAATCTTTCGCAGCGGACTTGACCCGTTGCGATTAATTCGCAAAAGCATGGCTATTGATAATCATTCACAGGTCAAGCCATGCGTAACCGTCTCCTTCTCGCCAGCGCCGCCGTCCTCATCTGGACGCCGGCGGTGCTGGCCGAGGAGGACGATGCCGGCGCGTTGATCACGGTTACCGCCACGCGCGATCCGGGTTACCTCGTCACCCAGACCAGCACCGCGACGCGCACCGACACGCCGCTGCTCGATGTGCCGCAGACGGTCAACATTCTCACCCGCGACCGGCTCGACGACCAGGCCATCCTGTCGATCGCCGATGCGCTGCGTTATGTTCCGGGCGCCACTACCGGCCAGGGCGAGGGCCACCGCGACCAGCCGACATTGCGCGGCAACAACTCGACTGCGGACTTTTTCGTCGATGGCCTGCGTGATGATGTTCAATATTACCGGGACTTCTACAATATCGAGCGGCTGGAAATCCTCAAAGGCCCCAACGCCATGATCTTCGGGCGCGGCGGCGGTGGCGGCGTCATCAACCGCGTCTCGAAAACCCCGCAGGTCGAAAGCTTTGCCGCGGCCGAAGCTGCCGTGGACAGTTTTGGCGCTTGGCGCTTGGGCGCCGACCTCAATGCCGCGGTCGCCAGCGGCGTCAGCGCGCGGGTCAATGCGGTGTATGAAGACGGCGCCAACCACCGCGATGTCTATGATTTGGAACGCTGGGCGGTGAACCCGACGCTGGGCTTCGACCTCGGCGGCAAGGGCAATCTGGTACTCGGCTATGAACATGCCCGTGACAATCGCGTCGTCGATCGCGGTATCCCCTCGCAAAATGGTCGCCCGGCGACGGGTCTGCGCGATACGTTCTTCGGCATCGCCGATATCAACCGGTCAACCTTCAACGCCGACATCCTGTCGCTGGCAGCCGATTACAAGCTGACCGATGAGCTTACCCTGCGCCACCGCACCCGCTATGGCGATTATGACAAATTCTACAGCAACCTGTTTCCGGCAACTGCGATCAGCACCGCCGGCAGCATCGGCGTGGAGGCCTATGCCGACACCACGACGCGTGAAAACCTGTTCACCCAGACCGATCTGGTCTGGAAAACCAGTACCGGCAGTATCGGCCACGTCGTGCTCGCCGGCGTCGAGTTTGGGCGGCAGACCACCGGCAGCATCCGCGTCAACGGCACTTTCCCTATCGTTGCCGGCGGCACGGCGCTGCGCACGCCGGTCGCCGTGACCGATCCGTTCACCCCGCCGCGGCCCGTGTTCGGCGCGCCGCTGCGGTCCAACCACACCCGCGCCAATATCGCGGCCGGCTTCATCCAGGACCAGATCGCCATCGGCGACCATGTCGAGATCGTCGCCGGGCTGCGCTATGATCGCTTCAGCCTCGATTTCGAGAATCTGTTGACCGGCGCCACCCTGCAACGCACCGACAATCTGTGGTCGCCGCGCTTCGGCCTCGTCGTAAAGCCCGCCGCCAATACCTCGCTCTATGCCAGTTACAGCCGGTCCTACCTGCCGCAATCGGGTGACCAGTTCACCGCGCTTGATGCGACCAGCGCCGCCCTCGAGCCCGAACGCTTTGAAAATTACGAAATCGGCGCGAAATGGGATGTCAGCCCAGGCCTCAACCTGACGGCGGCGCTCTACCAGCTCGATCGCAGCAACACCCGCGCCCCCGGTGCCGTGGCCGGCACGACGGTCTTGACGGGCGAGCAGCGCAGCAAGGGCCTCGAACTCGCCGCCAATGGCAAGATCATGCCGCAATGGCAGGTCAGCGCCGGCTTTGCCTGGCAGGATGCCGAAATCCGCAGCACGACGGCGGCCGCACCGGCGGGGCGCAAGGTCGCGCTGGTGCCGCGCACCCAGGCGTCAGTCTGGTCGCGCTATGACCTGAGCGAGCGGTTCGGCATCGGCGCCGGTGTCGTCCACCAGGCCAAAAGCTTCACCTCGATCAGCAACACCGTCACTCTGCCGGCCTATACCCGCATCGATGCGGCGGCCTTCCTGACGGTGACCAAGGGCATCGACGTGCAGGTCAATATCGAGAATCTGTTCAACACCGGCTATTTCCCGACCGCGCACAATGACAACAACATCAGCACGGGCGGGCCGCGATCGGCGCGATTGACGGTGCGGACGAAGTTTTAGGGTAAAGGGCCTCCGGCGGCTCAATCCTCGCCGAACTTGTCGAGAACCAGCCCCGACAGCTTCGCAACCGCCGCATCGGCTTCGCGGCCCGTCGCCGAAATCGCGATCGAATCGCCGATCCCGGCGGCCAGCATCATCAGCCCCATGATAGAGGTGCCGGTAACGCTCGATCCGTCATGGCTGACGGTCACTTCGGCGTCGAAACCGCTGGCGAGGGTGACGAACTTGGCGCTAGCGCGGGCGTGCAGGCCACGCTTGTTGGTGATCGGCACGGTAATCGGGCCAGCCTCAGGCGCCGCGCTCAAGCCGCTTCGCCCAGCATTTTCGACGCGATGGCGATGTATTTGCGCCCGGCTTCCTGCGCTGCCTCGACCGCCTGGGCGATCTTCAGCGTCTTGCGCACGCTGGCCAGCTTGATCAGCATCGGCAAATTCACTCCGGCGATGACTTCGATGTTCGGGCCCATCAGTGAGATGGCGAGGTTCGATGGGGTGCCGCCGAACATGTCGGTCAGCATGATGACGCCCTGGCCTGAGTCGCAGCGCGCCAGGGCGGCGGCGATATCGGCGCGGCGCATTTCCATATCGTCATCGGCGGCGATGCAGATCGCCTCAAGCCGCTCCTGCGGGCCAACGACATGTTCTGTCGCGGCGCGGAATTCAGCGGCCAACTGGCCATGAGTCACGAGAACTAGTCCGATCATGCGGCGCCCTGCTCACCCGTTACCGGGGCTGCTGTCAATATGGCAGCGTCATTGCCATGTTTGCCGACGTCGCGGTGGACGAGCAGCGGGGCTTGCCCGGCGGCCTGCAGATGCCGCTGCAACTCCCGCGAAACCGCAACGCTGCGGTGACGGCCGCCAGTGCAGCCGATGGCAATGGTCAGATAGGCCTTGCCCTCCCGCCCATAGCCGGGAAGCAGGGTGAGCAGCAGGTCGGCGATGCGATCGATGGCCGGCGCATAGGCCGGATCGGCGGCGACAAAGGCGGCAACGGCGGCATCTTCCCCGGTCAGCGGCCGCAACGCGACGTCCCAATGCGGATTGGCGAGAAAGCGCATATCGAACACCAGGTCGGCGTTGCGCGGCAGGCCATGGGCAAAGCCGAACGACTGGATGGTTACCGTCAACGGGTGCTGGCCACCGCGGCCCAAACGTTCGGCGATGCGCCGGCGCAGGTCGGTCACCGACAGGTCGGTGGTGTCGATCACCATGTCGGCCCAGCGTTTCAGCGGCGCGGTCAGCTCACGCTCGCGGCCGATGCCATCGGCGGCGGGGCGGTCGGCGGCCAAAGGATGGCGGCGCCGCGTTTCGGAAAAACGCCGCACCAGCACATCATCGGCACAATCGAGATAGATCAGCCTGACATCGACGCCTTCGGAGCGCAGCACGCGCAGCCGCGTCACCAGCGTTTCCGCCTCGAATGCCCGGGTGCGGGTATCGATGCCGAACGCCAGCGGCCGCGGCGGGCCGTCGCCGCCTTCCGCCGAGGCAAGCAGCGTTTCGACCAGCCCGAGCGGCAGATTGTCGACCGCTTCATAATCCAGGTCTTCCAGCGCCTTCAGCGCGGTCGATCGCCCGGCGCCGGACATGCCGGTGATGATCATCATGGGCGGTGCTGTCGGCAGCAGAGCCGACAGTGGCTGCGGCGCAGACGCTGGTTGCGAGGCGGGGGTGGGGTCCACGGCTGCGGCTTTTACATTCAGACCGTGCAGCCGCAAAGCCCGTTCGACCTTGAGCACCGCTGAATCGCCAAAAGGATGGAGCGCGATGACCGGCACGGCAATTCCGGCGAAGCTGCGCACACCGGGTTCGGGCAGGCGTTCGGGCGTGCCGGCCAGATCTATGGCGAGGGCCACGACGGCCGCCGCCTCGGGCTCGGCGGCGATGCCGACACCGCGGACTTCGATCAATCCTGCAAGTTGTGCCGGAGCGCTGGCCAACAAGCTGCCGTCGCGGGCATCGAGCACGACCCGATCATCCGCCACCAGCCGCCAGCCGCGATCGATCAACCGCAATGCGAGGTCGGATTTGCCGGCCCCCGATGGGCCCAGCAACAGCACCGCGCGGCCATCCAGCGCCACTGCGGTCGCGTGCACCGTCGGCGTTATCATCCGGCCGGCAGTTCGACGATGAACACCGCGCCGCCGCCACCGGCGTCATCGACACGGATGCTGCCGCCATGCGCGTCGACAATGGCACCGGCGATCGATAGCCCCAGCCCGGAATGCCGCCCGAAATCCTCAGAATCGGGCCGCTGCGAGTAAAACCGCTTAAAGACGTCGCCGCGATTTTCGGCCGGAACGCCGGGGCCGCTGTCCTCGACGCGCAGGAAGACCCGCCCGGGTTTGGTTTCAGCGCTGACGATCACCATCCCAGGGGTCGGCGAGAACGAGATCGCATTGTCGATCAGGTTGCGCAGCACCTGCGCCAGCCGCGCCGGATCACCCAGCACGCGTGCCGCGCCGGCCAGCGGCGGCAGATACTCGACCGTGATTCCCGGCGGCAAGCCGGCGGTGCGATAGGCAGCGACCAGCCCCGCGCACAGCGCGCCGGCATCGACCTGCTCGAATCGTGACCGCGACAGCTCGGCATCGAGCCGGCTGGCCTCCGAAATTCCGGTAATCAACCGGTCGAGCCGTGCCACATCGTCGCGAATCACCACCAGCAGGCGTTCACGCAGCGCCGGCGCCGCCACGCTTTCCAGCGTGTCGACGGCGCTGCGCAGCGACGCCAGTGGGTTCTTCAGTTCATGCGCCACATCGGCGGCAAAGGCTTCGGTCGCATCGATGCGCAGGCGCAGCGCGATCGACA
>JBMOGO010000100.1:0-11612 GCA_049318305.1 Polymorphobacter sp.
TCACGCCAATGATGCGAGGGTCGCTCGGTGTTCCGAGGATTAACCCCGAATTGCCGGCCTGGGTCGTCAGGTTCTGGATGTAGTTGCTGTTGAACAGGTTGCGGGCGAACACAGTAACGGTCCAACCTGTCGCCGCGCGAAAGCCGACCGAAGCGTTGGTGACGTTATACCCGTCGATCAGGGTGAATTTCGACAGCGCAGGGTCGCCAAAATAGCTGCTGCGCCAGCTTGAATCGATATGGACGAACGCCTCGCCGGCACCACCGACCGGCAGCGCATAGTCACCGCCCAGAGTCGTCGACCAGCGCGGCAGCCCCGACAGCCGCCCGCCGGTCAGGTCGCACGCCGTCGTGGCACTGCCCTGCAATTCGAGCGGACACGGCCCCTTGGGATATTCGGCATATTTGCCATCGGCATAGGCGACCGAGGCGCGCAATTGCAGGCCGGCAAACGGCGCCGCAATGGCATCGGCTTCTAAGCCTTGCACCGTCACGCGCGGGATGTTCGACAGATAACCGCGCAGCGCAACGGTCTGGGTAGAATCGACCAGCGTCGCCTGAAAATCACGCACTTCGGTATGATAGCCGGCAAGGTTCAACCGCAAGCGCTGGTCGAACAGATCGGTCTTCAACCCGCCTTCCCAGGTCGTGTTGCGTTCGGGCCGAACCACCGCCGTCGCCAGCGCGGGTTGGTTCTGGGCGTTGAGCGGCAGCCCCGACATGTTGATGCCGCCCGATTTGTAGCCGCGCGCATAGCTGGCATAGGCAAACACGCCTTCGGCCAGCTGATAGGAAGCGTTCGCCCGCCCCGACAAGCTGCCATCGTCGCTGCGCGCGCCATAGGTCTGCGGGCGCAGGATCGACAGCTTGGCATTGACCAGCGCCTGCACATTCGTCTGCAAACCACCAAAGACGAACGTCGAATAACTGCCGACCTTGTGTTCGATCGTGTGGCGCAGGCCGCCGGTCACCGTCAGCCGGTCGGTTGCCTTCCAGTTGACCTCAGCGAACGTCGCATAGCTGTCAGTAGCAAAGCGCGTGCCACCGTCCTGGCCATAGCCATCGAGCAGGTTCGACGGCACCGGCACAGACGGCGTGCCGGTGGTCGGACCGATCAGCCAATAGGCCGCGGTTGGCCCATAGATCGAGATTGGCCGGCCGGTGATGACCTGGCGGAAATAATAGAGCCCCCAGACATAGCCGAGCCGGCCATCGCCGTTCGACGCCATGCGAAATTCCTGGCTGATCTGGTCCTGCCGCGACGGGATGCCCTGCTGCAGCTGGATCTTCAGCCCGGTGTAATCGCGGTCGTTGGCGGCGTTCCAGTTCCAGAACCTCCAGGCGGTGATTGAGGTGATCGTCGCATACCCAAGGTCCCAATCGCTGATCAGAGACACGCCGCCTTCATTGGTATCGACCGCCAACCGGGCATCGATATCGGTCAACCGGTCATAGGCGTTGGTGCTCGGCGGCGTGTAGCCGATCCCCGCCGCCAGCGCAGGGAACTGCCGCGCCGCCGGCCGCAGCGACGTGCCGACGCGCAGGTAAACCTGGGTGCAGCATTCATTCTCGAAATTGGCCCAGTCACCGGTTAGCCGAAAGCTCAGCGCGTCGCTCACCTTCCAGAGCAGTTGCCCGCGCATCGACTGGTTGTTAAGATTGTTCTGATCGGTGCCTGTGGTAACATTGTGGAGGACGCCGTCGCGGCGCGTGGCCAGCCCTGACACCCTGAACGCCAACTTGTCCTCGACAATCGGCCCCGAGACGGCCGCACGCACCTGGAAGAAGTTGTATTCGCCATAGGATGCCTCCCCCTGCGCCTGCCAGTCGAAAGTCGGCGCGCGAGTGATGATGTGGATGGCACCCGCCGTAGTGTTCTTGCCGAACAACGTGCCCTGCGGGCCGCGCAGCACCTCGATGCGGTCGATGTCGACAAAGTCGAACGCCGCCGTTGCCGCACGTGCGTGATAGACTTGGTCGACATAGAAGCCGACGCCGGGTTCCAGCCCGTCATTGGCCTGGCTGACGGCAACGACGCTGCTGCCCAGCCCACGGATGGTAAAGGCAGTGTTGCGCGGATTGGCCGAGCTATAGTTGAGCGCCGGCACGAGCAGGCTGAGCTGAGCGGTGTTGACAGTATAGCTGCGCTCAATCAGGTCGCCATCGACGACCGATACGGCGGCCGGCACGGCTTGGACATTTTCGACCCGGCGACGCGCCGTGACAAGGATTTCGGGCACATGCTGGGCAGAATCGCCGATTTCCTCGGCGCCCATCGCGCCTTCCGACGATACCAGCGAGACGACCAGCGCCGTTGCGGCTGCAATTTTCACACCAGGCTCCGACTCGTTGTATTTCCATGGATACAACGCGATTGACAGGAGAGCCACCCCCCGTCCCAGATGCGAGCATGACGCTGAAGCCTCCCCCGCGCACTCACAACGAAGCCATGCTGTGGTTCCGGATATTGTTGCCCACAGGCGCGCTCGGGCCGGGCAAGATCGAGCTGTTGCGCGCTATCGGGGCAAAGGGATCAGTATCGGCGGCTGCCAAGACGTTGCGCATGAGCCATGCCCGCAGCGTCAAGCTCGTCGCCGAAATCAATGCCCTGGCGTCTGCCCCCATCATCGATACGCGTGCTGGCGGTCTGTCGGGAGGAGGCGCATCGCTCACGCCGCTGGGTCTTGCTGTGCTGGACGCCTACGCGGATATCGAACGCAGCGTCACCGGTGCTGCCGCTCAACCGATTAAAATCCTGTCCAAACTGCTCGGCTCGCCGAACGACGGAGATTGAACTCCCGATAACCAGAGTCCTGAGCAATCGGCTGCTTTCAAGACATTTTCGCCGGGTCGTCCGAATGATCGAAATGGGAGCGCGAAATCGTGTAGCCATTATCTGCTGATTGAACGGCGACTTCTGGTACGAACAGACATTCCCACGTCCAAACACGAATGACCGAATCTGGGTCGGAAGCGGTCATCACTCCCAACCACAAACGGGGTCCGGGCCTCAGGCCCGGCCGCCGGAGGCCCTTTTACCGGCCTTTTTTCCGCGCCGCGTACCGCGCATCACGTGCCGCCTTTTGCGCGGCTTCGCGGGCGATGGCGACGAGGCGGTCCTGTTCGGCCTTGACTACAGCTTCGGCTTCCTTGGCGAGGCGGGCTTCTTCCGCCTTTACCGCGGCCTCGGCGCGTTCCTGCTTGCGCTGTTCCTCGCGCTCGGCACGCTTTTCGGCGGCGCGGGCGCGGGCGGCGAGCGCTTCCTCATTGGGGGGCGGTGCGCTCTTGAACTTGTCGAGGGCGGCCTTGCGGGCTTCGGCCGCTGCCTTGGCGCGGTCGGCGTGATCGGGGAGTTTGAATGCCATAGAGCGGGCTCCATAGCCGCTCCCCTATTCCGCTGCAACTGCCTGTGTCACACGTTCGACGGCAACCGGTGTGCCGACCAGCGCGGCATTGCCCGACAGCGGGTCGATGCGGCGGCGTTCCGTCAGGTCGTTGTGCGACACGCCGGGGCGTTCGCGCGCCACCGCCAGCTGCACGCCGGGTCGGCCATGGCCGAAGCCATGGGGCAATGACACGACGCCGGCCATCATCGCGTCGGTAATTTCGGCCGCCACCTCCACCCGCCCGGCGGCGCTGGTCACCGCCACCAGGTCGCCATCGGCGATGCCGCGCGCTGCCGCATCGGCGGGGCTGAGCATCAGCGTGCAGCGCGCCGGACCCTTGGCCAGCCGCCGCACATTGCCGAGCCAGCTGTTGTTATTGCCGACGTGGCGCCGGCCGATCAGCACCAGGCCTTCCCCCGGCGCGGTGGCGAGCCAGTCGGCAAAGCGCCCCGACAGGTCGGCAACAATCTCCGCCGGCGCACAGTCGATGGTCTTGTCCGGGGTGCGCAGCCGCTCCGGCAGGCGCGGTTCCAACGCGCCGAGATCGAGGCCGTGCGGATGCGCCTCCACCTCCGCCAGCGTCAGCCCCGGCGGCGAATTGCGCAGCATCCTGTCGAGCGTATCGCGCGGGTGGACGATATTCGGCAGCGCCTGCCCCTGCGCCCCAGCGATGGCGCGCGCCAATTCCGCGACGATCTCCCAATCGGACTTGGTGCCCGGCGTCCGGTCGAACACCGGCGGCGAATAGGCGGCGAAATTGCGCACTGCGATCGGCGCCAGAAACAGCGGGTAATGGTCCTTTTCCAGCGGGCCGCACGGCGGCAGGATGTAATCGGCATGGGCGCTGGTGGCGGTCACATACATGTCGATGCTGACCAGCAGGTCGAGCGTGTCCAGCGCCGCATCGAGCGCGCCGCCATCGGGCACCGACAGCACCGGGTTGCCGGCGATGGTGACCAACGCCTTGACCTGGCCCGGCCCCGGCTCGGCGATTTCCTCCGCCAGCGCGACCGCCGGAAACTCGCCGAGCAATTCGGGGTGGCCGGAAACCCGGCTGTGGAAACGCCCGCGGCTGCCCGAACCCGTCTGCCCGACGATATCGACAGCCGGCGACGAGAACATGGCGCCGCCGACCCGGTCCAGATTGCCGGTGGCGATGTTGATCAGCATGATCAGCCAATGGTTGAGCGTGCCGAATTCGGCGGTGGACACGCCGATGCGGCCATAAACCACCGCGGGTTCGCCATCGCCGATTTCGGCGGCGAGCGCGCGGATATCGGCCTCCGCTATCCCGCACGCCGTCGCCAGCGCGGCGATATCGAACGCCCGCAGCGCCGCCCAGGTGTCGTCCCAGCCGCTGAGCATCGGCAACAGCCGCCCGGGGTTGACCAGCCCCGCCTCGTCGAGCGCCAGCAGCAGCGCGGTCAGCAACGCCGGGTCGCTGCCCGGCCGGATGAAGTGGTGCGCATCGGCAATCGCGGCAGTTTCGGTGCGGCGCGGGTCGATGACGGTCAACCGGCCGCCGCGCGCCTGCAACGCCTGGATGCGTTTCTTGACATCGGGAACCGTCCATACGCTGCCGTTCGATGCCAGCGGGTTGCCGCCGATGATGACCATGTGCTGCGTCCGGTCGATATCGGGGATGGGGAACAGCGCATTATGGCCGAGCATCCACATCTGGACGAGCTGGTGCGGAATCTGGTCAACGCTGCTCGCCGAAAAATTCGCCTTCGAGCCCAGCGCCTTGCGCAGCGCCGGAATCTGCGCGCCGAGCGTGTAGTTGTGCGCCGTCGGGTTGCCGACATACATCGCCGTGGCGCCGCCCTGCACCCGGATGGCGGCAACGCGTGCGCCGATTTCGGCATAGGCGGCATCCCAGCCGATGGGTTGCCAGCTGTCGCCGACGCGCTTCACCGGGCTGCGCAGCCGGTCCGGATCGCTTTCCAGGTCAGCGAGCGCCTGCGATTTCGGGCAGACATGGCCGCGCGACAGCGGGTTGTCCGGATCGCCCTTGATCGACAGGATCTCACGCCCTTCGACGGTGATGATGACGCCGCAATTGGCCTCGCACAGATGGCAGGTGCGAAAATGCTGTGTCGACATGGCCGTATCCTCAAGGCTGTTGGGACCAGTCTAGGCAGGAACGACAGGCGGCGAAAGCACCGGTCTTGCCCTTGCCCCGCTGGTCCGCCAGAACACACGCGCAAATGGCGGAGTGAGTGATGGAGTCAACCGGAACGCGCGGGCGCAGCGCGGCAGCGGCAATCGCGGCGCTGGTGTTCGTCACCATCGCGGCGCAACTGACGCTGAACATCGCCGCAGCGCCGGCCAAGGGCGTGCCGCTGTGGCGGGTACCGATCGATCTTTATGGCTATTTCACCATCTGGTCGAACACGCTGGTGGCGCTGGTCACCTGGCGCTTTGCGCGCGGCAATGCGCAGGGGCTGCTCGGCCGGCCGTCGGTGCAGGCGTCCACCGTCGTCTACATCATCGTCGTCGGGGTCATCTACAACACGCTGCTGGTGCAATATAATCCGCAGACCGGCGTGCGCCTGCTGATCGATACCATCTTCCACACCATCGTGCCGATTGCCTATCCGCTGTGGTGGCTGGCATTCGTGCCGCGCGGCCGGCTCGATTGGACGGCGCTGGCGCCAGCGGTGATCTTTCCGGTCGTCTATGGCCTGTTCGCGCTCGCCAAGGGCGCGATGACCGGCAAATACGCCTATTTCTTCATCAATGTCGGCAAATATGGCATGCCCCAAGTGCTGCTCAACATCGCTGCGCTCGGCGTGCTCTATGCGGCGCTGATGGCGCTGGTCATCGCCCTCGATCGCTGGGTGCACCGCCGCCGCGGTGCCACCGCCTGAACCGCAAAGGACGCGCATGCACCCCTATCTCCACGCCGCCGCCACCCCCGACAAGCCGGCGATCATCATGGCCGGTTCCGGTGCCAGCCTGAGCTATGCGGCGCTGGAGGCGCAATCCAACCGCGTCGCGCATCTGCTGCGCAGCCATGGCCTGGTGCGCGGCGATACCGTCGCGCTGCTGCTCCACAACAGCCTGGATTATCTGGCGATCTGCTGGGGGGCGCAGCGCGCCGGGCTGGTGTTCGTCGCCATGTCGACCAAGCTGACCGCCGATGAAGCCGGCTATATCCTCACCGATTCCGGCGCCAAGCTGCTGTTCGCCAGCGCCGCGCTGGGCGAAGTCGCTGCCGCCGCTTCGCCCGGTGTCACCGCGCGCTACGCCGTTGGCGGCGCCATCCCCGGCTTCACCGATCTCGGCGCCGCGCTCAGCGCCCTGCCCGCCACCCGCATCGCCGATGAAAGCCGCGGCCGCGACATGCTCTATTCCAGCGGCACCACCGGCCGGCCCAAGGGCGTGCGCGGGCCATTGCCCGAAGGCCCGCTCGATACCGTCGACGCGCTCAGCGGCATGGTCGCCGCGCTCTACGCCTTCGGGCCGGACATGGTCTATCTGTCGCCGGCGCCGCTCTATCATGCAGCTCCCTTGCGCTATTGCATGGCCGTCCATGCCGCCGGCGGCACCGTGGTGGTGATGGAACGCTTCGAGCCCGAGGCCTATCTCGCCGCGGTCGAGCGCTATCGCTGCACCCACAGCCAGCTGGTGCCGACGATGTTCGTGCGCATGCTGAAACTGCCGCCGGAGGCCCGCCAGGCGCATGACCTGTCGAGCCTGAAGGTCGCCATCCACGCCGCCGCGCCTTGCCCGATCGATGTCAAGCACGCCATGATCGACTGGTGGGGGCCGGTCATCTACGAATATTATTCCGCCACCGAAGGCGCCGGTTTCACCACCATCACCCCGCAGGAATGGCTGCAAAAGCCCGGTTCCGTCGGCAAATCGATCCTGGGCGAAATCCGCGTGCTGGCCGATGACGACAGCGTGCTGCCGCCGGGCGAAACCGGCCGCATCTATTTCGCCGGCGGGCCGAAATTCCAGTATCATAACGACGCCGAAAAAACTGCCAGCGTCACCTGCGAACACGGCGCCACCTTCGGGGATATCGGCCATGTCGATGCCGACGGTTACCTGTTCCTCACCGACCGTGCCGCCTTCATGATCATTTCCGGCGGCGTCAACGTCTATCCGCAGGAAGCCGAAAACGCCCTGACCCTGCACCCCGAAGTGGCGGACGTGGCGGTGTTCGGCGTGCCCGATGCCGAAATGGGCGAAGCCGTAAAGGCGGTGGTGCAGCCGCGCGACATGGCCAAAGCCGGCCCGGAGCTCGAGGCCGAACTCATCGCTTTTGTCCGCGCCCGGCTGAGCCATGTCAAATGCCCGAAAAGCGTCGATTTCCTCGCTGAACTGCCGCGCCACGACACCGGCAAGCTGTACAAGCGCCTGCTCAAGGACCGGTACTGGGCGGACGCCAAGGCATGAAATGGCTGCTGGCGCTGTGGGCGCTGCTCGCCACCCCGGCGCTGGCAGCACCGGGCCTGTGGGTCGTGCGCGATGCCGATACCGAGATCAGCATTTTCGGCACCGTCCATGCCCTGCCCAAGGGTGAGCAGTGGCAGTCACCGGCCCTGCTGGCCCGACTGGATGCCGCCGACACGCTGGTGCTGGAGGCGATCATCCCGGCCGACCCGTTTGAACTGGCGCCGCTGGTGGCACAGATCGGCACGCGGCCGGGGCTGAAACCGCTCAGCGAACGGGTGGCAAAGGACAAAGCGCCGCGGCTGTTCGCTGCGGCGGCGCTGACCCGGCTGCCGTTGCCGGCGCTCGACCGCATGGAAAGCTGGCTGGCGGCGATTACCCTGGGGGAGGCGGCGCTGTCGTCGCTGGGCATCTCGGCAACATCAGGCGTCGAACCGGCGCTGGAAAAACGCGCGCGGGCGGCGAACAAGGCGGTGATCGGCCTCGAAACCCCCGAACAGCAGCTGCGCTATCTCGACAACCTGCCCGACGCCGACCAAACCGCGATGCTCGAGGCGACGCTCGACGACCTGGCGGCGGCGCGCGAGCAGACCGATGCCGTGATCGCGCTGTGGCGCGCCGGCGATGTCGACACCATCGCGCGGGATTTCGCGCAGGAGGCGGATGCGTCGCCGCTGTTGATGAAGGTGCTGATCACCGACCGCAACGCCCGCTGGGCCGACTGGATTGCCGGCGTGATGAAGCGACCGGGCAAGGTGTTCGTCGCGGTCGGCTCCGCGCATCTGGGCGGGCCGGAGGGCCTGCTGGCGCTGCTGAAGGCACGCGGGCTGGTGGTGGAGAAGGTGGAGTAGCGCGACCGCCCTACGCCATCTCCTCCGCCCGCAGCGCCGCGGCCCGCCGATATGGGGTGCGGTCGGCATCGGCGGTGGCAATCAGCGTATCGAGCAGCACCTGCCCGAACGGCCAGTCCCCCAGCCCCGATGCCGAATTGATATGGCCGATGGCGCCCGCATCGATGAAGGCGCTGCCCCAGTCGGCAGCGAACTGGCGCGCCCGCGGCAGCGTCGCATAAGTGTCGTTGCTGCTGGCGACGACGGTCGATCGGAACGGCAGGCCGCGCCGCGGCATCGGGGCAAAGCGCGCAATCGCCGCCGGCAGGCCCGGCCGGTCGACATCGCACGGCGCCACCAGCAGGGCGCCCGCGACGCGATCGACAGCGGCAGAACCGGCCCAATGCGCCACGGTGGCGCAACCCAGGCTGTGCGCGACCAGTACGACATGCCCGGGCGCGGCGGCGATGGCGGCATCCAGCGCGGCGCACCAGGCGCCGGGTTCAGGGTCGTGCCAGGCCGCCTGTTCGACGCGCACGCAGTCGCTGCGGCTGGCGTGCCAGCGCGTCTGCCAATGATCGGGGCCCGATCCATTGAAACCGGGGACGATGATGACGGTGGTGCACGACATGAGGACCCTCCTGCCTGCAGATACGGAGCCGAAAAGCCGGCGGAGGCAAATCCTGGGCGAAAGGACGCCATCCGCCGGAGGAATCGGCAGCGCGGGATTGGGGAGACCGGGTTCCGCGCCGGCGCCGCCTGGCTGGCTGAGGGCCGGCGGCCCGCATTTCATATCCTATGCGATTGATAGGATAACGCAGCTTTTGCTTGCCCGCCTCCAAGACAAACTTGCTTTCAAAGTCGCCATCGCCTATGCGCGCCGCTTCGCGTCTTCCCCGATTCTGCATCCCTGGAGGCCTGGGGCGGCGCGAGCAATGTTATCTGGAGAAGCGAGCAATGAGCGAAACACTGAAGCTCGCGGCCGAGATGCGTGAACGGGCAGGCAAGGGAGCCTCTCGGGCAGTGCGTCGTACGGGCCGCGTTCCGGCTGTCATTTATGGCGCCGGCGAATCCGCCACCCCCATCCATGTCGAGGAAAAGCTGCTGGTCCGCCAGCTCTCGACGGGGCATTTCATGAACTCGGTCGTCGAAATCTCGGTGGGCGATGCCAAGGCCATCCGCACCCTGCCGCGCGACGTGCAGTTCCACCCGGTCACCGACCGTCCGATCCATGTCGATTTCTTCCGGCTGACCGGCGATGCCGTCGTCACCGTTGAAGTGCCGGTGCATTTCATCGACGAAGACAAGTCGCCCGGCATGAAGCGCGGCGCGGTGCTCAACATCGTGCGGCATGAATTGCAGCTCGATTGCCCGTCGAACGCCATCCCCGACCAGATCGATATCAGCTTGGCCGGCCGCGACGTGGGCGATTCGATCCACATCAGCGCGGTCGTGCTGCCGGCTGGCGTAAAGTCGCACATCACCGATCGCGATTTCACCATCGCGACGATGGTGGCACCGTCGGCGTTGAAGAGCGAAGTCGACGCCGCAGCGACTGAAGCTGCTGCCTGACACTGATTATCCGGGGCCGGCGACGTGAAAATCTTCGCGGGCCTCGGAAATCCGGGCGCTGCTTATGCGCTCAACCGCCACAATATCGGCTTCATGGCGGTCGATGCCATCGCCGCGCGCCATGGTTTCGGCCCGTGGAAGACGCGCTTTCTCGGGCTGGCCAGCGAAGGCCGCATCGGCGACGAAAAGCTGCTGCTGCTCAAGCCGGCGACTTTCATGAACGACAGCGGGCGCTCCGTCGGCGAGGCGGTGCGCTTCTTCAAGCTGGAAGCCGCCGAAGCCTTGACGGTATTCTACGACGAGCTCGATCTCGATCCCTTCCGGATCAAGGTCAAGCATGGCGGCGGCGCGGCCGGTCACAATGGCATCCGCTCGATCGATGCGCACCTGGGGCCGGATTACCGCCGGGTGCGCATGGGCATCGGCCATCCGGGCCATAAGGACCGGGTGTCGCCCCATGTGCTCGGCAATTTCGCCAAGGCCGAGATGGAGCCGCTTGCCGATGTGCTCGGCGCTGTCGCGGCGGAGGTGCCCTGGTTGCTGGCGAACGACGAAGCGCGGTTCATGAGTGAGGTGGCGCGGCGCTAGACTCCCCGCCCCGGAAGGGAGCGGAGCAGAAGGTAGAAGGAAGTAAGAATGGCCATTCGCTGCGGTATCGTCGGGCTGCCCAATGTCGGCAAATCGACCCTGTTCAACGCCCTGACCGAAACCGCCAGCGCGGCGGCGGCGAATTACCCGTTTTGCACAATCGAGCCAAACGTCGGCAACGTGCCGGTGCCGGACCAGCGGCTGACCGACCTCGCCCGCATCGGCGGATCGGCCAAGATCATCGAGACGCAACTTGGCTTCACCGATATCGCCGGGCTGGTCCGCGGCGCATCGAAGGGCGAAGGCCTGGGCAACCAGTTCCTCGCCAACATCCGCGAGACCGATGCCATCGTCCATGTCCTGCGCTGTTTCGAGGATGATGACGTCACCCATGTCGAAGGCCGCGTCGACCCGGTGTCGGATGCCGAAACCGTCGAGACCGAACTGATGCTCGCCGATCTCGAATCGCTCGAAAAGCGCGTCCCCGCGCTCGCCAAAAAGGCGACCCAGGGTGACAAGGACGCCAAGATCCAGGCCCGCGTCCTCGGCGAGGCGCTCGAGCTGCTGCGCGAGGGCAAGCCGGCGCGGCTGACGGTTCCCAAGGACGAGGAGGAAGCCCGCGCGCTGGCGCTGGCGCAGCTGCTCACCTCCAAACCCGTCCTCTACGTCTGCAATGTCGAGGAAGCGTCCGCCGCCGCCGGCAACGCCCATAGCGCCGCGGTGCAGGCGATGGCGGCCAAGGTCGGCGCCGGTGCCGTCATCATCTCCGCCGCCATCGAGGCCGAAGTCGCGATGATGGAACCCGCCGACCGCCCCGAATATCTCGAAGCGCT
>JBMOGO010000101.1:0-11364 GCA_049318305.1 Polymorphobacter sp.
ACGAAAATCCTGTCATCCCGGGCTTGACCCGGGACCCAGCTTTTGTTGTTTTGCGTCGCTGCTCAGCGGAGAGGGGGATCAGAGCGCCACCGATACCGCGTGGATTGCCAGCCCGACGATCCCGCCGATGATGGTGCCGTTGATGCGGATGAACTGCAGGTCGCGGCCGACGGCGGTTTCCAGTTTTTCGGTGACGGTGCGCGCGTCCCATTTGCGCACCGTATCGCTGACCAGGCTGACGATTTCGTCGCCATAGTCGTTGACGAGGCCAACGGCGGCGCGGCGGACATGCAGATTGATCGCGGCGCGCAGTGCGGGGTCGGCTTCGAGCTTTTCGCCAAGGGCTTTGAGCGCCTCCCCGAACTTGCCGCTTTGCGCCTTGGCGGGGTCGTTGAGGCCGCGCACGATGCCGATGCGGGCGCTGTCCCACAGGCCGGCGAGCCATTGGCCCATCGCCGGGTTGGCGATCAGATCATCTTTGAAGCCTTCGACCGTCGCCTGGGTTTCGGGGAAATGCCGCAAGTCAAAGGCATAGGTGCGCAGGGATTCGCTGATCCTGCGGCGCAGCGGGTGGTGCGGGTCGCGGTCCATTTCCCACAGCAGTTTGCGCAGGCCGGTGATCAGCGACGATGACACGCTGGTATCGACATTGACCAGCCGCAGCAGCCAGTTGGTCTGTTCTGCCACCATGCCGCGAATGGTCGATTCCTGGTCATCCAGCGTGCGCAGCCCCCAATCGATGGCGCTGGAGATCAGCGGTTCGTGGCGGCCCTTGTCGAGCGTGGTGTCGATGGCATCCGCAACGATCGGCGACAGCGCAACGCTGCGCAATTTGTCGGTGGCGGCATCACGGACCAGATTGCCGATGACTTTCTGGTCGAGCGCTTCGATAAGTCGTGCGATGAGCGGGCCGAAGCCGCGGCGCCGGGTGGCGACGGCGAAACCGCTGCGGGCGAGCGCGGCACCTTCGGGGGCGGGAAGTGCCTTTTGTTCGCCCGACGCTTTCAGCCAGCGGGCGGCAGCGCCGGCGAGATCGACATCTTCCAGCCGCCGCGCCACGACGCCGGGGGTGAGAAAATTCTCGCGAAGGAACACTGCCAGGCTGTCGCCGATACGATCCTTGTTCGACGGGATGATCGCGGTGTGCGGGATCGGCAAGCCGAGCGGGTGGCGGAACAGGGCCGTCACTGCGAACCAGTCGGCGAGGCCGCCGACCATCGCCGCTTCGGCAAAGGCCTTGATCCAGGGCAGGGCGGGATGCGCCTCCCGCCACAGCGTTGCCGCGGCGAACACACAGGCCATCGCCAGCAGCAGCAGCGTCGCCGCCAGCCGCATCCGGTGGAAGGGCGTTGCCGGCAGTTCAAAGGGGCGCAGCAGTTTCATGGTTGTCGTGTTAACGCCCGAGACCGGGAAACGGTCAAGAGCCTCCGGCAGGCAGGTCCGGCTGCCCGGCTGCCCTGCAAGCCGTTATTCCGCCGGCTGCGGCCGCGCCGCCTTGGCCGCAATCGCCGTTTCGTTGTTGGTGAACCAGCGCAGCAGGCGCGGCGCCAGCCATTGTTCGACCCCGACCGCCAAGCTGAAGCTGGCCGGCACGATGACCAGGGTCAGCGCGGTCGACATGATGAGGCCGCCGATGACGACGACGCCCATCGGCGCCCGCCACGAGCCATCGCCATCGAGCGACAGCGCGATCGGCAACATGCCCGCCACCATGGCGACGGTGGTCATCACGATCGGCTGGACGCGCTTGTGCCCGGCTTCGAGGATGGCGGCGGTGCGTTCGACGCCCTTGCCCATTTCCTCGATCGCCATGTCGACGAGCAAAATCGAGTTCTTGGCGACGATGCCGAGCAGCATCAGCAGCCCGATGAACACCGGCATCGAGATCGCGTTGCCGGTTAGGTGCAGCGCGATACCGCCGCCCAGCGGCGCCAGGAGCAGCGAGCCCATATTGACGAACGGCGGCAGCACCCGCTTGTAGAGCAGAACCAGCACGGCGAACACCAGCAGCACGCCGGCGATGACGGCGTAGATGAAGTTGACGAACAGTTCGGCCTGCCATTTGTCCTGACCCAGCTTCACGGTTTCGATACCCTGCGGCAGGTTCTTCATCGTCGGCAGTGCGTCGATCTTGGGCTGGGCATCGCCCGAGACCAGCCCGGGGGCGAGATCGGCGCCGATGAGGACACGGCGGTTCTGGTTGTAGCGGCGGATCTGGGTGGCGCCGGCGCCGAAGCTGATATCGGCGATGACCTTCAACGGCACCGTGCCGCCGCGCGCCGTCGGCACCGGCAGGTTTTCCAGCGTCGCGATGTTGCGGCGGGAATCGGTCGGCAACGCCACGCGGATCGGGATCTGCCGGTCGGCGAGCGAGAATTTGGCAACATTCTGGTCGATGTCACCCTGGGTCGCGATGCGGATGGTTTCCGACAGCGCGGCAGTGGTGACGCCCATTTCGGCGGCAATGTCGAAGCGAGGCCGGATGGTGATTTCGGGACGGCGGTTATCGCCTTCGACGCGCGGCAGCCGCAGCTGGGGCAGGGTGCGCATTTCCTCGACAATCTTGTCGGCGGTGGCTTCGAGCAGCACCGGGTCGCTGCCGGCGATCATCACCGTCATGTCGCGACCGCTGCCGCCGCCACCGCTCTGCGACTGGAAATAGACGCGGGCGTCGGGAATGGACGCGAGCTTGGGGGCAAAATCACGCTCGAATTCGACGCTGGTGCTCGGGCGATTCTTGCTGAGCGTCAGGAAAATCTGCGCGCTGCCGATTTCCACATCGGAGAATGCGGCGCCGACGACCGGCGAGGTTTCGAGCAGCGCCATGGCGCGGTCGGCGACGGCCGTCGTCTGTGCCAGCGTGGATCCGGGCGGCAGGCTGATCTGCACCTGACTGAAATCGGTATCGGTGGTCGGCTGGAAGGTCAGCGGCAGCGTTGAAAAGGCGATGACGGTGCCGACCAGAGCGCCGCCGCCGCCAAGGATGACGGTCTTCCAGCGGTTGCGCAGCGACCAGTGCAGGATCTTCATGTAGACCTTCGCCCAGGCGCCTTCGCCGTGTTCGGCAATGCCATGGCTTTTCAGGAAGAAGGCGGCCAGCATCGGGGTGATCAGCCGCGCGACCCCCAGGCTGAGCACGACCGAAACGACGACGGTGAAGCCGAAATTCTTGAAGAACTGTCCCGAAATGCCGGGCATCAGACCGACGGGCAGGAACACCGCGACAATCGCCATGGTGGTGGCGACAACGGCAAGGCCGATTTCGTCGGCGGCGTCCATCGAAGCCTGATAAGCGGATTTACCCATCCGCATGTGGCGGACGATGTTCTCGATTTCCACGATGGCATCATCGACGAGCACCCCGGCGACCAGGCTGAGCGCCAACAGGCTGAGCGTGTTGAGCGAAAAGCCGAGCAGATCCATGAACCAGAACGCCGGAATCGCCGACAGCGGGATGGCGATGGCGGAGATGATGGTCGCGCGCCAGTCCTTCAGGAACAGGAAGACGACGATGACGGCGAGCAGCGCGCCTTCCCACATGGCGTTGACGGCGGAATGATACTGGCCGCGCGTATATTCGACGCTGGTGAACAGCTGGCTGAACTTGATCTTGGGATTGGCCGCGGCGATTGCGTCAAGCTCCTTCACGGCCGTGTCATAGACAGTGATGTCGGATGAACCCTTGGCCTTGGTGATTCCGAAGCTGAGCACCTGGCGGCCGTTCTTCTTGGAGATGCTGCGCTGTTCGGCATAGCTGTCGCTGACATCGGCGATATCGCTCAAGCGGACGTTGCGGCCAGCACCGATGGCGATCTGGGTTTCGCCCAGGCTGATCGCCGTGTTGGCGTTGCCGAGCACGCGCACCGATTGTTCTGACCCGGCGATTTCGGCGCGGCCGCCGGCGGCGTTCATGTTGACGAGGCGCAACTGGTCGTTGACCTGCGACGCGGTCAACCCATAGGCCTGCATGCGCGCCGGATCGAGCGTGACGCGGATTTCGCGATCGACGCCGCCGCCGCGCCGCACCTGGGCGACCCCAGGGACACCCAGCAACTTTTTGGCGACGGTATTGTCGACGAACCAGCTGAGCTGCTCCAGCGTCATGGCGGTCGATTCGACCGAATAATAGGCAAGCGCGCCATTGCCGAAATCGACACGGCTGACCTGCGGCGGCAGGATACCCTGGGGCAGGTCGCCGCGAATATTGGCAACCGCATCGCGCACATCGTTGACGCCGCGATCGACCGGCGTGCCGATAGCGAACTGGACAGAGGTGCGTGACTGGCCTTCGGACACGAACGAAGTGATCTCATCGACGCCGTTGATGCCGCGCACGGCGGCTTCGACGCGCTGGGTAACCTGGGTTTCCAGTTCGGTCGGTGCCGCGCCCGGCTGGTTGACGATCACCGATGCCGCCGGGAACTCGATGTCCGGCATGTCGTTGACGTCCATGGTGATGAAACTGAAAATGCCGGCCAGCGTCAGCATCGCGTAGACGACGATGGCGGGGACCGGGTTCTTGATCGACCAGCTGGAAATGTTGCGCATTTTGGTGCCTCAGCCCGCCGCGCGGGACAGAACGGGGGCGATTTTTTCACCGGGGCGCAGGAAGGCGCCGGCGCTCAGCACGACGCGTTCGCCGCCGTTCAGGCCTGATGCGATGCTGACGCCCTGGTCACCGATGGTGCCGGTGGTGATGGCGCGGCGTTCGACGCGGTTTTCGGCGCCGATGACGAGGACATAATTGCCCTTGTCGTCGGCGAGCACCGCCGATTGCGGCAGCACCGGGCGCATGGATTCGCCGGACGCGACGGTGGCCTTGGCAAAGGCGCCGACGCGCAGGCCGGGTTCATAGGCCAGCGCGATGCGGGCGATACCCTGGCGGCTGACCGCGTCGATGACCGGGTCGAGCAGCCAGACCTTGCCGCGATATTCGGTGGTGGATCCCACCGGCGTCACACTGGCGGCCATGCCGGGCTTCAGTCGCGCCATGTCCTGTTCGGCGACCTGGGCGCGCATTTCGAGCACGCCGCCTTCGGCGATGCGGAACAGCACGACACCGGGCGAAACGACCTGGCCGGTTTCGACACTGCGGGCCAAAACTAGGCCAGCCGCCGGGGCGCGCACATCGAGCCGGTCGATACGCGCGTTGTTTTCCGCGAGCTGTGCCTTGGCCACGGCGACACGCGCCACGGCGCCATCGCGCGTTGCCGTGCGCTGGTCGATATCGGCCTTGGAAATGAACCCCTTTGACACCAGCGCTTCGGCGCGGGTCAGGTTGGCCTGCGCCAGCCGGGCATCGGCTTCGGCGGAGCGGACCGACGCGGCCAGCTGGATCGACTGCTGGACCTGGACAGTGTTATCGATGCGCGCCAGCACCTGACCGCGGCCGACGGACTGGCCGGGCTCGACGAGCACCTGGGTGACACGGCCGCCCTCGCCCTGCACACCGACCGCGGCATCGCGGCGGGCGGCGATCGAGCCGGGGGCGGTCACGACATCGGCAACGGCGGTCTGGCCGGGCACGATGACGGTAACCTGCGCCAGCGGGCTGGTCTTGGGCGCTTCCACCGGCTTGGGACCGAACGCCTTCCACAGGCCGAACGCAGCGAGCAGCACGACGACCGCGATGATCGCCGGGCGCAGCCAGCGCCGCTGCGTGCCGGCAGTATCCTGCGGCGCGTAGGCGTAGACGTCGGCCGTTTCGGGATCCGGCAACTTGTTGTACATGTTCATGCTCTTATCGATCCTGACATGGCGACTGTATTACATCTATACGTCACCGACTGCAAGGTCGATATAGCCGATGACTGTGGCGCTGCGAAGGCAGATTCTGAGTCCGGCTTAGCTTGCTGTGTCGCAGGCCAGAATTTGCGTTCGCGGGTATGAACGGGCAGGTTCGCCGGTACCACGCGGCTCCGCGATGAAAGGGACAGCGAGATGACGTTTTTCGGATTGATCGGAACTGCTTTCGTCGGCCTCATCGTCGGCATCATTGCCGGCTGGCTGTCGCCCGGCCGCGCACCGAGCGGTTGCATCGTCACCATATTGGTGGGGGTTGCCGGCGCCTTCATCGCGCGCTTCATCGGCAACCAGGCGTTCGGCTGGTATGCCGACGGCAGCGCGCCGGGCTGGATCATGTCGATCGTCGGAGCGATGCTGTTGTTGTGGGTGTTCCGCCTGGTACAGGGCCGGCGCTGACCGCAGTCACTCGCCGATTCTGAACACGGCCATTCGGCCGCGCCGATGCGTTCAGCATTCGGCAAGCGTTGATGAACGATAGCCGCATAACGGCACGTCGCAGGGCGGGCCACCACGCCAATGCTGAGGAACTTCCATGAACAAGCGCAACCTGCTCGCCGCCGCCGCGGCCATCGGCATGGCCGCCGGATCGGCCGCGGCCCAGACGCCGGCGGTTCCCGGCCCGACGACCCTGACCGTGACGGCGGAGGGACGGGTGGCGCGCGCGCCGGATATCGCCGAAGTGTCGGGCGGGGTCGTGACCGTAGCCCCCACGGCCGCCGCCGCAATGGCCGAGAATGCCAGCCGCATGACCGCGGTGGTGGCGGCGGTGCGCAAGGCCGGTATCGCCGACCGCGATATCCAGACCACGGGGCTCAACCTGCAACCCCAGTATAAATACGAAAACAATATGCCCCCGGTGCTGACCGGATACCAGGCGACCAACACGGTATCGCTGCGCATCCGAAAGCTGCCTGAGGCTGGGCGCCTGCTTGATACGCTCGTCGGCGTCGGCGCCAATCAGATCAACGGGCCGAACTTCCGCGTCGAAAAGGCCGATGCGGCGCTGGATGAAGCGCGGCTGGCGGCGGTGGCGACGGCGCGGGCGCGCGCCGAGCTATATGCCAAGGCGAGCGGCATGAAGATCCGCCGGATCGCGTCGATTGCCGAAAGCGCCGGCTATGAACCGGGTCCGCGCCCGATGATGATGCGCGCGTCCAAGATGGAGGACGCCGCGTCATCGCCGGTGGAGCCCGGCGAAGTCGCGCTGACGGTCAATGTGACGATGGTCTTCGAGCTGGAGTAGATGCCTGCCCCTCTTGCGAGAGAGGCAGCGCCTACACCACCGTCGCGCCGCCATCGATGACGAAGCATTGCCCGGTGGCGAAACCGCCGGCTTTGCCAGCGAGCAGCACTGCCATGCCGGCGATTTCATCGGGGATGCCGATACGGCGCAGCGGCGCGTTGCTGGTCGATTCTTTCAGGATCTCGGGGTTGTCCCACAACGCCTTGGCGAAATCGGTCTTGATGAGGCCCGGCGCGATGCAGTTGACGCGGACATTGTCCGGCCCGAATTCGGCGGCCAGGTTGCGTGCCAGCTGCATGTCGGCGGCCTTTGAAATGCAATAGGCGCCGATCATCGTCGATCCCTTCAACCCGCCGACCGACGAGATGATGGTGATGTTGCCGTTCTTGCGCGCCAGCATGGCAGGGGCGACCATTGCGATCAGCCAATGGTTGGAAATGATGTTGTTCTGCAGGATCTTGCCGAACTGATCGTCGCTGATGCCGGCCTGCGGGCCGAAATAGGGGTTGGACGCGGCATTGCAGACCAGGCTGTCGATCTGGCCATGCCGGTCGATCGTCTTGTCGACCAGCGCTTGCAGGCTGGCCTTGTCGGCGATGTTGGCGGGGATGGCAAAGGCGGCATCGCGGCCGACGGCGGCGTTGATTTCGGCAACGGCGGCATCGCAGACATCGGCCTTGCGGCTGCTGATGATCACATTGGCGCCGTGTTCGGCCATGCGGTGGGCGATGGCCTTGCCGATGCCTTTCGATGATCCGGTGATGAGCGCGGTCTGGCCGGTCAGGTCGAACAGGGCGGGCATGGTCATGGCGGGTTCCCCAAGGTTATTTGCGGGCGTTATGGCGCGCGGCGGGGGGGCTGTCACCTGCCTTCCGTGCTTTCCGGGGCGCCACCGCTACTGCACTTGATGACAAAGTGGCGGCGCGCGGCCATGGTGGCCCATGGTCGAATCGATGCTTTCCAATCTTGCCCGTCCCGGCGTGCGCGCCACCTGGCTCGCCTGCCTGTTTTTTGCCGGCTTCGGCTGCCTCATTCCCTTCCTGCCGGTCTGGCTGGAAAAGGCGCATGGCTTTTCGGGGTCACAGATCGGGCTGGTGCTCGCCATCGGCGGCTTTTCGCGGATCATCGCCGGGCCGTTGACCGCCGCCTGGGCCGATGGCCGCCGCGATCGCCGCGCCCCGATGTTCCTGTTCGCCGGCATCATGACGCTGGGGTTCGGCGCCTTGTGGTTCGTCGAAGGCTTCATGGCGGTGTTCATCATCGTGCTGCTGATGGACGTGGCGTTCTGGGGTTTTGTCCCGGTGGTCGAATCGGCGCTGCTGCGGCTGACCAAATATGGCTGGCCGCGCTATGGGCTGGCGCGCGGACTGGCGTCGGCGGCGTTCGTCGTCGGGTCGAGCGCGGTCGGCATGCTCATCGACCGCTTTGGCGAATGGGCGATCTGGGGCTGGTTGTTCGGCATTTCGGCGGCCTTGATCGCGGCATCGGCGTGGATGAAGGCCGAACCGGTGGCCGGGGACCGCGAGGCGCCGTTCATGGATCGCTTCAAGTCCGGCATAGGCATGCTCAAGGACAAGAAGTTCGCGCTGATGATCTTTTCGGCCGGGCTCATTCAGGCGACGCACAGCTATTTCTATGTCGCCGGCACGCTGATCTGGAACAACGACCAGCAACTATCGTCGACGCTGGCGGGCAACCTCTGGTCGGTCGGCGTGATCGCCGAAGTCGGCTTCTTGATTTTCCTGGCGCGCTGGACCGAGCGTTTTGCGCCCGAAACACTGATCCTGTTCGGCGGGCTTTGTGCCATCGTGCGCTGGACGGCGCTTTCGACCTTGCCGCCGGTGTGGGCGCTGTACGGCTTGCAACTGCTCCACGCCGGCACGTTCGCCGCGACCTTCCTCGGCGGGGTGCGGATGACACAGGCGCTGCACGGCGATGAACGGACCCCGACGGCGCAGATGATCTACATGGCGCTGGCCTCGGCGCCGGCACGGGCGATCACCACGCTGATTTCCGGGGAATTGTACGAATATCTCAACGTCACCGGCCACGGTGCGCTGGGCTATCTGTCGATGACCGCCGTGGCGGTGCTCGGCACTGGTCTCGCCTGGCTGTTGTGGCTGCGCCGCGATGCGGTGCTGCCGCAGGGCGTGACCGCGGAATAGTCAGGGATATCCCTCAGGCGGGGGGGGTAGGTCAATCCAGCGCCATCGCGTCGTCGGGTTCGCTGGCATAATCGGGCAGCGGGATGGCGGCGGCAGCGGCGCGCAGGGCGTTGCTCCAGCGGTCGTTCATTTCGCGATAATAGGGGTCTTCGGTGTCGATGCGGTGAAGCAGTTCGACCTTCGACGTGCCCGACCGCACCGTGACGATGTCGATAGGCAGGCCGACGGCGAGGTTCGATCGCATCGTCGCTGAGAACGAGATCAGCGCGATCTTGATGGCCTCGGCCATCGGCGTTTCAAAGCTCATCATGCGATCGAGCACCGGCTTGCCATATTTATGCTCGCCGATTTGCAGGAACGGCGTGTCCTGCTGGCACTCGATGAAATTGCCGGCGCCATAGATCAGGAACATCCGCGGCTTGCGGCCGTCGATCGAGCCGCCGAACAGCAACGAGGCATCCGTCGAGACTTTTTCGCCGCGCACCACCATGTCGATGCTCGCCTTGGCATCGCTGAGGGCCTGGCCGATGATCTGCGCGGCGCGAAACACCGTCGGCGCGGTCTCCAGTGTTTCCTTTTCGCCGCTGTCGGGCATGACCACCCCCAAGGCGACGCGGCTGGTTGCGGACTGGGTGACCGACAGGCTGCCCGCCGAGGTGACGACCAGCACGCGGCCGGGCGCGGTCTCGAGCACGCGCAGCTTGCGGTAGGTGGAAATATTGTCGACGCCGGCGTTGGTGCGCGTGTCGGCCAGCATGACCAGCCCTTCGCGAACCAGAATCCCGATGCAATATGTCATGGCCAGATTGTCTCCCCGGTTGCGACTATACTGTTGCTGCGTCGCTTCGTTCAAGCTTGCACCTGGGATTGCGATTGCGCCGGCTTCGGCCTCGCCTGGGAATCGCTCGCGGTGACGCTGACCACCATGGTTTCGGCGCCGCCGCCGCGCCGGGCGCCGCGCACCGGGGCGGCGTCAAGATAGTCGAGCCCGACGGCGACGCGCAGATAGGCCTCGGTCGTCGACATGCCGTTGGTCGGGTCGAACCCGGTCCAGCCGAGATCGGGCAAGTAGGCCTCGACCCAGGCATGGCCGGCGGGTTGGGTGACAAGGCCATCGGCGCGGACCAGGTGCCCCGAGACATAGCGCGCCGGGATGCCGAGGTAACGGGCGGCGGCGAGGAAGATGTGGCTGAAATCCTGGCAGACGCCGGCCTGGATATTGAAGGCGTGGATGGCGTCGGTATGGCTGTGGGTGACGTCGGCATCGAAGGTCATGCTCGCATAGATGCGGTTGAGCATCGCGTGGCAGGTGTCGATGGGGTTGGCAGCGGTGCAACTGCGCGCGAAATCCCTAATGGCGCTATCGGCGGTGCTGAGTGGGGTGGTGCGCAGAAAGACGCTGGGCGGCAACGGCTCGGCGGTGCCGCGCAGCACGCCGTGGGTTTCCGATGTGTCGACTTCGCCCGACACATGCAGCGCCAGCCTGCGGATCGGCGCGTCGGCGTAAAACATGTGGGTGACATTGCCGAACACATCATGGCCGCGGCGCAAATGGCCATCGGTGTCGGTGTCGAGCCGCCAATGGACCACATGCTGGTCGTGATGGCCGCAGGGTTCGACGCGCAGCAACTGGACCACGTCGCTGGCGAGGGCGGCATAGTCGTAGGTGGTGGAGTAATCGACCTTGATGCGCATTTTGGTCCTTGTTGCACTGCCCCTGCGTCCCTCCACACTCTACCGGCTGCGCCGGTAGGGGGAGGGAGCAGAGGAGTCAGAACAGATATTGTTCGGCGATGACTTCGCCGAGCTTGTTGTTGTCGACGATGAAACGCGTGAGAAACTCATGCAGCCCATCGGCGAAGATCTTATCGATGTTCGAACTCGCCAGCCGGGCATGGCCGGCCGCGGCCAGCCGGTGCGCCGGGCCGCGCTTGCCGGTGACGCTCGCGAGCTGGTCGAGCTGGCGCAGGATCTCGTCATAACAGGAGGCGAGGCTGCGCGGGATCTGGCGGTTGAGAATCAGCAAGTCGGCGACCAGCCAGGGCTTGACCGAGTCACGATAGACCCAGCGATAGGCGGTCATGGCGGAGACAGTCCGCAGGATCGTCGTCCACTGGAAATAATCGAGGCTGCCGCCGACCGCTTCGCCGC
>JBMOGO010000102.1:0-11347 GCA_049318305.1 Polymorphobacter sp.
GGATTTCCATCGCCATCGAACGGCTGACCACGTCGCGCGAGGCCAGGTCCTTGGCGCTCGGTGCGTAGCGCTCCATGAAGCGTTCGCCCTGCGAGTTGGTCAGGTAGCCCCCCTCCCCGCGCGCGCCTTCGGTGATCAGCACGCCGACGCCATAAATGCCGGTCGGATGGAACTGCACGAATTCCATGTCCTGCATTGGCACGCCGGCACGGATCGCCATGCCGCCGCCGTCGCCCGTGGAAGTGTGCGCCGATGTCGCCGAGAAATAGCAGCGGCCATAGCCGCCGGTCGCGAGCACGGTCTTGTGGCTACGGAAGCGGTGGATGCTGCCATCGTCCATGTTGATGGCGATGACGCCGCGGCACTCGCCATCAACCATGATCAGATCGATGGCGAAATATTCGATGTAGAAGTCGGTGCTGTACTTCAGGCTCTGCTGATAGAGCGCGTGCAGCATGGCGTGGCCGGTGCGATCTGCCGCAGCGCAAGTGCGCTGCGCCGGCGGGCCGGCGCCCATGTTCTGCATCATGCCGCCGAACGGGCGCTGGTAGATGCGGCCGGCTTCGGTGCGGCTGAACGGCACGCCGAAATGTTCGAGCTCGTACACCGCAGCCGGCGCTTCGCGGCAGAGATATTCGATCGCGTCCTGGTCGCCCAGCCAGTCCGACCCCTTGACGGTGTCGTACATGTGCCAGGTCCAATGGTCCGGCCCCATGTTACCGAGCGACGCCGCGATACCACCCTGTGCCGCCACGGTGTGGCTGCGCGTCGGGAACACCTTGGTGATGCACGCCGTCTTCAACCCGGCTTCGGCGATGCCCATCGCGGCTCGCAGGCCCGAACCGCCGGCGCCGACGACCACGGCATCATAGACATGGTCGATAATCTGATAGCTTGCCGCCATTATGCCGCTCCAAGCGCGATCTTGAGGACGGCGAACGCGGCTGCCGCCGCCCCCGCCAACACATAGAAGTTGAGCGCCAGCATCCCGACGACCCGGGCAGAGCCATGGACATAATCTTCCAGCAGCACCTGAACGCCCAGACGAATATGCCAGAACACCGACACGATGAGGAGAAGCATCGGCACCGCAGCGACAGGCTGCCGCAGCCAGAGCGTCACGCTGGAATAATCCAGGCTGGGCAGGCGCACGAGCGAGAAGATGAACCACAGCATCAGCACCAGGTTGCCCACTGCGGTCACCCGCTGCAGCCACCAGTGATGCACGCCGTCCTTGGCGGAGCCGAGCCCGCGGACTCGCCCGAGATCGGTGCCTGCACCCATGATCAAAGTCCCTTGGTGGTAAAGATGATCGCCCAAGTCAGCACGGTCAGCGCCACCGACGCGCCGAACGCTGCCAACGCCATGGTCTTGCTGGTGACCAGGTCAAAGCCTTGCCCGGTATCCATGATCAGATGGCGAATGCCCGAGCACATGTGCTGGTAAAAGGTCCAGGTGAAGCCGACGCCTACGAGGATGCCGAACCAGCCGGTCGCCACCGACATGAAGATGCCATAGGCTTCCGGGCCCGTTGCCGCGGCGATCAGCCACCAGATGAACAACAGCATCGCCCCCATCGCCATGGCATTGCCGGTGATGCGGTGCGTCATCGAGACGACGGCGTGGATCTGCCACTTCCAGATCGAAAGGTGCGGCGACAGCGGTCGCGGCGATATCGGACGGCCGGCCATGGTTCCCCCGTTTATGGCTGATCTTAAGGTGGCAGTTTAACCTTTCGTCGCCAACGCGCAACCGTTCATCGCCCCGAGCGGCGGTTTAGCCGCGGTTTAGCCGCCGCATTGCAGCAAGACCGTCCGTGCCAGCCCGGCATAGCGATGGCGCAGCGCGTCGCGATAGCCGGCGTCCGCCATCATCGCCAGAAAATGCCCGCGCGTCGGATAGCGCACGATCAGCGCCATGTCCCAGTCGGTCTCCGGCGTGCCCGCCATCCCGATGAACACCTGCTCCACCGGCCCTTCATACAGCACCTCGGCCTGGCTGATCACGCCGACTGTCACCGTAAAGGCGTGTTGATAGCGGGCATAGGCCTGCGCCCCGGTCACCGCCTCGCCGTCATCATAGGTCGCTTGCGGCTTGAATTTCAACAGATTGAGCATCACAACCGGGCCATCCCGGCCGGTATCGCGCAGCGCCCGCACCTGGTCTGCAGTCGGGTCGATGGAACGGTCGATCGGCATGATTCGAAAGCCTCGCATTTGCACGCGAAGCAGGTTAGCATCTTGATCAACCCGGCGAAACGACCGGCAGGCTTTCCTTGGGGAGATCGACCATGGCGACGCAATTGCGTGATGCGAATCCGGCCTAAAGCACGCCGCTGGCGCAGATCGACGTCACCGACCCACGGCTCTATGCGGAGGACAATTGGCGCCCCTGGTTCGCCCGGCTGCGCGCCGAAGCGCCGGATGACGGTCAAGGTCGCCGGCACGCCCGAATATGTCGCGCAGTCCTTTGTTCACGGCTATAAAAAGCTGCCTGTCGTTATCAAAAGGCACTGATCCTGCAACTCTCCTCTCGGACCGGGAGGGTAGGGGGCGGGCAGTGGCGTGAGGACATATGCCAAAAATCGACCCCGAGACGCTCCCCGTAGTCAGCCAAAGTGGTTACCTGCCGCCGTATAATCAGGCCGTCGCCGGCCGCAGTTGGCGAGCCGTCGCCGCTGCAGGCGGGCTCAGCCAATTCGGCGCCAACCTCGTCACGTTGCAGCCCGGCGCCTGGAGCAGCCAGCGCCACTGGCACAGCCATGAAGACGAATTGATCGTCATGTTGTCAGGGGCTGCGGTTTTGGTCGAAGATGCCACCGAAACGCCGATGTTGCCCGGAGACATCGCCACCTTCAAAGCCGGTGCGGCCAATGCCCATCACCTGCAGAACCGCAGCACCCAAGCCGCGATCTTTCTCGCGATCGGTACCGACCATCCCGGCCATGACGAATGCCACTACCCGGATGTCGACATGCATTATGCACCAGCAAGCGGGTTCTCGCCGAAACTGCGCGGTTGAAAGACGACAGCGCCGCCTGGCGGAGCCTATTTGCCCTTCGTTGCCGCTCCGAAAATCGGCTCGCACGCCACGCCATCGCCATCGGTATCCAGCGCCTTGGAATAGCCTTTCTGGCCGCGCCTGAGCGGCCCGACACCCGACAGGCGGACCTGGGCACAAGTCAGATAGTCCGATGATGCCAGCACCTTGCCCAGCAGCTGTTGCGGCACGCCGCGCAGTTCCGATGGGTCATCTAGCAGCAGCGCGAACGCCATAACCCCGCCGAGAAGGATACCCGGAATCATGATTGCAGCGGTTGAAGGCGGCGCTTTACGGCGCCGCGGCGGCGCTGATCGCGGCAACTCCTGCACGCGCGGCGGTGCTACCGCTGGTAGTTCAAAGCGCGGCAATGGCACAGCGCGCAGCAACGGCTCGGGAACCGCGCGCAACAAGGGTTCGCGAACAGGTTCCGGCGCAGCTTCGGGCGCCGGAGCGCCGAACAGTTTTGCAGCGCGCGCAGACGCCCGTGCGACCGGATCGGCCGCCACGTCATCATCTGTGTCACGGCGTTTCCGCCGGAAATCTGCCATCTGGGACCCCGCCATTAAGACGCTCTATAGCAGTATTACCAGAAACTTCCAGTGCCGGGTTAAAGCAGGCAGCCAACGCCGGCGCGCAGCACCTCGGCGACCAGCGCCGGGTCGCGCGGATCGCTGAGGGCATCGGCGATCTGCGTGATACTCATCCGTTCGATGCGGCCACCATTCATCTTGCTGAGCGCATCAAGTCGCTGCAATTGCGCCAGGCTCAACCGCGTTCCCAAGCGGTCGCCCATGCAGCGCGCCTGCGCTGGCGGCACGCCGCGATCGGTCAGCGCCGTGGTGATGCGCTGTGACGGGGTGGCGCAGGCCGCGAACAACAACAGGGCACTCAAGGCAAGACGGCGCATCGGCGACTCCACGAACTCGTGACTGGGTGTCGCACACTGGCTTGCCGCGTGAAAGGGTGCGGCATCTGGAGTGGTGCAAAGCCCGCGCACTGGCGCTATGAGGTGCGCATGCTGACAGCGGACATCAATTTCTGGCAAGCGCTCGCCATTGCCCTTTTGCTGGTAGCGATCATGGAGGTCGTTGCCATCGTTGCGCACAAATGGGTGATGCACGGGTTCCTGTGGAGCCTGCACAAATCCCACCACGAACCGCGCACCGGCTTTTTCGAAAAGAACGACTGGTTTGCTGTCATGGGCGCCATCCCCTCGATCATCTTGCTGATGATCGGCACGCACTATGGTTGGCACGTCATCACTGCGATCGGTGCCGGCATCACCGCCTATGGCATGATCTATTTCGGCTTCCATGACGTTCTGGTGCACCGCCGCGTCAAACACGGCTGGAACCCGCAGGCCCGCTATCTGAAACGCATCGTACAGGCGCATCGATTGCACCATGTCGTTGAATCAAAGGATGGCACGGTCAGCTATGGCTTTCTCTATGCCCCGCCGATCCGCGCGCTGAAGGCGCAACTCGAGGCCAATGGCAAGGGCCGCATCCGCTCATCAGCCAAGATGCGCGCCGAAATGGACCTGGTCGACAACGCCGAACACTGGGCGCGATAGCGACTTTACGGCATCGTCCATAAACCGTCGCGCGGCGGCCCGGGCAGCGGCCAGCGCAGTTTGCGGACCAGCGTCTCGCCCAGCGCCACCGCCACCGCCGACAGCTTTTCGGCCTTCGACGTGCTCATCCGGTTGTCGAGCCCATCAGCGCCGGCATCGCGCACCTTGCGCCCGATGCCGCCATAGATGCGCGCGGCCGCCAGCACCGCCCAGGCGGCGCGGTTGGACAGCGCCGGGGTGCCGAACCGTGCCGACGCCTCATAGGTTTCCGCGGTATCGACCAGCCGCGTCACCAGCCGCGCCAGCTGGCGCCGGTTGGGCGGGAAGGCGAAATTGTTCGGCGCCAGGCCGACGCTCGCCAGCCAGTCATCGGGGATATAGCGGCGGCTGTTGGCGGCATCCTCCATCACGTCGCGGGCGATGTTGTTGAGCTGGAAGGCGATGCCCAGGTCACAGGCGCGATCGAGCACGGCCTTATCGCCGGGCGACACGCCCATGACGATGGCCATCATTACGCCGACGCAGCCAGCGACATGGTAGCAATAGGCCAATGTGTCATCGAACGTGACGAACGGCCGTTCCTCCATGTCGATGCGAAAACCATGAACCAGATCGCGCGGATATTGCGGCGGCATTCCCGTCTCGCGCACCACCCGCGCCAATGCCTCATACGCCGGATCGCCGGTCGGCTGACCGGCCAGCGCCATTTCGGTCAGTCGCTCCACTTCGGCCAGCCGTTCCGCTGGCGGGCGCATATCGTCGTTACGCCCCTGCCCCAGCACCTGGCCGTCGATCACATCGTCGGTATGGCGACACCAGGCGTAAAGCAGCATCGCCCGGTCGCGGGTAACCGGGTCGAACAACTGCGACGCCATGGCAAAGCTTTTCGAGCCGCGGGCGATGGCAGCACGGGCATGGCCGAGCACATCTGTCATTCAAGCCATGTCCCGCGCCGCAAGCGGCAGGTCAAGCTCAAGCAGCAGCCCGCCCCGGCACGCCGTTCACCACCGTGGCCGCAATGCCGAAATCCTTGGCAATCTCGCGGACTGTCATTTTCGCCGACATCATCACCGATGGTGTACCGCCGCCGGGCTGGGTGCTCTGGCCAACCAGATAGAGGTTCGCCACGTCTTCGCTGCGGTTATGCGGCCGGAAAAATGCCGTCTGGGTCAGAACCGGCTCCACCCCGAAACCATTGCCAAGATAGGAGCCCAGCGTCTGCTCAAAATAGTCCGGCGTCACGAAGCTTTGATAAACCAGCCGTTCCTTCAGATTGGGGATATAGCCGCGCTCTTCCAGGAAGGTCAGGACAACATCCTTGAACCCTTCACCGATCTTGCTCCAATCAAGGTCGCTCTGGTTGTTGGGCACCGGAATCAGCGTGTAGGCGGCATGATGTCCCTCCGGCGCCAGACTCGGGTCGGTCAGCGTCGGGATATGCAGATATTGCGAGAAGTCAGGCCCCAGTATCTTGCGCTCGAAAATATCGGTCAGCAGTTCCTCGTAACGCGGGCCGAGGATGATGTTGTGATGCTGCAGGTCAGGGTCACCCTCGGCCTTGCGGTAACCGAAATAGATCACCATCAGCGACATCGACTGCTTGCGGAATTTAACCACCGCGTCGCGGTTGATGCGGCGATACGCCTTGTCGATCAGCCGCATGTAAGTGGTGGCATAGTCGGCGTTGGAAACCACCACATCGGCCGCGATGATCTCGCCCGATTTCAGCGTCACGCCCGTCGCCACGCGCTTGCCGCCGCGCTTGACCACGTCGATGGAGGCGACTTCGGCGTTCAGCTGCAAAGCCCCGCCCATTTCCTCAAACTTTCGAATCATCGCTGTCACCAGTGCACCGGTGCCGCCGCGCGCGAAGTGGATCCCCCAGGTCTTTTCGACAAAATGGATCATCGCATAGATTGCGGGCACCTTCATCGGGTTGCCGCCGACCAGCAAGGGTTCAAAGCTGAACACCTGCCGCATCTTGTCCGATTTGAAGTATTTCTTGATCAGCGAAAACAGCGGCTGAACCGCCCCCAGCTTCAACAGGTCGGGGACCACGCCCAGCATCTGGTTGACATTGCCGAAATAGGTGTATCCGAGTTCGAGGAAGCCCCGGTTGAAGATCGCCCGTGCCGCTTCGTGGAAATCCTCATAGCCCTGCAAATCCTCGGGCGCCAGGCGAGCAATCTGCTCGCGCACGCGCACCGGATCGGCGTCGTAATCAAAGAATGTACCGTCATCGAAATAGATGCGGTAAAATGGCAAAATCGGGATGATCTCGACATAGCGGCTGGTGTTCGGCCCACCGCTTATGCCCGACAATATCCGCTTGTCGTCGCCCAGCACATGCGCCGGGAAATCCGGCTCGCCCAGCATCGCCTTGTCCTGCTCGAGTGAAAACAGCTCTTCGATCAGGTGCGGCACGGTCAGCACCGTCGGCCCCATGTCGAAGATAAAGCCGTCCGCTCGCCGGACATAAGCCCGGCCACCGGGGGAATCGAGCGACTCGACGATGCGGGTGTTGAAGCCCAAACTCTGCAAGCGCATGGCACAGGCAATGCCACCAATGCCGGCGCCAATAACTATTGCGGTTTTTCGCTGCTGTTCCATGGCCGTGGCGTTACGCGCTTCGCCCTCATTGTTCAAAGCCGAATGTGTCGCAGGGACGGCCAAGCCGCGATGTACAAAGGTCGGGCGGCTGTCGTCAGGCTTTACCCATTTCATATTTGAGCAACGTTCTGAGCGCTCGCATCGGCGGGATCGGCGGTTTGCCGCTGAGTATCTGCAGCCAGTCCTTAAATTCCGGACGCGCGGCATAGAAACGGCCGACGAGCGCATCGTTATGCTCATAGAAACGCTGCAGCACATGGCGGCGTTCGTCATCATGGGCGGCGAGAAACAACATGCGGTTGAGCAGCCTGTACATGCCGCGCGCCTTCCATGCGCCGACACTATGCTCGCGCGCCGCGCGATAGATTGTCGCGGCATCGAGCATCGGTAGGCCGGCGACGATATCCGCCATGCGCACCGCATCGGGGAAACTGTAACCGGTTACCGGGTGGAACATGCCGGCGCGCAAGCCGACGCGCGGCACCCCGGCATCGCCTTCATCCCAGAAGGCCTCGATATCGCCGCCGATGCCGAGCGGCAGGATGCCGATTTCCTCCCGCAGCACCCGCGTGATCGTCCAGCTTTGCGCAGCGGCATAATCGGCCAGGTGGCGGCGCAACACATCAGGCGCCAAGTCGGCGCCATCGCTGAAATAAGTATCCTCGATCAGCACATGGCGCGGGCCGAATGGCAGCGTGTAGACAAAGCGATAGCCGTCATATTGCGGCACCGTCGCATCCATGATGATCGGGCCGTCCAACCCGTGCGGTTCCGCAAGCTCGACCTCGAGGCCCAGGAACTTCTGCCAGCGCAGGTCGAGCGCCTTTGTCGGCCCCTGCCCGCGCCCGTCGATCACCGCGCCCGCCGTCAGCACGCGCTGGTCGGCAAGCGTCACCGTCGTGGGCGTGACCGCGACAATCGGCATGGCGGTGATGATACGCTCCGGCGGCAGCGCCTTGGCCACGGCTTCGGCGAGCAGGTCCGACGTGCAACTGCCATAGCCCGCGGCCAGCGTCCGGGTGCGCGCCGGAAAACGCACCTGGTAGGTGTCCCAGCGGTGCGCGAACAACGGCGCGGTCCACGCCTGCGCTTCGGGCGTCAGGTCGTGCGCGAACGAGGACCAGGTGTGGTTGCCGCCGATTGCCGCGCCCGATTCGACGATCGTCACACGCACATCGGGTCGTGTTTGCGCCAGCCGCAAGGCGATCAGGCCATTGGCCAGCCCGCCGCCGGCAAGAATGATGTCATGCTTCACGCGTCCGTCATAAGCGGGGATGCGCGGCTGTGAAAGCCCAGCGACATCATGGATGGGCAGTGTGCCCGCAACCCGTAACGGCCAGTTGTGTGCGACTCAGAATTTGCGTATCACGGCTCCGCATCAGGAGATCGACATGACCGCGCAACCCCGGGCCGCCGCCTTTATCCCCGCCGACCTGCCGGAACCGAGCTTCGACGACCTCGCGCACCTGCCCGGTATGCAGCCGGCCAGGATCCGCATGCTGCGCACCATCAAGTTCCTCAAGGACCCGCTCGGCCGCAGCCAGCAGATGGTCGAAGACTATGGCCGGGTCTTCCGCCGTCAGGATTTCGGCGGCTGGGGCGTCTCGATGATCGGCCCCGAAGCCAATGAACTGGTCTTGTTCGACAAGGACAAGATTTTCTCCTCCTCGCTCGGCTGGAACCCGGTGCTCGAAAACCTGTTCCCGCACGGCCTGATGCTGATGGATTTCGACGAGCATCGCATCAACCGCAAGGCGCTGTCGGTGGCGTTCAAGACCGAACCGATGAAGCATTATCTCGGTGAGCTCAACACCGGCATCGCGCGTGGCATCGCCGGCTGGCCGGGCGCGCCTGAATTCAAATTCTATCCCGCCATCAAGGCGTTGACCCTCGATCTCGCTGCTGCCTCCTTCCTGGGCGTGCCTTGGGGTCCGGATGCCAAAAAGATCAACAGGGCCTTTGTCGACATGGTGATGGCGTCGGTCGCCATCGTGCGCAAGCCGCTGCCGCTGACCCAGATGCGCCGAGGCGTGAAGGGCCGCGAATTCATGTGCGAATTCTTCGGCCGCGAAATCCCCAAACGTCGCGGAAAACCCGGCGATGACATCTTCAGCCAGATCTGCAACACCACCGATGACGATGGCAAGCTGCTTACCGACCAGGCCATCATCGACCATATGAACTTCCTGATGATGGCCGCGCACGACACCACGACCTCGTCGATCTCGTCGGTGGTGCATTTCCTTGGCACCCACCCGGAATGGCAGGACAGGATTCGCGAACAAATCGTCGCGGTAAAGGCCAAGACGGGCGGCACGCTGACCTATGAAACATTGGGCGACCTCGACATCATCGAGATGGTCATGAAGGAATCGCTGCGGCTGATCCCGCCGGTGCCATCGATGCCGCGCCGTGCGCTGAAGGACTTCGTGTTCATGAACCACACGATTCCGGCCGGATCGCACGTTGGCATCAACCCGATGATGACTCATCGCCTGCCCGATGTCTGGCCCGATCCGGAACGCTTCGATCCGCTGCGCTTCACGGCCGAGAACTCAAAGGGCCGCCATAAATATGCCTGGGTGCCGTTCGGTGGCGGCAGCCACATGTGCCTTGGCCTGCACTTTGCCTATATGCAGGTGAAATCGTTCTTCTTCCACCTTCTCGCCGAAAACCGCATCGAGCTTTCGGCGGAATACAAGTCGGAATTCAACATGTTCCCGATTCCCAAGCCCAAGGATGGCTTGCCGCTGCGGATCGTCAACCTCTAATGGCCACGACTTCCCGGCGCTGGGCACAGCGTCTCTCCATCGGCTTCGCTGCCATCTTGCTGTTGATGGCCGGCCTGCTGCTGCTGTTCCGCACCCCCGATATCTCGGTTGCCGAGCTGCGCGCCAAATATGGCAGCCCTGCCTCGCAATATTTGACGCTGGCACCCGGCACGGTGATCCACCTGCGCGACGAAGGCCCGCGTGATGGCTTTCCCATCGTATTGCTGCATGGCTCCAACGCGTCGCTACACACCTGGGAGCCTTGGGTCGCCCGGCTAAAGCGAAAGTATCGGGTCATCAGTTTCGATTTTCCGGCACATGGCCTATCCGGCCCGGTGCCGTCGCGCGATTATTCAAGCGCCGCCTATGTCGGCATCACCGAAAAAGTCGTCGATCGTCTCGGGCTCAAGCGCTTTGCACTCGGCGGCAATTCGATGGGCGGCGGTGTCGCCTGGCGTTACGCGGTCAAGCATCCTGACCGGGTGGCGAAGCTGATACTTGTCGATGCGGTCGGTATGCCGCAGCCAAAGGGCAGCTCCGCCCCCATTGGTTTTCGCATCGCTCGCACGCCGGTGCTGCGCGACATCGCCGTCATGGTGACGCCGCGCGCCATGATGGAAAGCAGCTTCAAGAATTCGGTATCGGTTCAGGCCATCGCCACGCCGGCGATGATCGACCGCTATTGGGAATTGCTGCGCTATCCCGGCAATCGCGCAGCAACGCTTGATCGTTTTGCCGGCTACCAGCCACAGGCCGATACGGCGGCACTGAAAACCTTCACGGCGCCCACACTGATTCTGTGGGGCCGGGAGGACAAGCTCATCCCGGTCGAAGCGGCAGAATGGTTTTCAGAACAACTGCCGAATGCGCGCGTGACGATCCTCGATGGCATCGGCCACATCCCGATGGAGGAGGCACCGGATCGAGCGCTGGCACCGGTGCTGACGCTGCTAAAGGCAGCGCCGGCGGTCAACGCGGCACAAACTGCGCGCTGAACGCCCTTAACCAGGCGAGCATCGCCGTCGCCGCGGTGTCCGACAGACGGACATGGCTGCGCCGCGCATCGGCGGGATCGACCGAGCGTTCGAAGATGCCGGCTTCGGTCAGGCTGCGGACCCAGCGCAGTGCCGTCGTCGTCGGCACGTCAGCAGCGATGCACAGGCTCGATACCGGCAATTGCCTACCCTCCAACTGCGCAGCGATCAGGTCGAGCAGCATGTCCCAGGCTGGATCGGCAAAGATATCGGCGGGGAAATAGCGATCACGGTCGCGCCGCACGCGCAGCAACCGGCGGACCAGCGCCGCATCGACGGGCCGATCCGGCACCGCCACTTCGCGCTACATCTCGGCA
>JBMOGO010000103.1:0-11328 GCA_049318305.1 Polymorphobacter sp.
CCGCGATGCGAATATGCTCCGGCCAGCGCGCCGCCCAGGCGCAGGCGGTGCGGATCACCCAATGACCGATGGGCACGATGGCACCGGTTTCCTCCGCCACCGGGATGAACTTGTCGGGCGGGATGTTGCCAAGCCGCGGGTGTTTCCAGCGCAGCAGCGCCTCGAAGCCGACGATCTGCTCGTCGACAGCCTCTACAACCGGCTGGAACGCCAGCGCCAGTTCATCGCGGTCCAGCGCCTTGGCCATGTCCGTTTCCAGCTCGCGCCGTTCATCGGCGCGTTCCCGGATTTCCGGCACGTAGCGGCAGGTCGCCCCGCGCCCGTTCGACTTGACTTCGTACAACGCCAGGTCGGCACTTTTCAGCAATTTGTCGATCGTCGCGCCATCACCGGGACCGATGGCATAACCGATACTGGCGCCGATGTTGACCGGCTGGCCATCGATGTCGAACGGCGGCGTCATCGCGGCGATGATGGCGCCCGCCACCCGTTCCACCCGCGCTGCACTGGCATCTGGCAGCAGCACGGCAAACTCGTCACCGCCCAGCCGCGCCAGCGTCGCATTGCCGCCGACCGCGCCTCCCATGCGCACCGCCGCCTCGCGCAGCAAACGGTCCCCGGCGGCATGGCCCTGGCTGTCGTTGACCGCCTTGAAATGATCGAGATCGATGAACAACAGCCCGCACGACCGCCCGGTTCGCGCCGCGCGGGCCAGCGCATCGGTCAGTGCTTCGCGGAACAGCGCACGGTTGGCAAGGCCGGTCAACGGGTCGAACCGCGCCAGGTGGACGATGCGTTCATGGCTGCGCCGCGCCTCGGTCACGTCACGGCCAACGCCGCGATAGCCGGCAAAGCCCCCGGCGGCATCCAGCTTCGGCGTGCCTGACAATGCCCACCAGCGGCGATCACCACCCACTTGCACCGGGATGGTGATATCGCGGAAACCGCGCCGCGCCACAAAGCTGTCGGTGAGCGCGGTTACCGCAGCCCGGTCGGCACCGCTCGCCTCGCCGATCAACCCGAGCAGCGGCCGCCCGAGCAGATCGGCCCGCGGCTGCCCCGCCACAGCGGCAAAACGCGGCGACACATGCGTCAAGCGGCCCTCGTCATCGACTTCGATCAACCAGTCCGAACCATTGGCTTCGAATTCATCGAGCAGCATCCGTACCATGTCGGCATGGGCCTGGGTGCCGGCTGCATCGCGCATCTGCACCATCAGCGCCTTGCTGGTCACCACCACGCCGCGCCCGATCAGCAGCGAGAAGGTCAGGAACGCCAGCGCGATCATCGGCGACCCCAGCGGCGACCCCGCCGGCACCGCCAGCAGCGTGCCGATCCCGATGATGGCGACCAACCCGGCGCCGCACACCGGCATCGCCGCCGCCGCCAGCCCGCACGCCCCCATCGCCGTCAACGACAGCAGCATCAGCACCGCCTGCGCCTCGACGCCCGCCAACGGCATCAGGTGCAACACCAGCGATGTCCAGCAGACCCCGAACGCCAGCACCTCCAGCGTCACCAGCCAGAACAGGCGCGGCGATGCGACCGGCGCCGGCCCGTTGCGGCGCACACGGACGAACCTCAGGCTCCACAAAAGCGCGAGCACTGCCATCATGCCACCCCAGCGCAGCAGGAAATCCCCGCCGGCCAGATCGCGCAGCGTATAGACCAGCGCCGTGATGTTGATGACCATCAGGCTGACATTGAAGGGCACATAGCGGTTGAGCGATTGCAGTTGCGCGGCGCGAACCCGCCCGAACAGAACGGCATCATCCTGACGCAACCCCAGCACCTGCGCCCAGCCGATGGCGGGTGATTCGGCAACCGGCGGCCGGAAATTCACGGACATGCACGTCTCCCCACCGCAGCGCGGCCTGTGGAAGGAATTACGGCGGCCGGTTCAACCGGTTAAAACCACCCGGCCATGGGGTTGGCATCGGCAGCGATGTTCTCTAACTGTTCACAAATGGCCTCCTTGCCCTCCTCATCCGCGCCAGCCTGGCTGGACGGCCTCAACGCGCCGCAGCGGCAGGCGGTGCTGACCACCGAGGGCCCGGTGCTGATCCTTGCCGGCGCCGGCACCGGCAAGACGCGCGCCTTGACAGCGCGGCTGGCGCACATCCTGTTCAGCCGCCTCGCCTGGCCGTCCGAGGTGCTGGCGGTCACCTTCACCAACAAGGCGGCGCGGGAGATGCGTCACCGCATGACCATGCTGGTCGGCGACATGGCGGAAGGCTTGCCGTATCTCGGCACCTTCCACGCCATCGCGGCGCGAATGCTGCGCAAGCACGCTGGGCTGGTCGGGCTGGATGGCAATTTCACCATACTCGATACCGATGATCAACTGCGCCTGCTCAAGCAGGTCATCGCCGAGGCGGGACTTGAAGAAAAGCGCTGGCCGGCCAAGCAACTGGCGGGAATGATCGACCGCTGGAAAAACCGCGGCGAATTGCCCGGCGATGTGCCGACCGGCGAATCAACCAGTTTCGGCGAAGTCGGCAGCAGCGGTGCGACGCTTTATGCGCGCTATCAGCAACGGCTGGCGGCGCTTAATGCCGCCGATTTCGGCGACCTGCTGCTCCACATGCTGACGATCTTTGCGGCGCATCCTGACGTGCTCGCCGACTACCGGCGCCGCTTCAAATACATCATGGTCGATGAATATCAGGACACCAACATCGCCCAATATCGCTGGCTGACACTGCTGACCGGTGACCGCCGCAACATCGCGTGTGTGGGTGACGATGACCAGTCGATCTACAGCTGGCGCGGCGCCGAAGTCGCCAACATCCTGAAGTTCGAAAAGGATTTTCCCGGCGCGACGGTCATCAAGCTGGAGCAGAATTATCGTTCGACCCCGCACATCCTCGCCGCCGCCAACGGCCTGATCGCACACAACAGCGCCCGCATCGGCAAGGCATTGTTCACCGAGGTCGCCGGCGGCGACCCGGTCAAGATCATCGGTGTCTGGGACGGGCCGGAGGAAGCTCGGCTTATCGGCGACACAGCCGAGCAAAAGGCCCGCGACGGCGCCTCATTGAACGACATGGCGATTTTGGTCCGCGCCCAGTTCCAGACGCGCGCGTTCGAAGACCGGTTCGTCTCGATCGGCCTTCCCTACAAGATCGTCGGCGGCTTCCGCTTTTACGAGCGTCTCGAAGTGCGCGACGCGCTAGCCTATCTACGCATCGTCACCTCGCCGAATGACGCGCTGGCCTTTGAACGCATCGTCAACGTGCCCAAACGCGGCCTTGGCGACAAGGCGATGGGCAAACTCCACGCGCTCGCCCGCGCCATGGACAGGCCGCTGCCACAGGCTGCCGCCGCGCTCGTTGAAACCGACGAACTGACCCCGGCGGCGCGGCGGTCATTGAAAGCCTTCCTTATCGATGTCGCGCGCTGGCGGGAGCAGGCGGACAGCATGTCTCATGCCGATCTGGCACGCATCATCCTGGAGGAATCGGGCTATATCGCCATGTGGCAGGCCGACAAATCCACCGAAGCCGATGGCCGTGTCGAAAACCTGATCGAATTGACGCGGGCGATGGAGGACTATCCTTCGCTGACCGCGTTTCTCGAACATGTCAGCCTGGTGATGGACAATGATGCTTCGGATGCGTCGGAAAAGCTGACGATCATGACGCTGCACGCTGCGAAGGGGCTGGAATTCGATCATGTCTTCCTCGTCGGCTGGGAAGAAGGAGTGTTCCCCAGCCAGCGCGCCATGGACGAAGGCGGCACCAAGGCGCTGGAGGAGGAACGCCGCCTCGCCTATGTCGGCATCACCCGCGCGAAGAAATCAGCGACGATCATCCACGCCGCCAACCGGCAGATCTATGGGCAGTGGACCGCCGCTATCCCTTCGCGTTTTGTTTCCGAACTGCCGCCGGCGCATGTCGACGTCACCAGCACGATGAGCGGCGGGCCCAGCCTGTGGCGCGCGGCATTGCAGGGCGGGGACCCGTTCGGCGATGTTTCGCGCGGCACCGGTCGCGGCCCGGGCTGGGGCCGCGCCGCCGCGCAGGGAGGCTTTGGCAACACCGGCATTGCGCGCAACACCAGTCCTGCCATCGAAGCCCGCGCCAGCGCCGTTTCTGTCGGGCTGAAAGGCCGCAGTGACGTCAGTGTCGGGTCAAAAGTCTTTCACAGCAAGTTTGGCAGCGGCGTGATTACCGCGGTCGATGGCAACAAGCTGGAGATCGAATTCGAACATGACGGCGCGAAACGCGTCCTCGACAGCTTCATCGAAGTGGTAGCTTAACGCCGCGCCGCCGTCCCGACGAGCAGGCTGAAGACGCCGGTTGCCACCGACGGCACGATGATCAACAGGCCAGGCAACGCAAAGGCAATCGATTCCGCCATCGGCCAGTCCCAGATGTTGTGGGCGTAAAAGTACAGACCGATGACGACCGGGAAATTGATCCGCACCAGCACGCTGAGCACGATACCTGCCAACGCCCAGCGCCAGCCGAACATGTTTTCCAGGCCAAACCAGGCGATTGCACACAACAGAACGGTGGCGGCGCAAAACACCAGCCCCAGGATATAGCCGCAGAATTCGCGAAAACCGTCCATCTGTGCCTCGATTGTTAGCCAAGCCTTAACACAATGCGATTTGAAACGAAACCTTCTTTTTTGCTTAACGCGACAAAGTGATTGCTCAGGGCGTGCCGGCACTGCGCTAGCCAGCACCGGATTCGCAACCTAGGAGATGGCGCAACGTGCCTGCCATTCCCGCCCCCTTCCTGATCGCCGACTACCGCGCCTTCTGGGCGTCGCGCTTCCTGGCGACCATCGGTGGCATGATGCTGGTCATCGTCATCGGCTGGCAGGTCTACGACATTGCCCGGCAAAGCATGACGCAGCGCGAAGCCGCTTTTCTGCTCGGGATGGTCGGGCTGGTGCAGTTCCTGCCGCTGTTCGGCCTTACGCTGATCGTCGGTGTCATCGCCGACCGCGTCGACCGCCGCCATATCGCCCGCGCTGCCATTGCCCTGGAGCTGGGCTGTGCCGCGGCACTGGCTTGGCTGTCGCTGCGCCACCAGGTCACCATCCCGGCGCTGTTCATCGTCGCGGCGCTACTCGGCGTCGGCCGCGCCTTTGCCGGGCCATCGTTGTCGGCGCTCGCCCCCAATCTGGTGCCGCGCGCCATCCTGCCCTCCGCCATCGCGCTCAATTCGATCAGTTGGCAATCGGGCGCGGTGCTCGGTCCGCCGCTCGGCGCCTATCTTTACGCCGCCAACCCGGCCAGCCCCTATATTGCCGCAGCACTGATGTTCGGCGGCGCGCTGTTCGCCCTGTTCCGCATCGGCCCGGTGCCGCGCCCCGAACCATCGACCGTGACGCCCTGGCGCAGTCTTGTCGAAGGGTTGGGTTATGTCCGCCATAATCGCATCGTGCTCGGCGCCATCAGCCTCGATCTGTTCGCCGTGCTGCTTGGCGGTGCGACCGCCATGCTGCCCATCTATGCCCGCGACGTGCTGCACGTCGGCGTCGAAGGACTGGGTCCATTGCGGGCCGCCCCGGCTTTGGGCGCTGCCATCACGGCCGTTGCGCTGGCGATCCGCCCCGTGACCCGGCATGTCGGCCCGGTGATGTTCATCTGTGTCGGGCTGTTCGGCATCGCCACCATCGTCTTTGGCCTGTCGACCAATCTCAACCTGTCGCTCGCTGCACTGGTCGTGCTGGGCGCAGCCGACATGATTTCGGTTTTCATCCGATCCTCGCTGATCCAGCTGCACACACCCGATGCCATGCGCGGCCGCGTCTCGTCGGTGTCGATGTTGTTCGTGTCCGCCTCCAACGAATTGGGCGAGTTCGAAAGCGGGCTCAGCGCCGCCTGGCTCGGCCCGGTGGAGGCGGTGGTCGCCGGCGGTGTCGGTGCCGTCATCGTCACCGGCGTCTGGGCCTGGGGTTTTCCCGAACTGCGCCGCGCCGACAGTTTCGGCAGCCGGCCCGACCCGATGGCGCGTGACGAAAAGCCCATCGCCACGCTATAACGCGCACCGATGCGCCACGGAGCCTGACCATGAAAGCCAGCAACGTCCTTTCGACCATCGGCAACACGCCGCATATTCGCGTCGCCAAGCTGTTTCCCGATGCCGAAGTCTGGATCAAATCGGAACGCACCAACCCCGGCGGCTCGATCAAGGACCGCATTGCGCTCGCCATGATCGAAGCCGCCGAAGCCGATGGCAGTTTGCTTCCCGGCGGCACCATCGTCGAGCCGACGAGCGGCAACACCGGCATCGGCCTCGCCATGGTCGCCGCGGTCAAGGGCTACAAGCTGATCCTCGTCATGCCCGAATCCATGTCGATCGAGCGCCGCCGGCTGATGCTCGCCTATGGCGCCACCTTTGCGCTGACGCCGCGCGAAAAGGGCATGAAGGGCGCCATCCAGCACGCCACAGAGATCGTTGCCGAAACGCCGGGCGCCTGGATGCCCGGCCAGTTCGAAAACCCTGCCAACATCGACGTCCATGTCCGCACCACGGCACAGGAAATCATCGCCGATTTTGCCGATACACCCATCGATGCGGTTATCACCGGCGTTGGCACCGGTGGCCATATCACCGGCGTTGCGGAAGCGTTGAAGGCGGTGTGGCCGAATGTGAAGATCTTTGCTGTCGAACCAACGACATCGCCGGTCATTTCCGGTGGCCAGCCCGCGCCCCACCCCATCCAGGGCATCGGCGCCGGCTTCATCCCAGCCAACCTCCATACGCAATTGCTCGACGGCGTCGTCCAGGTCGATCCCGCCGCCGCCAAGGCGATGGCGCTGCGGTCGGCCAAGGAAGAAGGCCTGTTGGTCGGGATTTCGTCGGGTGCCACCCTCCAGGCCATTGCCCAGAAAATTCCGGAATTGCCCGAGGGGTCACGCATCCTCGGCTTCAACTATGACACCGGCGAACGCTATCTGTCGGTGCCGGAGTTCCTGCCGGCCTGAGAACGCTGCTACGCCGGCACCAGCATAATCTCGACAATTTCCGGCTGCACACCAATGCGCAGCGGCAGCACCGATGTGCCCAGACCGGATGATACCACCATGGTCTGGCCATGTTCACGGAACAGGCCGCGCAAATGCGCCTCGAGGAACGGCGTTGTCGGCCGCAACGCGCCCAGGCCTGGCAGCAGGATTTGCCCACCATGGGTGTGCCCGGCGATCAGCAGTTGCGCCCGCCGCGGTAGCAACTGGAAGAATTCCGGCTCGTGCGTCACGATAATCAGCGGCTTGCCCGGCGGCGCGTTTTTTACGGCGCGCCGCAAATTGCCAAACGGATCGGGCGGGACCGATAGGGATTCGGCGCCGGCAATCAGGATCGGCCCGGCATCGGCAACCTCTGCCATAAGCAGGCGCACCGGCGTGCGGGCGAACACCCGCCGCGTCCACATCGGCGGGTCATGATTGCCACCAACCGCATAGACGCCCAGCGGCGCGCGCAGCTTGGCCAAGGAATACAGCGCCTGTTCCAGCGTTGTCCACGGCCAGTCGAACAAATGGCTGCTGTTATAGTCGCCCGACAGCACGAACAGGTCGGGCTTCAGCGCGTTCGCTTTAGCGACGACGCTGGCCAACCGGTCCGGCCGCATGGTGATCCAGTTGGCGTGGGTATCGCTCAACTGGACGATCCGGAGCGGCGCCTGTAGGCCGATGATCGGTACCTTATAGCGCACGATCCGCGGCGATTGCAGCGCGCCGTGCAGGCCAACCGCGACAAACACGAGGCTGGCGATGACGACCATAAGGAGCAGGATTCGGCGCATGCGATCCTGTTGGACGAAAGCCGTGCGCCCGTAAACGCCCTGGTCAGACGCGCGCCTTGGCCTCGCGCTGTTCCGATAGATAGGCCGATAGCGGGTTGAGCCGCGCCGCCACTGGTCGGCCGGCGGCGATGTGGCGCAATTGCGCGTAATACCAGGCCTGCGCCGCAAAGCCGTTGACCGCCCGCACCAGCTTTACCGGCGAATCCGGCCCCAGCCAGCCCGGGCCGATACGCAGGCTCTGTTCAGGGCGGGGCAGTTCCTCGCTATGCCCGGCGAGCATATCGGCTATCGCATCAGGCGTCGCACACAGCGGCCGCCCGACACCGACCATGGCGATGCCATCGGCCAGCGCCGATTCCATGGCGCGTGTCGTGCGAAATCCGCCGGTTACCAGCAGCGGCGGCGTTCGCCCCGTCATCAGCGCCTTGGCGAGATCGACAAAATAGGCTTCCCGCGCTGCCGTAGACGCCTGTTTCGGCACTTCGGGTGGCTCCATGCCGGCAAAATCCATCATCGCCGGCTGTTCGTACGAGCCGCCCGACAATTCGAGCAGATCGACCCCCAAATCCTGCAACCAGCCGGCAACGATGATGCAATCGTCGAAATCAAAGCCGCCCTTCTGGAAATCGGCGCTGTTCAGCTTGACGCCAACGCCGAAATCCGGACCGACCGCAGCGCGTACCGCCTTGACCGTTTCAACGAGGAAGCGCGCCCGGTTTTGCAGCGGCCCGCCCCAGGCATCATTGCGCCGGTTGGCCAGCGGCGACAGGAATTGCGAGATCAGATAGCCATGCGCAGCGTGGATCTGCACGCCGGTAAAGCCGGCATCGCGCGCCACCGTCGCCGCTTGGGCAAAGCGCGCGATCAGGTCCAGAATCTCCGCCTCGGTCAACGGCACCGGCATACCGAACATGCCGCCCGGTAGGCCCAGCGGCACCGCCGAAGGCGCCTTGGGCGTCTTGTTGACCGTCACCTGCGTCTGGCGCCCCGCATGGCTGATCTGCACCCAGGCTGCCGTTCCATCGACAGTCGCTGCCACCGCCCATCGTTGCCAGGCGACCTTTGCGGCGTCACTGAGCGGCCCGTCGACGATGACATTGCCCGGCCGTTCCAGATGCAACCGGTCGATCTGCACATTGCCGGTCAGCGACAGGCCCAGACTGCCCGCCGCCCAGCGGCCATACAGCCGAACATGGTCCTCGTTCGGCAAACCGTCGCGGCCGGCGAGGCCCTCGGTCATCGCCGCCTTGGCGATCCGGTTCTTGAACCGGATGCCGGATGGCAGCGCGAACGCCTCGCCGATCATCGGATCAGGCCGCCGATTTCAGCTTGGCGCGGCCATAGAAAGTGTCGCCCGCCGCCGCCATGTCGCGCAGCAGTTGCGGCGGCGCAAAGCGTTCGCCATGCGCCTGCGCCAGCCGGTCGAGCGTGGCGACGACCTGCGCCAGGCCGACGGTGTCGATATGGCTGAACGGCCCGCCGGTGAAGGGCGCAAAGCCCCAGCCGAAAATCGCGCCGAGATCGCCGTCTTCCGGCGTTTCCAGCACGCCTTCGGCAAAGCAGCGCGCGCATTCGACCAACTGGCGATAGAGGAGGCGCTCCTTGACCTCCGCCGGCGTCGGCTGATCGGCGGCGAGCCCGCCGGCGACGGTCGCCGACAGTTCGGGCCAGAGATATTTCTTGCCGCCTTCGGGGTAGAGGTAGAAGCCCTTGGCATTCTTGCGGCCCTGACGGCCCAGTTCGTGCATCTTGGTGATCACGCCATCCGCCGGGCCGGGCTTGTAGGCGTCCCCCAGATCAGCCTTGGTCTGCTGGCCGACCTTGTACGACAGGTCGAGCCCGACTTCGTCGTTCACCGCCAGCGGGCCAACGGGCATGCCCATCTGCTTGCCGATGTTTTCAATGAGCGCCGGCACGGTGCCTTCGCCAAGCAACGCCAGCCCTTCCTGCACATAGGTGCCAAAGCAGCGCGAGGTATAGAAACCGCGGCTGTCGTTTACGACGATCGGTGTCTTGCGGATGGCAGCGACATAATCGAGCGCCTTGGCAATGGCGGCCTGGCCGGTCTTCTTGCCGACGATGATTTCCACGAGCGGCATCTTCTCGACCGGCGAGAAGAAATGGATGCCGATGAAATTCTCGGGCTTGCTCCAGGCTTCGGCTAGGCCGGTGATCGGCAGAGTCGAGGTGTTGGAGCCGAAGATTACATCCGGCCCCACAACCGCTTCGGTCGCCTTGGTCACCGCTGCCTTGATGTCGCGGGTTTCGAACACGGCTTCGATGATCAGGTCGCAGCCCGCCAGATCGGCATAGTCCGACGTCGGGTGAATGCGCTCGAGGATGACCTGCGCCTTGGCCGGGTCCATGCGGCGCTTGGCGAGACGATCAGCGGTGTATTGCTTGCCTTTTTCGGCCGCCGCGAGGTCGCGGTCAAGCAGCACGACTTCGATGCCGGCCTGCGCCGTCACCATCGCCACCCCTGCCCCCATCAACCCTGCGCCGAGCATGGCGATCTTCTTCGTCGGCATCGGTGCGACGCCCTTGGGCCGGCGCGCGCCCTTTTCAGCCGCCTGTTTCGAAACGAACAGGCTGCGGATCATGTTGCCGGCCTGCGGGTCGGCGACGACCTTGGCGAAATACTTGCTTTCGATGCGGATTGCCGTGTCCATCGGCACCTGGGTGCCTTCATAAACCGCGCTGAGGATCGCCTTCGGGGCGTTCATATTGTCGCCGGCATTGACATGGGTCATGGCGTTGCCGCCGACGAAGGTCTGGACGAAATTGGGGTTGAAGCCGCCGACACCGCCGGGGAATTTGAAGCTTTTTTCGTCCCAGGGCTGCACGCCCTTGGTCGGGTTGGCCTTTACCCAGGCCTTGGCGGTTTCGACGATCTGGTCGGCGGGCACGACGGCCTGCACGACACCGAAGCCGAGCGCTTCCTGCGGGCTCATGTTCTTGCCCTGCAGCAGGTACATCAACGCCGGCTGCACGCCCATCAGGCGCGGCAGGCGCTGGGTGCCGCCGGCACCGGGGAACAGGCCGACCATCACTTCGGGCAGGCCCAGGGTGATCTTGGGGTTATCGGCGACGACGCGGTAGTGACAGGCGAGGACGAATTCGAGGCCGCCACCGAGCGCCAGGCCGTTAACCGCCGCCGCCACCGGCTTGCCGCAGGTTTCCAGGTCACGCAGCATCTTGTTGAGGGTGAACACGCCATCGAACAACGCCGCAACTTTGCTCTTGCCCTCCGGCAATGCCGCGCTGCCGCTGAACATCGCGCCCATGCCCTTCAGATCGGCACCGGCCATGAAGCCCGATGGCTTGCCGCTGGTCAGCACGGCGCCCTTCACGGCGTCATCGGTCTTCAGCCGCACGATGGCGGCAGCAAGGTCGCGCTGCACTTCGTCGGTAATGACATTCATCGACAGGCCGGGGCAGTCGATGGTGAGCAGCAGGATGCCGTCGGCATCGAGTTCGGAACGGATTGCGGTGTCGGTCATGGTTTCTTCCTTCACTCCCCCTCCCTGCAAGGGAGGGGGCTGGGGGGAGGGGTTCTCTGTCGAA
>JBMOGO010000104.1:0-11251 GCA_049318305.1 Polymorphobacter sp.
GGGGCCAAGGCCCCAGCCGCCGGAGGCCCTTCAACTGTGAGCATCCGCCGCACCGCCGGCCGCAGCGCGAGCAGCAGCACCGCGCCGCCTGCCACGATGCCGGCGTGGAGCAGCCAGAAGCGTGCCGGGCTGATGACTTCGTACAGCCCGCCGATGCGGCCGCTGATCGTGCTGCCGAAGAACACCGCCATCGAGGTCAGCCCGATCATCATGGCGTTGATCGATTTCGGCGCGGCGCGGCCGTAAAGCCCGACGGCAATCGGCACGAAGAACACCCAGCCGGCGTTGGCGACGAAGTGAAAGCCGACCACCCACAGCAACGGCACCCGGCCGGCACCGAACAGCGCCGCCCCCGCCGCCAGCCAGGCCATGCCGGCGCCGAAGACCAGGCAGCCGATGGCCATTTTGGTGATCGCATCGGGCTCCGCACCGCGCGCCGCCTGGCGCCGCCACAGCCACAGGATCGGCGGCAGCAGCAATGCCGGCGCCAGCGCATCGAGCGCCTGGAGCCAGGGCACCGGCATCTGCCACCCCAGAATGTCCAGCGCGACATGGTCCCGCACCCACAGATTATAGACGTTCCAGACCTGTGACTGCGCCACCCAGAACAGCGCCGACACCAGCATCACCAGCAGCAGCAGCCCGGTCGCCCGGCGCTCCGCCGGCAGCAGCGGCGCTCGCGGTGCCCCCGCCACCCGCACCGGATCGGCCGGCAGGTTCCGTTGCCCGGCGGCATAGACGACCAACCCGACGAGCATGCCGAAGCCGGCGGTGGAAAAAGCGATGTGATAGCCCTGTTCCTGCCCCAGCCAGCCGCTGACCACCGGTGCCACGAACGCGCCGATGTTGAGCGCCAGATAGTAGAGTTGCAGCCCGTCATCCCGCCGACGATCGGCCGCGGGATAGACGCTGCCGAGCTGCGAAAACAGATTGGCGTTCATGGCGCCGGTGCCGAGAATCAGCAGCAGCAGCGCCAGCAGGAAGGTGACATCGAACGCCATGCAGAAATGCCCGGCGGCCATCAGCAGCGCGCCGGCCATGATCGAGCGGCGCCGCCCGAGCCAGCGATCGCCGATATAGCCGCCGATCGCCGGGGTGAAGCGCGCCAGCCCGGCGAATAGGCCGAACAACTGCACCGCAAGCGCCTGGGTGCTGAGCGGGCCGGTCACCGATTCGATGGCGCTGCGGGTGGCGGCAAAACCGGCGACGCGCTCGACATGGCCGGGCAGCAGCAACTGGTCGACCATGTACAGCGTCAACAGCGCCTGGGTGCCGTAGAGCGAAAAGGATTCCCAGAACTGCGTCGCCGCAAGCACTGAGAGGCCGCGCGGTTGCCCGAACAGGTCGGCCGCTGCCGCGTCTTGCTTCGTCATGCCGGCCCCCGGATCAGGGATGCGCGGCGCGCCATTCTGTGACCGCCGCCATCATCTTGGCGACATGGCCCTTGTAGCTGAGGTCAGAGTACTGGCTAATGATCTTGCCATCCGGCGCAATGGCGAACGACGTGCGGTTGGACTTGTCGACCACGGGCAGCTTGACGTCATAGGCGGCGATGACCTTGGCGCTGCCCGACGCCACGGCGAATTTGTTGCGGCATTCGCTGACCGAAAATTTGTTGAGCGTTTCGATATCGTCGGCCGATACGCCGATGACGGTGGCGCCCAGCTTGGCAAAGGCATCGGTGGCTTCGGCGAATTCATGCGCTTCGAAGGTGCAGCCGCTGGTGAACGCCGCCGGGAAGAAATACAGCACGACCGGGCCTTTTTTCAGCGCGTCGGCAAGGTGGAAATCGAACGGTGCCCCGGCCAGGCTGGCCTGGGTGGTGAAATCCGGGGCGGTGGCACCGACGGGCAGCGCCGCCAGCGCCGGGGCCGCGGACAGGGCGAGCGCGGCGAGGCCGGTCAGCAGCGAAAATCGGGTCATGCGCGTCTCCTGTGAATTCGTGCCCTGTCTGCGCCATTCTGGCCTGCGGTGCAAAGCCGCTGGATGTCGCATTCGCGCTGCTGGCGCCCGGCCGGTTCGCGGCTTATGGTGCTGTCATGTTTATCGCCCTCACCCCCGCCATTTCGGTCGCGCCGCAGATCAGCCCGGACGATTGCGCGCTGGCCGCCGCCCAGGGCTTCGTCGCCATCGTCAACAACCGCCCGGATGGGGAGCAGGCGGGCCAGCCGGATTGCGCCGTGATGCGCGCCGCCGCCGAAGCTGCCGGCCTGCGCTACACCGCTATCCCGATCGATCACACCGGTTTCGCGATGCCGCAGGTCGAAGCGATGGCGGTGGTGTTGCAGGCGGGTGGCCCGGTGCTGGCGTTCTGCCGGTCGGGCACGCGATCGACCAACCTGTGGGCGCTGGCGGCGGCCTCGCTGGGCGAAGACCCCGATACCATTGTCGCGGCAGCGGCCGGCGGCGGTTATGATGTGTCGGGGATGCTGCCCAGCTTGCGCATGCTCGCTGCCAAGGCCTGAGCATGGTCTGGACGTCGCTGTTCGGTATCGTCACGCTGATTTTCCTGGCCCGCGCGCTGGCCTTTGCCAAGGCGCCGGTGCTCGCCGATGCGGGCGAGGCGAGGCGCATCGCGGTGGACGCGTTGCATGATTTCGATGCGATCGATGCAGCAATTGCACGCGACGGCAGGGGCGCGCTGGTCGCCGGGCGAGATGGCCGGGTGGCGCTGGTGCGGCCGTTCGGCGACCGCTGGGTGGTGCGCATCGTCAATGGCGCGGCAGCGATGGTCAGCGGCGACCGGTTGCGGGTGACGCCCGCCGAAGCGATGTTCCCGCCGGCGGAGCTCGAGCTTGGCGCGGCGGCGGCCGTCTGGGCCAAGCGGTTATGACCTTTCCCGATCCGGTGCAGATGGCGGTGCCGGTCTTCATCGTGGCGATCATCGTCGAAATGTTCGCCATCCGCTCCGGCGCGCGCGGCGATTATGACTGGCGCGACACCGGCACCTCGCTCGCCATGGGCTTCGGCAACACTTTTGCCGCCGTGCTGTTCGGCGCCAGCATCGTCGGGCTGGGGGTGTGGCTGCACCAGTTCCGGCTGTTCCACATCCCCGCGACCTGGTGGAGCCTGGCGCTGTGCTTCATCGGCGAGGATTTCTTCTATTACTGGTTCCACCGCAGCGCCCACCGCATCCGCTGGTTCTGGGCCAGCCATGTCATTCACCACAGCTCGCAACACTATAACCTGTCGACGGCATTGCGGCAGACCTGGACGGGGTTCTTTTCGCTCAGCTTTGCCTTCCGACTGCCGCTGTTCCTCATCGGGTTCCCGCCGGAAATGATCCTGTTCTGCGCCGGCCTCAACCTCGTCTACCAGTTCTTCATCCATACCGAGGCGGTGAAGACCCTGCCGTTCGGGCTAGAGTGGTGGCTCAACACGCCGTCGCATCACCGCGTCCACCATGGCACCAACGCCCGTTATCTCGATCGCAACTATTGCGGCGTGTTCATCATCTGGGACCGGCTGTTCGGCACCTTCGAGGCGGAACGCGACGATGAACCGGTGCGTTATGGCATCGTGCGCAACCTGGCGACCTTCAATCCGATTTGGGTGGCGCTGCACGAATGGGTCGCCATCGGCAAGGATCTGCTGGCCGCGCGCAGCTGGAAGGCACGCTGGATGGCGATCGCCGGCCCGCCGGGGTGGGACAGCGGCACCACCGCCGATGCCATTCGGGAACGTTGGGAAGCGGACGTACAGGCGCCTGCGGAATGATCAGCCGCCGCGCGGCACTCACCTGGGGCGGCGGCGCGGTGCTCACTGCCGGGCTGGCGCGTGCCATCGATCAGGGTCTGGTGCTGCCCTTGGAGCGCCCCGGGCTGCGTGCCTGGCAGGATTGGACCGATCGTCGCTATCTCGGGCCATTGGCGCTGGTCTCGGCTGGCGTGCTCGCGGCCAGCCCGCACAACACCCAGCCCTGGCGCTTTGCCATCAGCCGCCACGGCGTCGATATCTTCGAAATCCCCGAACGCTCGCTCGGCGCCATGGACCCGTTCGGGCGCGAACGGCTGGCCGGGCTCGGCGGTGCCATCCACAATATGGCGCTGGCGACGACCGGGATCGACCGCACCGCCATCGTCCGCCTGCTGCCCGACCCATCCAACCCGGTGCATGTCGCGCGCATCGAACTGGGTGCCGAAGGCGTGGCGCGCACCCGGCCGCACCCGTTGCTCGCCGCGATCGGCAAGCGGCACACGCACCGCGGGCCGTGGCTGGGCAGGCCGGTGGATGCCGCCGATCGCGGGGCGCTGCTGGCTGCGGCGCGCAGCGACGATGTGCGGATCGCGTTGTTCGATGCCGGCAGCGCGGCCGGCAAACGCTTTGGCGCGCTGACCATCGAGGCCACCGCCGCCATTGCGGCCGATGCCGACATGATGGCCGCCAGCCACAGCTGGTTCCGCCACAGCCGCCGTGATCAGGACCGGTTGATGGATGGGCTTGGGCTGGCAACATCGGGCATCTCGCCAGCGCTGGCGGCAGCAGCCGCGATGCTGCCCGACCAGTCGCCGGCCAGCGAAGGCGAATATTGGCTGGCGGCGACGCGCGACACCGCCATTCCGACGGCATCGCTGTTCGGCCTGATCCTGGTGCGTGACCTGTACGACCGGCGCAGCGGGTTGCTGGCCGGCGGTGCCTGGCAACGGCTGCACCTCATTGCGGCGCAGCGCAACCTGGCGGCGCAACCGCTCAACCAGCTACCGGAAATGATCGATCGCCAGCGGCAATTGCGCCAGTCGCCGAGCTTTGCGCGCGCCGCCGATGCGTTGCTGGATGACCCGGCGTGGCGGCCAACCTTTGCGTTTCGCATCGGCCATGCCGCTGCCGCGGCACTAGCCAGCCCGCGCCGACCGGTCTCCGCCGTCATCGGCGCCCCGGCACGGCTGGAATATGATGTGGAGCGCGCCCGCGCCGAAACCGCGGCACAGGATGCGGCGATGGCGAAACGCCGCGGCTGAGCGGGGGACGCGGAGCGCCCGCGCGTAAGGAACGACAAGTGGGGACGCCGTGCGGGGGACGCGATGCGATTGCACCAGATGATGACGGCGGCGCTGGCACTGGGTATCGCCGGCTGTGGCAGCGGCGGCTCGGCACCCGCCGCTCCGCCCACTGCAACCCCGGCTCCGACACCAACACCGACACCCGCTCCGACGCCAACACCGACACCCACCCCGGCGACCGATTTCACCGCCGTGGAGGCGCGCATCCGCGCGTTTCGCGTCAACAATGTCGCGGTGATGATCGGCGATGCCGACGGTGTGCTCTACCGCTTTCAGCGTGGCAGCATGACGACCAACCGCGCCGTCTTTGTTGCCTCCGCATCGAAGCTGTTCGTCGGCGCAACCATCTGGCGGCTGATCGAGGCCGGCCGGCTGGCACGCACCACGCGGCCGCAGGAGTATCTGGGTTTCTGGGCGCGCGATGCCGCCGATCCGCGCAGCCGCATAACCATGGACGACCTGGCCGGCTTCACGTCGGGTTTCAACGCCACCGGACAGGACGCGAGTTGCATCGGCAGCGCCGTCGTCAGCCTCAACGATTGCGTCCGCCAGATCCATGATGGCGGTACCGACACACCGCCCGGTTCAGCGTTCTCCTATGGCGCCGAACATCTGCAGATCGCAGCGCTGCTCGCGGCGCAGCGCGAGGGCAAGTTGTTCGACACTGTCATGCGCGAACGCGTCGCCGAGCCGCTCGGCATGAGCGCGGAGACGCGCTTCTCGCTCGGCGCCGGCGACAACCCGACATACGCCGGCGGCATGCGATCGACCGCCGAAGACTATGCCAGGCTGTTACAGGCGCTGCTCAAGGGTGGCTTCATCATCGACCGTACCGGCTTTCTGGAAGATCGTATCGGCAGCCGCACGATCGCCTATCGCCCGCCAGGCATCAGCGAAAACCGGCTCGATTGGCATTATGGCTTCGGGTTCTGGAAGGAATGCGACCTGCCGGCCTATGCAGCCGCCTGTGATACGGCACCGGTACTGTCATCGCCGGGCGCTTTCGGCTTTACCCCCTGGGTGGACTTCACAAAACGGTACTGGGCGGTCATCGCTGTCGAGGAAGGGTTCGGCCAGGGTTTCGACCCGGCCAGCGTCAGTGTGGAACTCGAACAGGCACTGCAACCGCTCATCGAGACGGCGTTGCGGCGATAGCGCTTGGCGTGCGTATCTCCACCGGTCTAAAGCACCGCCCAGCCAAGGAGTTTCAATGCCCTTCACCCGCCGCCTGATGCTTGCTGCCTCCGCACTCATCGTCACGCCGCTCGCGTTGGCCGGCTGCTCGTCGCTGGGCACGCTCAACACCGTCAACAACCTGACCCCCGGCGACGGCGGCACCAGCCGCGAAGCCACCGACATCGCCTTTGGCAGCGACCCGCGCCAGATGCTCGACATCTACAAGCCGGAGAATGCCAGCGGCGCCCCGGTCATCGTGTTCTTTTACGGCGGCAGCTGGAACAGTGGGCGCCGGCAGGATTATGCCTTTGCCGCCCGGGCGCTCGCGGCGCAGGGCTTTGTCGTCGTCGTGCCCGATTACCGGCTGGTGCCGCAGGTCAGGTTCCCGGCCTTTGTCGAGGATGGCGGCGCCGCTGTCGCCTGGACGGCCGCCAACATTGCCCGCCATGGCGGCGACCCGGCGCGTATCGGCGTCGCAGGACACAGTGCCGGTGCCTATATCGCGCTGATGCTTGCGCTCGATGTGCGCTTGCTGAAAGCGGCCGGCGCACCCGGCGCGATCAAGGCCGCGGTCGGCCTGGCCGGGCCGTATGATTTCCTGCCCTTCGTGCCCGGCGGTGCCGCCGACATGGCGCGGGGCGGCCAGCCCGACCCCAACGCCACCCAGCCGATCGCCTTTGCCAGCGGCACGGCGCCGCCGGTGCTTTTGCTCAATGGCGACGAGGACACCACCGTGCTGCCGCGCAACGCGACGCGCTTGGCCGACGCCTTGAAGGCCCGGGGCGCCAGCGCGGAGGCGCGCATCTACCCCGGCATCGGCCACATCGGCATCATCCTGGCGATTTCGAAGCCATTCCGCGGCAAGGCGCCGGCGCTGGCGGATACCACGGCGTTCTTCAAAAGGACGCTGGCGGCGTAGTTTGCCTCTCTCCTTGCAGGAGAGGTCGGACTCGGCGAAGTTGAGCCGTGTGAGGGGTCGGCTGCGTTCAGCAACGAACGCACCGCAAGATCTAGCAAGAGGCATGGGCAAAGCCCATGCTGACGTCAGACGAGATCGGCCAGCGAAGCTGTCCGCCTCGCTGGCCGGTCTTGCGCCTGTCGGCGCGCTGCTTGCAGCGCGCTCGCGGCGCTGCGACTAAAACCTGAACCCGGCTTCCACCCCGATCACCCGGCGCTGGCCAGGCGAAATGAACGACCCGCCGAACTCGATCGCCGGAATCACTTCGTTGAGGAACTTCTCGTCGAGCAGATTGTTGGCGAATGCCGTCAGTGTCCAGTTCGGTCCTTCCAGCCCGACACGCAGGTTGACGACGCCGTAAGCATCGCGCTGCGTCACGCTGTAATTGGCATTGCCGACAAAGCCCGGCAGTTGCAGCGCGCTGATCGGCAGCAAGGCGCTGAAGATCGTCGGCTTTTCCTGCTTCTGCACCGAATGGAACCAGGTCGGCCCGGTCAGCCGATAATCCGCACGCAGCACGCCCTTCAGGCTGTCGCTCAGCGGCAGGACGATCTGGGTGCCCAGGTTGAGTGTGTAGTCGGCGGTATAGGGCGACTTGTTGCCCACCGTGTCGGGCCGGCTGCGATTTTCCTTGATCTCGCTGCCGGTGACATTGCCCGATCCGAACACCGTCCAGCCATCGATGATGCGGGCGTTGATGTTGAGCTCACCGCCATAAACATCGACCTTGTCGATGTTCGACACCACACGCAGCAAGCCGAAGCCGCCGACGAAGAATTCAAAGAACTGCATGTCGCGGATGCTGGTGTAGTAACCGGCCAGATCATAGCTGACACGGCCATCAAACAAGCTGCCCTTCACCCCGGCTTCGAACGCGCTCGAGCGTTCCTTGCGATACTGGTCGTTGATGACCACGCCGGCGTTGATGGTGCCGACGGCGCCATTGTTGAAGTTGTTATTGACGATGGCGGCCGAGCCCTGGTTGTTGAACCCGCCCGATTTGAAGCCGACACCCCAGTTGGCGAACAGCACGGCTTCCTCTGCCGCCTTGAAGCTGATCGTCACCTTGGGCTGCAACTGCTTGAAGCTCGCATCCTGCGGCGGAATCGGGCCGCCAACCTGGCCGGGGTTAATCGGCCCGCCGGTGATCGGGTCCTTGACGAAAGGCACCAAATTGGTCGCCGACCGGTCCTCGATATCATAACGCAGCGCCAGGCCGACGGTCAGCGCGTCGTTGGGCTTCCAGTCGAGCGAGCCGAAGCCGGCATAAACGCTGGTGTCGAACTTGTCGTTGAACAGCTGCGACGTCGGGTTGCTGCTACCCGGCGCATTGTAAAGCTCGGTCGAAACGCCCAGGCCAAGGTCCGCGCCCAGGCTGACGCCGGTTTCGCGGTTGAGATTGAGGAAATAGGCGCCGATCGACCAGCTGATCGGGCCATCACCCGTCGAAGCCAGCCGGATTTCGGCGGAAATGTCATTTTGCGAGCGCTTTTGCAGCTGGGTGCCGTCGCAGGTGGAGGGCGAATAGGCGCCGAAGGTCGAACCATTGGCCGGATCGAAGATGAACGGCGTCGGCACCTTGCCGATGAAGGTGGGGGCGTTGAGCGGATAGCCGGTCAGCTGCGCCGTCGTCGCAAAACACTTGTTGCTGACCGCAACGCTGGTCGGCGTTGCGCCGGGGAAGGTATAGCGCGCGAAATCGGCCGAGGTGCCATCGGCGGTCAGGCTCTGCTTGACGTCGCTGTACAGCGCCCAGGCGCTCAGCTTCATGGTTTCGAATTCATGCTCGACCCGACCTGAAAACTCGAAGGTTTCCATGTCGTTGGTCGGACGAATGTTGGAATAGTAACGGAACGGATGCGTGTTCACATCCTCGTTGAACGCCGGGTTCACCCCGGCAAAGTTCGGCAGGTGAAAGCTGGCGTTGAAGTTGATCGACGCGCCCGACAGCTTGGCATAGCGGCCCTTGAAATCCAGTGTGGTCGCATCGCCGACCTCGGCGATGATACGGCCGTCGAAACCGTAATTTTCCTGGTCGTCGACCGTCTTGGAATTGCCGAGGAATTCGTTACGCCAGAAACCATCGGTGGTGCGATAATTGCCCGACAGCACAAAGCCGACATTGTCCCCCAGCGGCCCGGAGATAAAGGCGCTAGCCTCCCCCGTCGCGAGTTCGCCATAGCTCGCCTTGATGGCACCCTGCAGCGTGTCGCCCGGCTTGACGGTGGTCATCACGATGGCGCCGGCAGCGGCGTTGCGGCCGTAAAGCGCGCCCTGCGGCCCCTTCAGCACTTCGATCTGGCGAACAGTGCCCTGGTTCTGGTTGAGCTGCGCGGTGTTGGTCTTCAAAATGCCATCGACGACCAGCGCAACGCTCGATTCCGCATCGCGAGCGCCGTTGATGCCGCGGATGTTGATCTGTGTGTCGCCCGCCTCGGCAGTGCCGGTGACGATGGTGACGCCCGGGGTCAGCTGCAGGAAGTCCTGCGCCCGCACCACGCCGGTGCGCGCCAGCGTCTCGCTGGTCAGCACGTTGACGGTGGCCGGCACGTCAATCAGGCGCTCGGTATCGCGCCGCGCGGTGACGAGGATTTCGCCTTCGTCCTCAACGGCCGCTGCTGCTGCCACCGGCGTTTGCGCCAGCGCCGGCGCCGCAAGCCCGGCAAACACACTCGCAACGGCGAGCAGCCGCGCCTTCCGACCGATGATGACCGCCATGACAAACCCCCGCATGAATTGATGACGGGACCGTATTGTATACAAATATCCGGGGTCAAGCCTTCCGCCGGGCGGCATTTCCGATTACGCTGCCCTTGCGATTATTTTGCAACACGCCGTCCAGGGAGGCGCTGCCATGTCGAAAGCATCGGAACGCGCCTATGCCGAAATCCGCGGGCTGATCCTGTCCGGCGACGTGCTGCCCGGCTCCCCACTGACCGAGGAAGCGCTCGCCGATATCTGCGGCGTGTCGCGAACCCCGGTCCGCGAGGCGCTGCGCCGACTCGAATCCGAACTTTATGTCGTGCGATCCGAAAGCCAGCGGCTGTTCGTCGCCAGCTGGAACGCCGAGGATCTGGCGGAAATGTTCAACCTGCGCGCCATGCTGGAAGCGCACGCCGCCGCCCGCGCCGCCACCCGCATCATGCCGGACGGCATCGAAGCCCTGCGCGCCAGCAACGCCCGCCTCGCCGCCGCCGTCGCCGCGCCCACCCCCGATGTCGCGACCTTCCTGCTGGAAAACCGCACCTTCCACGAAATCCTCATCACCGCCGCCGCCTCGCCGCGCCTCGCCACCATGCTCGCCGCGCTGGTCGAACAACCCGTCGTCCGCCGCACCGCCGCCCGCTACACCCGCGCCGAACTCGCCCGATCGGCGCATGAACACGGCGAACTCGTCCAGGCCTTTGTGGTGCAAGACGCGCAATGGGCGCAGGCGGTGATGACCGGCCATATCCGACGGGCCTTCCATGCCTTTTCGGCGGCGGAGCCGGTGCAGTAAGCGGGCCTCCGGCGGCTGGGGCCGGCGGCCCCAGACCCCATTTTGGATGGTTTGACGCGTTTTAAGCTCTGGCACGGCGATGGCCACTATTGGTGGGTAGCTGCCGTCAGGACGGCCCCGTTTCCCAACCGATAAAGCCCAGCTTGATACGCTCACGCCGCGTCCATTCGATGAGGCTCTGTAACTGATCATCAGTCAGGTCTGGTGCATCTGGATGCTTCCTGCCAAACGCGAAAGAGCCGTCAGCGCCTACGCTCCACGCTATCTCGTCAGGACTGATGCCGCACGCCAACATTGCTCGCAGCGCCTCTCCTTCGGTCACGCGCTTGTGCGGCAGCAGTTGGGACAAGAGGAACGGCAATTTCATCACCTGACTATGTCGGCCTTGCCGAACTTCCGCAAATGGGCGGTAGCCGTGATAGCCGTGCCCGCCACCCCGTTCGCGCCGGAACGGCAACCATTGGTGGGAAGCAGACAGTGTGCTTCTGTGGCGCCGACGTTGCAAAGCGTACGTGCCAAAATAGACGCATATGATATGGCTACATTCGGAAAGCGCTTCCCAACCTAGGCGGCGTGGACAAATTTGAGCCAGTATCTGGCCGCTGCGATGTGAACCAT
>JBMOGO010000105.1:0-10811 GCA_049318305.1 Polymorphobacter sp.
CGCAGGATCGTCGTCCACTGGAAATAATCGAGGCTGCCGCCGACCGCTTCGCCGCGCGGCAGCAAAAGGTGGTATTTCACATCGAGCAGCCGCGCCGAGTTGTCGGCACGTTCGATGGCCGAGCCCAGGTTGACGAACCAATAGGCATCTCCGCGCAACATGGTGCGCTGTGCGGCGCCATCGAAGGCCGCCACGGCGTGCTTGACGAGATCGAGCAGCGGCCCCAGCGCCTCGCGGCTTTCGAGATGGGTGCCATAGCGGGTGACCTCCAGCCAGGCGGTGTTGATCGCCTCCCAGGCTTCCTCGGTCAGCGCCGTGCGCACGCTGCGGGCATTGGCGCGCGCTGCTTCGAGGCAGGAGCGGATCGAGGATGGGTTGGCCGGATCGAGCGTCAGAAATTCGGCGACGCTGTGTTCGTCGAGCGCGATGCCGCGATTCTTGTGGGTGCGGGTCATCCATGTCGCGGCCAGTGCCGACTGCCAGGCATTGCTGGCGCCGCCGTAGGAGGACGGCAGCGCGGCGAGACGCTGGGTGGCCTCGATCAAGCGCGCGGTGAAATCGGCGCGCTCGAGATAGCGGCCCATCCAGTAGAGGTTGGAGGCTGTGCGGCTTAGCATTTCAGGAAACTCGCGTGGAGGCCAGCGCCGCGGCAAAGCCGCGTCGTGAGTCAGACGGGTTCGGGCGAGGTACTCGCCCGCCCCGCTGGCCGGGCTTGCGCCTGTCGGCGCGCGGCCCGCGCGTGCGCGGCGTCGCGCTAATCATCAACCACCCACGTATCCTTCGTGCCCCCACCTTGCGAAGAATTCACCACCAGCGAACCCGGCGTCATCGCCACCCGCGTCAGCCCGCCGGGCACGATCTTCACATCGTGCGCACCGGTCAGCACGAACGGCCGCAAATCGACGTGACGCGCCGCAATGCCGGCGTCGGTGGCGGTCGGGCAGGTGGACAGCGCCAGCGTCGGCTGGGCGATGAATTTTTCGGGATGCGCCTTCAGCTTGGCAGCAAAGGCGGCGAGCGTCGCCTGCGGCGCGTGCGGCCCGATCAGCATGCCGTAGCCGCCGCTGCCATCGACTTCCTTGACCACCAGTTCGGCAAGGTGATCGAGGACATAGCCCAGCGCCTCCGGCTCGCGGCAGCGCCAGGTCGGGACGTTTTTCAGGATGGGTTCCTCGCCGGTGTAAAAACGCACGATGTCGGGCATGTAGCTGTAGATCGCCTTGTCATCGGCGACGCCGGTGCCGACGGCGTTGGCGAGCGTGACATTGCCGGCGCCATAGGCCGCCATCAGCCCTGGCACGCCGAGCATCGAGGTCGGGTTGAACACCAACGGATCGATGAAATCATCATCGAGGCGGCGGTAGATGACATCAACGCGTTCCGGTCCCTCGGTGGTGCGCATGAAGACGATATCGTCGCGCACGAACAGGTCGGAGCCTTCGACCAGTTCGATGCCCAGTTTGTCGGCGAGGAAGCTGTGTTCGTAAAAGGCGCTGTTGTGGCGGCCGGGGGTCAGCAACACGCACACCGGCGCACCGCCGCCACGCGCCTGCCTGGGGCTGACCGAGGCGAGTGTCTCTAGCAGGCATTCGGGGTAGGTTTCAACCGGCGCGACCTTTACCTCGTTGAACAGCTCGGGCACCAGCTTGAGCATCACCTCGCGGTTTTCGAGCATGTACGAGACGCCCGACGGGGTGCGAGCATTGTCCTCCAGCACATAGAATTCATCCGGCCCGGTGCGCACCAGGTCGATGCCGGCGATATGCGTCCAAACCCCGCCGGGAGGCTTGCGGCCGGCCATGTGCAGGCAATAGCCAGGGTTTTGTAGCACCAGTTCCTCGGGAACGATGCCGGCGCGCAGGATGTCGCGGGCGCCGTAAACGTCCGCCAGAAACGCGTTGAGGGCGCGCACCCGCTGTTTCAAGCCGCGTTCCAGCCCGTCCCATTCGCTGCGCGCCAGGATGCGCGGCACGATGTCGAAGGGGATCAGGCGTTCCGCAGCATCGGGGTCGCCGTAAACCGCAAAGGTGATGCCGATGCGGCGAAAGAAGAGCTCCGCCTGCCGTCGCCGCGCCGCCATCAGGTCGGGCGGCGACTGGTCGAGCCAGGTCTGGATGGAGCGATAGGCGGCGTTGACCGAGGCGCCGTCGCCGCCGGCACGGCCATAGGCAGCGCCGATGCCGTACATTTCGTCAAAGGCCGTGCTCGCCGCCATTCCCGCTCCCGCCTGTTGCGCCCGCCGATACTGTGCAGTGCAGCGAAAAGGCGCAAGTTTATTGTGGAAGGCTGGCGAACCCGGGCGCGATTGTTGCCGGATTGCCGCTAGTCCGGGCGCTCGTTGCCGCGATCCGGGTTACGGGATGCCGGTTGCGGGGCCGGCGCACGCATTTCGCGCACTGGCGGTTCGCGCATTTCGCGCACTGGCGGTTCGCGCATTTCGCGCGCCGGCGGTTCGCGCATCTCGCGCGGTGGTGGCGCCTGGCGCTCGACGCGCGGCTGTTGCATTGCAGCCGGCGGGGCATAGGCCATGGCCGGGCGCTCGCCGCCGGACGGGCGACCCATGCCGGCCGGGCGGCCGGGCTGGCCAGCAACGGCGCCGCCGATCGAATCGCCCAGGCTGGACGATCCGCGCGGCGGGCGCGTGCCGGCCGGGCGACCGCCGGGTTGGCCCTGCTGCTGACCCTGCCAGTTGCCACCGCCCGGACGAGGCTGGCCCTGCCAGTTGCCGCCGTTGGCCTGCCCCTGGTCAGTGCCTGGACGCGGCTGGCCTTGCCATGCACCCGGGCGCTGCTGTCCCTGCCAGCCATTCGGGCGCTGCTGGCCTTGCCACGACGTCCCGGGGCGTTGCTGACCCTGCCAGCCGGGGTTCGGGCGCCCTTGCGGCGGCACGCCGGCGATGCTGCCGCCGATGCTTTCGCCGATGCCGGGGCGGCCGGGGCGATCCTGTCCGGGTTGACCATAGCCGGGGCGACCTTGGTTTGGCCGGTCATAGCCCGGCCGGCCATAATTCGGGCGACCGTAATTTGGCCGACCATAGCCGGGGCGACCCGCCCAATAGCCATAGCCCGGCCGGCCATTCCAGCCGCTGTTGTAGTTCCAGCGGCTACCGCGCCAATAGTTGAAGCCATTGTTCCATGGCAGGATGCCGCCGCCGAAACCCGGCGCATACAGCACGCCGCTGGGCACCCAGACCCAGCTGGGACCATACCAGCTGTTGAAATTGTCATAGCCGAAGCCGCTGCCGAAGCCGATGCCGACCGAATAGCTGATGCCCGGCGGAATCGGCGCCCAGCCAGTGACATTGTCCGCCTCGCGCCATGCCACCCACGACGGCGCCCATTCGGTACCCGGCACCCACACCCAGCCGATGGCGTCGTCGAAACCCCAGCGGCCATAGTGATCGGTCGCCCAGCCCCAGGGATCATCGCTGATCCACAGCCGGTTTTCGCCCCAGCGGCCGTTGACATAGGGCCGCCAGCCCTGCTGCACGGCGGGCACAAAGGCATAGCCGAAGCGTGTGTCGGTCCATTGGCCATAGGGGGCGAGCAGTTCGAAGAAGACCTGTTCCGACGCGACGTTCTGGCCGCCGAAACGGTCGCCGGGCTGGACGAAGTTGCCGCTGCCCATGCCATCGTCATAGCCGGGCGGATATTGCGGAGCATAGCCGCTGACCTGGTCATAGGCACAGCCACTCGCCAGCAGCAGCGCAGTGATCGGGAGCAGGGGGAGGAAGCGCCGCACAGACATGAGAACAAACCTTTCGATTGCAAAAGTCTTTACCGGGTCGTGGCTGTCGGCGCGATGAATGGCGCGGTGCGGGGTGTTACGGATCGCGGTGGCGCGATATCCGGTGCAGGGTGCAGTAGCACAAACAGGAGCACCGCCATGGCCCGCCACATCGAACGCCATCTTGTCGCCCGCATCGGCTGGCTGCGCGCCGCCGTGCTGGGCGCCAATGACGGCATTGTTTCGACCGCCAGCCTGATCGTCGGGGTGGCGGCGGCGGCGGCAGCGCGCGGCGATATTTTGATCGCCGGTGCCGCGGGGCTGGTGGCCGGCGCCATGTCGATGGCGGCGGGCGAATATGTCTCTGTCAGCAGCCAGGCCGATACCGAAGCCGCCGACCTGGCGCGCGAGCGCGGCGAACTGGCCGGCGACCCGGCCAGCGAATTGACCGAACTGGCGGGCATCTACCGGGCGCGCGGCCTGGATGCTGCCACCGCGGATATTGTTGCGCAGCAATTGATGGCCGGCGATGCGCTGGCGGCGCACGCCCGCGACGAGCTGGGCATTTCCGGTTTCACCACGGCGCGGCCGGTGCAGGCGGCACTGACATCGGCGCTAACCTTTACCGTTGGTGCAGCGATGCCGCTGCTGATGGTGTTCGTGTTGCCGGCGGCGTGGCTGGTGGCGGGGGTTAGCGCTGCGTCGCTGCTATTCCTCGCGGTGCTCGGCGCGGTCGGCGCGCGTGCTGGCGGCGCGGGGGTGCTGCGCGCGACGGCGCGGGTAACCTTCTGGGGCGCGCTGGCGATGGGGTTGACGGCAGGGATCGGCCGGCTGGTCGGGACGGCTGTATAGCTTCGGCGGCGGAGGCTTCGAAAAATGGCGCGAACCTTGTCGATGCCCTAAGGCTGGCGCCGGGCTTTGGGGGGATAGCGGCGATGCGCAAGGGCTGGTGGCTGTGTCTGCTAGGGCTGGTGCTGGTGCTGGGCGGATCGTGGCAGGCGAGCCGCATCCAGACAGCGGGCGGCATCACAGTCTCCGACATCCGCTTCCGCAGCGCCTCCGGCACGGTGATGAGCGCGCTGCTCTATGTGCCGCCGGGCGCCACCGCGGCTACTCCGGCGCCGGGCATCCTCGCCGTCCATGGCTATATCAACAGCCGCGAAACTCAGGACGCCTTTGCCATCGAATTCGCGCGGCGCGGCTATGTCGTGCTGGCGCTGGACCAGACCGGCCATGGTTATTCGGGCGGGGCGGCCTTTTCGGAAGGCTTTGGCGGCCCGGCGGGGCTGGCCTATCTGCGCGGCCTGCCGATGGTCGACACGGCCAACATAGGCCTGGAAGGCCATAGCATGGGCGGCTGGACGGTGCTCGCAGCGGCAGCGGCGATGCCCGATGGCTATCGGGCGATGGTGCTGGAAGGGTCATCGACCGGCAAGCCGTTCGCCGCCGACGGTACGCCGGCCTGGCCGCGCAACCTGGCGCTGGCATTCAGCCGCTATGACGAATTCTCCAAAATCATGTGGGATGTCGACAAGGCCCGGGACACGGCGAGTAGTGCCAAGTTGCAGGCGCTGTTCGGCACTGCTGCGATCGTGCCGGGCCGGATCTACGGCCGCATTGCCGATGGCACGGCGCGGCGCTTGACTCAGCCCGTCACCACCCACCCCGGCGATCATCTCAGCCATGCCGCGGTCGGCGATGCGCTCGACTGGTTCGGCCGCACGCTGCAAGGCGGCACGCCGCTGCTCGCCGATGACCAAATCTGGTTCGGCAAGGAAGTCGCGACTGGTGTTGCGCTGATCGGCTTTTTCGCGGTCCTCGTCGGCAGTTTCGACCTGCTGCTTGGGTTGCCGCTGTTCGCAGCATTGCGGGGGGCACCGCCGGCCGGCCTGCCGCGCCGCGATGCGCGCTGGTGGCGGCAGTTCGCCGTGACCGCGCTGCTGCCGGCGCTGACCTTTTTCCCGGCGTTCATCGCGGTGACGCTGGCACTGCCGCCCTCGCCGCTGCTGCCGCAGACGGTGACGACACAGGTGATGGTGTGGGCGCTGTTCAACGCCGCGCTGACGCTGCTGCTGTGGCGCTTCGGGCCGCCGGCTCAGCCGCGCGCCGCGCCTTGCTGGCTGCTGGCAGCGGCCCTGGCGCTGGCAACCGCGGCGGTCGGCTATGCCGTGCTGGCGCTGATGGCGGCGTGGTTCACGGTCGATTTCCGCTTCTGGGTGGTAGCGCTGAAGCCGCTCAGCCCGGACCAGCTCCGCATCGCGCTGGTCTATCTCGTGCCGATCACGTTCGCGCAGGTGGTGACGCTCGGCGCGCTTGGTCGTCTGGCGGTGGCCGGAGATGGCTGGTTCCGACGCTATGGTGCGGCGATGCTGGCGCTGGCGGCAGGCTTTGTGCTGCTGCTGCTGGTCGATTACGGTGTGTTCTTCGCCACCGGACGCTTGCCCACGGCATTCGACCCGCTGACCACCGTCATCGCCATCCAATTCGTGCCGCTGCTGGCGGTCATTGCCGCGATCGGCACCTTCGCCTGGGGCCGGACCGGCAGTGCTGCGCCGGGCGGGCTGCTCTGCGGCCTGTTGGTCAGCTGGTATGTTGTTGCCGGGACCGCGACGCAAATATTGTGAGCTGTTGTCGCAAAGCCGCGTCAGGCACCCACGATCTGCAGTTGCTCGGCAATCAGGGCAGGGTGACTTGAGGTTAGGAAGCGACCGCCACCCGCCACCTGCACGATCGGTGTGCCTGGCATGAGCTGGCCCCAGTGCGCAGCCACGTCTTCGAAGCTGTTGTGGTTGTCGTTGTCACCCTGGAGGATCACCCAGTCCCGCGCGTCGATCGGCGGGAAGTCGAAACCGCCGCGCGATATGATGCGCTGTTCATAGATGCCGCCGATCAGATTGCCGGAAATGAACGGGCGCACCGCCCGGAAACGGTCGCGTATGAACTGCGGATCGTTGCACAGGGTCTCGTCTGCGACGGTTCCTTTCACAACGGCGCGTGTCAATTTCTCGATGCGTGCGAGCGTCAACTGGGTCGAGATCAGGCGGAAATACAGCTCGATCAGTCGCAGGCTTTGAAAGGCCTCCTTCATGGTTCCCATGATTCCGACGCGCCGCGTGCTCGCGGCCGTCGGCACCGTCGGTGAGACCAGGACCACCCGGCCGATCCGATTGGGCAGCCGCGCCTTGAGCATGTGAACGAAGTGCGTGCCGGCCCGCGCGACGACGGCGATCCGATCGATATTCAACTGGTCGATTATCTGCAAAGCGTCGTCCACCGCCTGGGTGAAGGGGTCTTCCGGCTGTGAACGGCCAAGATGGGTCGCGCCAAATCCAGGCCTGTCGATGGCGATCGGCCGGTATCCGCAGCGTTGCAGTTCGCGCAGCAACTCCCGCGGCACGGCGCGGCAAGCCCAATTGCTGTGCACGACCAGCACCGGTTGGCCGGACGCCGGGCCATAGTCACTCCAGCCGATCATTTTCCGGCCGTTGGGCCGGACGGCAAAACGCGCCGGTTCGATGGCCGGGTCAAGGAAACCGGGGGCGCTGTCGGTTGCCCGGCCAAGGATGCTCAGCGCCTGGACTTCCACGATCAGCCGGGCAAGTTCGGCGGCGCTGGCGAGCCCCAGGTGTGCGAAGATCAATTCCAGCTCTTTCTTGACGACGGCGCCGCTGACATCGACGGCCTGCGCCGTCGCTTCGCGCGACACGCCGGTGGCCACGAGCAAGGCGATCTGGGCCTGGCGCGGCGTCAGTTGCAGCATGTCTGCCAGCAGTGCCGGGCCGTTGGCGTCTTCGGGGAAGATACCGAAGGCCGCGGCAATAACCGTCCGGACAACCGACGGCATGTTGGGTTGGCCCATGCGCCGCGCAGCTTGCGACAGAGCAGCGCGAACCGTCGCATAGGCCAGGCCAAGTGCGGCGGCCGCGTCACGGCTGCTTCCGGTACGGACCACAGCGGCGACGACACGACTTTCAAGCTCGGGCAAACCAAACCCGCGGATCGCGTTCTCCAACGGACCTTCGACAACTGCGCCGCCGGCAACCAGGACGATCCGCTCGGCTCCGATCGCGGCACTCTTGCGCACATTTTCAGGCAGATTCCAGTCGCCGGCTTCCGTCATGGGTGCCCAGAGCAGGTGGAGCAGCCCGGCGCCGGCACCGGGCAGCGCCATCAGACGGCCGCCCGGGTTGCGGCGGACGGCAGCAGCTTCCAGTTCAGCGAAGCTGCCGGCACGCGGCACCCAGACCGGCGCCTCCAGCGGCAATCGCGTGCCGTCGGCGGCGAACAGCATGAAGCCGACAGCGCCCATTTGAAAAAGCCCGCCACCCGGTGCGCTGCGGTGCTGCGTCTGCGCCAGCACGTGTTGTTCGAAGCTTTCGAGGTTTGCCTTGATGTCCGCCGTCGCCTGCTCCGGCGCGTCGAGCAGGCGCTGGAACACCGTAGAAAATCGCGAATCGCGTTCCAAAGCCTTGCCCCTGCCAGTAGACCCTTATTCGCCGTTGGATGCCGTTCGCAAAGCGAAAAGGTTACGCAAAATTCATGACCCTACAAATGGGGATGTGCGCGCCGTTTCGGGGTCACTATCGTCAACAAAAGGCCAATTTCCGGTGATGGTTACCGGGTCCGGGCGTCTGCCCGGGACCGGTTTGAAAACATCATGGAGAGAGGGTGGCGGACCGTTGCAGCATCGCGCGGTCAACCTTCGTGCCGGCATGGGGAGAGTCACGTGGCGAACTATTCCGGCACCAACGACGACGATACGATCATCGGCAGCGCCCTGGGCGACGTCATGCTGGGCAACGGCGGCAACGATATCCTGTTCGGCCTGGGCGGCAATGACCTGCTGGACGGCGGCGAAGGAGACGACGTGTTTCTCGCCGGGCTGGGCACTGGAACCGACCGCATCGACGGCGGTGCGGGCCATGACGTGGTGATGGCGACGGCCGACAACGCCGTCATCGGCCTGGCCGCGCTGGCCGGCATCGAAGCCATTGATGCCGGCGGCTTCGCCGGGGTCCGCCTGTTGGGCTCGACAGGCGCTGACCATCTCGACTTTGCTGCCGTGGCGGTGACCGGCATTGCTGCAATTGAAGGCGGCGTTGGCAACGACACCATCATCGGCTCGAACGGTGCTGACCGGATCATCGGTGGTGCCGGTGCCGACCTGTTGTTCGGCGGTGATGGCAGCGACAGCTTTGTCTATGCCAGCACGGCGGACAGCGGCGTCGGCACCAGCAGGGGGGATATCATCGGCGACTTCATATCGGGTGTTGATAGTCTCGACCTTACCGGTATCGATGCCGACGCCTCGGTTGCCGGGGACCAGGCCTTCACCTTCATTGGCAACGCGGCGTTCACCGGCCTCGGCCAGTTGCGCATCGGTGTCGATGCACAGGGCAATACCGCGCTGTTCGGCAACACCACCGGTTCGCTGGCACCCGATTTCCAGATCAGCTTTGGCAATAACGTGCCATTGCAGCCCGCCGACCTCCTGCTCTGACCGGCAGGAACGGCGCGCTGCGACCGGTCGGCGGGAACGGTTGCGCATTGGTGTTTTGAAGGGCAATCATTGTCGCAGGAGCATCGCCGGGCTCCCGCCTACTACGCCAGGAAGCACGGTATTGGACATCCTGTTCATCCATCAAAACATGCCGGCGCAATTCAAGCATCTGGCGCCGGCGCTGGCCGCTGATGGTCGTCACCGCGTCGTCTTCATTACCCGGCGCAAAGGTGCCGACCTGCCGGGCGTGCGCCGGGTCAGCTATGACGGTCCGCGACCGGCGGGGCCTGAAACCCACCACTATGTCCGGCTGTTCGAAGCCAGCGTGCGTTATGGCCAGCAGGTGGCCCGCACGATGGTCGACCTGAAGCGCGAGGGCTTTGATCCGGCCGTTGTCATCGGCCACCCCGGCTGGGGCGAAATGCTGTTCGTCAAGGACGTGTTCCCCAGGGCGCGGGTCATCAGTTACGCCGAATACTACTACACCGCGCATGGCGGTGACGTGGGTTCGGAACCCGGGAGTGTCGTCTCGCTCGACACGATGTGCCGGACACGGGCGCGCAACGCCCACCTGCTGCTCAGCCTGGAGATGGCCGATGCCGGGTTGTCGCCGACTCAGTGGCAGCGCAGCCGGCATCCGGCGGTGCTCCAGCCCAAGATCCGCACGATTTTCGACGGGATCGACACCGATATCGTCCTGCCCAATCCCAACGCGAGCTTCAAACTCGACGATGGCCGCACCCTGACCCGGGCTGACGAAGTGTTGACCTATGTGGCGCGCAATTTCGAGCCGTATTGCGGATTTCCGTCGTTCATGCGCAGCCTGCCGGCGATCCTGTCGGCGCGGCCCGAAGCGCATATCGTCATCACCGGCGGCGACGAGATCAGCTATGGTCAGGCACCACCGGATGGCAAGACCTGGCGCGAAACCATGCTGGCCGAAGTTCCGCTCGATCGGCCCGAGTACCGCAACCGGGTGCATTTCACCGGAAAGCTGAGCTACCCGCGGTATCTTTCGTTGCTTCAGGTCTCGTCGGTGCACATCTACCTTACGGTGCCGTTCGTGCTGTCCTGGTCATGCGTCGAGGCGATGGCGACGGGTTGCATCGTGGTGGCATCCGATACGGCACCGGTCCATGAAGTCATCGCGCACGGCGAAAACGGCTATCTTGTCGACATGTATGATCCGGCTGCGATCAGTCGCCAGACGATTGCGGCACTGGCGGCCCGCAACACTAGCCAGGAGTTGCGTAAATCCGCGCGCGGTGTCGTCCTCGATCGCTACACCCTGCCCAAATGCCTCTCGCGGCAGATCGACCTGGTTCACCGCATCGCCGACATCGCCTGACGGAAACCGCGCGGACCCGGCGCGCACCTGTTAATGGGTTTCGCAAAATTCGGTGTCCGTCGACACCCCGAAAACCGCAAAAAGAGCGCCGCTGAATGCCGCGGACGCACGACAAAACCCATCAGCAACAAGGGGTTTGGTGTCTCTATAGTCGAAAAAACTTGCGCTGGCTCCGCGGGTAGGACTCGAACCTACGACCAGACGATTAACAGTCGTCTGCTCTACCACTGAGCTACC
>JBMOGO010000106.1:0-10730 GCA_049318305.1 Polymorphobacter sp.
ATGCCATGCACATCAACCTGCACAAGACCTTTTCCACCCCGCACGGCGGCGGCGGGCCGGGGTCGGGCCCGGTGGTCTTTTCGGCCGCGCTGGCGCCGTTCGCGCCCCTGCCGTTTGTGCGCAAGACCCGCGACGGGTTCGAACTCGTCGAGGAAATGCAGGCACGCCAATCGACCGACCATGACCAGTCGTTCGGCCGCATGGTCGCCTTCCACGGCCAGATGGGCATGTTCGTCCGCGCGCTCAGCTACATGATGAGCCACGGCGCCGATGGCCTGCGGCTGGTCGCGGAAGACGCGGTGCTCAACGCCAACTACATCCTCGCCAGCCTGAAGGACATCTATACCGCGCCATTCGCCGACTCTGGCCCGTGCATGCACGAGGCGCTGTTCTCGGATGATTTCCTGCATGATACCGGGCTGACGACGCTCGACCTGGCCAAGGCGATGATCGACGAGGGCTTCCACCCGATGACGATGTATTTCCCATTGGTGGTGCACGGCGCCATGCTCGTGGAACCGACCGAAACCGAAAGCAAGGCCAGCCTCGATCAGTTGATCGGCGCGATGCGATCGATCGCCGAACGCATGCTGGCTGACCCGGAAGCCTATCGCACCTCGCCGCACTTGGCACCGCGGCGCCGGCTCGACGAAACAGCTGCGGCGCGCAAGCCGGTGCTGGCGTATCGCGACGTGGCGTAGAAATCTTCCGGCGAATGGGGCCGCGGGTCCCAGCCGCCGGAGGCCCTTTCAACGCATAAAAAAACCGGCCGGCGCTTGTGGCGCCGGCCGGCTTTTTAGTCCGCAGGATCAGGCGGCGATGGCGGTGTTGCGGCGACGGCGGGCCGAGAAGCCGACGAGGCCGAAGCCGGTGACGAGCATGGCCCAGGTGGCGGGTTCCGGAACATCCATGTTGCCGCCGATGATGGTGCCGCTCATGCGCGACCAGCGGCCGACGGTGTGGTTGTCGCTTTCGTAACCGCCGCTGGAGCCTTGCGAAAAGACGACCTGGTCGAAACGGGTGCCGCCGCGGGCATAGAAGTTGAGGAAGCTGTAGGGCTCGCCGTCGTTCTGGTTGAGGAAGTTGGCATTGGGGTTGCCGCGATAATCACCGCTGTTCGGCAGGCCGTTGATGAAGGCTGCTGCATTGGCGGCGGTATAGGTGAACAGCAGATTGCCGCCCTGGTAGAAGGAGACATTGTTGTTGCCATCGAGCGCCGACAGCCAGAAACCGAAATAGGTGACGCCGCCGGGTTCGGAGGAAGTCAGGTCGAGCGTGTAGGTGTTGTTCGACTGGGCGTTGGCATATTTGCCGGTGCCATCGGCGCCGCCGTATTGATCGGCATTGTTGACGCCGACGCCGGTATAGACGCCGCTGAACACGCTGCCGTCGAAGCTGGTGTTGAAGTTCTGCGGTTCGCCGTTGTTGCGCGCGTTGAAATCTTCAACGCCGACCGAAAAAAAGCCCGAGGTCGAATTCTGCGCGCCCGGATTTTCGGATTCGAGCGACACGGTGAAGGGAAGCACGGCCTGTGCCTGGACGGCGATGCCGGCAAAAAGCGTGGCGCCGAGCACGGCTGCCCTGGAAATCGTCATGGAAACTTGCCCCGTTCGTGATGACCGCCGCACGCGCGGCAGGCGGCGAAGGAGCAAGTCTGACCAGCCAGATTGCCGTTCGCAGCAGGGTCTTCATACGAAGCGTTTACGAAATGTAAATGCTAAAAATTAGTTAACCACCGTTTCAAATGTTAACTCCCTATCTGATCGGCGCGAATGGAGGTGTGGCGGCACGATAGCGTTCGACGATCTGATAATCGGCGCCATCATGGCCAAGCTGGCTTTTCCATAGCGCAAATCCGCTGACGGTGAACGACAGCGCCGGCACCGGCGCCGCTGGAAAATCATCGATCGGGCCAGTTAACTTTCCAAATCGAGCAATGGTGATATGCGGTTGAAAAGCGCGTGTTTCGGGTGGCAGGCCGATTCGCGCTAAAGCGGCGTCAACACGCCGCGCCAGCCCCGCGACTTCGGTCTTCGGGGTTACGCCGGCCCATAGCGCATCGATGCGCCCGCGCCGGTCAAACGTGCCGATGCCATCCAGCGTCAGGTCGAACGACTGGATGTTCACGCCGCCCAAGGTCGCCGCAATATCGGCGGCACGGTGGCGATCGACCTCGCCAATGAAGCGCAGAGTCAGGTGGAGTTGTTCATCTTTCTGCCAGCGCGCGCCGGCGATGCCGCCCATCATAGCCACCAGTGCGTCGCGTACCGGCACCGGCAATTCGATGGCGACGAATAGCCGGTGCATCAAGGCAGCGCGTCCAACTGTTTTTCAACCAGCGGCAACATGCGGGTGACAATGACCTTCACGCCTCTTGGTGTCGGGTGCAGGCCGTCGCTCAGCTGCATCCCCGGTACCGCCGCAACGCCGTCCATGAAGAACGGGTAAAAGGCGACTTTTTGCGACTTCGCCAGCGCCGGATAGAGCGCGTTGAAATCCCGCGCATAGGCGGTGCCCAGATTGGGCTGTGCCAGCATTCCGGCGAGGATGACGCGCGCGCCTTTCGCCTTGAAGGCGGTGATCATCGCATCGAGATTGGCCTTGGCGGTCGCGGGCGGCTGGCCGCGCAGCATGTCGTTGGCGCCGAGTTCGAGGATGACGAGATCGGGTTTGGCCTTCAGCGCGGCGAACACCCAGTTGATGCGCGCCTTGCCTTGCGCCGTGGTGTCGCCCGACACGCCGGCGTTGACGACGGTGACGCTGCGCCCGCGGGCGCGCAAGGCGGCCTCCAGCTGCGGCGCAAAGCCTTCGCCGGGGCGGAGTTGATAGCCCGCGGTCAGGCTGTCACCATAGGCCACGATAGTCCGGGGGGGCGCAGCAGCGGTCACCTGTGACACTGACAACAGCGCTGCCGGCAAAGCCAACTGGTAAATCCGGCGCAAGATGCCATATCGGCGCATTAGACTTTGCATTCCCACGAATCTCCCAGCCATGTTGGAGCGGCATGAACGACCATATCGTGATCGATGCGCGCGATGTCACCCTGCGCTTTGGCAGCGGCGATGCCGCAGTAGATGTTTTGCGCGGCGTCAGCCTGCAAGTCTGTGCCGGCGAACGGGTTGCCATCCTGGGGCCATCGGGGTCGGGCAAATCATCATTGATGGCGGTGCTTTCGGGTCTGGAGCGCGCGACGTCCGGCCGCGTGCACGTCGCAGGGGCGGATTTTTCCGCGCTGGATGAAGACGGCCTGGCGCGGGCGCGGCGCGGGCGCATCGGCATTGTGCTGCAGGCGTTCCACCTCATCCCGACGATGACCGCGGTGGAAAATGTCGGTGTGCCGCTCGAACTGGCGGGCATCGCCGATCCGGACGGCAAGGCGCGGGCGGAACTGCAATCGGTCGGGCTTGGTCACCGGCTGCACCATTATCCGACCCAGCTTTCGGGCGGCGAGCAGCAGCGTGTCGGGCTGGCGCGAGCAATCGCGGCACGGCCGGCGCTGATCTTCGCCGACGAACCGACCGGCAATCTGGACGAATCGACCGGCAACGCGGTGATCGAACTGTTGTTCGACCGGTTGACCGAAACGGGCGCGACGCTGATTTTGATCACCCATGACGCGGCGCTGGCGGCGCGCTGTGGCCGGGTCATCGAGATGAAGGACGGACATATCGTGCGCGATCACGTGCAGATGGTCGATGACCGCGCCGTTGCTGAATAAAGGGGAGGACAGGACATGACCGATTTCAACTATGCCGATGGCGACACGCTCTGTCAGGGCTATGTCGCGCTGCCCGTCGGCGCCGGCCCGCATCCGGCGGTGCTGATTGCGCACAACTGGGCCGGGCAGAGCGCGGCGGACAACGCCATCGCCGACCGGCTGGCGGCGCTGGGCTATGTCGGCATCGCCATCGATGTCTACGGCAAGGGCGTGCGCGGTGACTTGCAGGGCGATAACAGCGCGCTGATGAACCCCTGGGTGGGCGACCGCGCCGCGTTACAGCGGCGGTTGCTGGCAGGGGCCGAAGCCGCAGCGGCGCATCCGGCGGTCGATGCCGGGCGCATCGCCATCATCGGTTACTGCTTCGGCGGATTGTGCGCCCTCGATGTGGCGCGGTCGGGCTCGCCGCTGGTCAAGGGCGCGGTCAGCTTTCACGGCGTCTATCCGCCGTCGGGCCTCGAAGCCCGGCCGATCACCGCCAAGGTGCTGGTGCTGCACGGCTGGAACGACCCGATGACCCCGCCCGACGCGACGGTGGCGCTGGCGCATGAACTGGAAGCTGCCGGTGCTGATTGGCAGCTCCATGCTTATGGCAACACCATGCACGCCTTCACTTTCCCGCTCGCCAGCAATCCGGCCGGCGGTATCCAGTATAACCCGGATTCCGACCGGCGATCGTGGAAGACGATGACCGATTTCCTCGGCGAAGTGTTCGCTTGAACCTGCCGCTGCCCCTGCGCCTTGCGCTACGCGAACTGCGCGGCGGCCTCACCGGGCTGCGGCTGCTCGGCGTGTGCCTCATCCTCGGCGTCGCGGCGCTGGCCGGCGTCGGCAGCCTGTCATCGTCGATTACACAAGGGCTGGGCGAACGCGGCCAGCTGATTTTAGGCGGCGATGTCGAGGCGCGGCTGACCAGCCGCATGGCGACAGCGGAGGAACGCGCCCGGCTGGAAACGAAGGGCGTTGTCTCTGAGGTCGTGCGGCTGCGCGCCATGGTCGGTCCGGCCAGCAGCGACGATCGGGTGCTCGGCGAACTGAAGGCGGTCGATGCGCGCTGGCCGCTGTATGGTCGTTTCGCCATGGCCGGCGGCGGGCAATTGCGCCCTGGCACGGCGGCAATCGCCCCGGCACTGGCCGATCGCATAAAGCTGAAGCGCGGCGATCGTCTGGCGATCGGCAATGCCGACTTCACTGTTGCCGGCGTAGTGGCGGACGAACCCGACAAGGCCGGAGAGGGGCTGGGTTTTGGCCCCGGTGTCATCATTCCGCTGGCGGATCTCGAATCGACGGGGATGCTGGCTCCGGGCAGCATGTTCCGCAGCCATTATCGGGTTCGGCTGCCAGCCGGCGTGTCGCCGCCCGCAGTCGTGACGTCGTTGCAGAACGCCGCGCCCGATGCCGGGTTCCAGTATCAGGATCGCAGCAACGGCGCGCCCGGCACGCGGCAGTTCGTCGACCGGCTGGGGAAGTTCCTGACGCTGGTCGGGTTGACCGCGCTGGTGGTGGCGGGGGTCGGAGTGGGCGGCGGGGTCAGCGCCTATCTAGGCCACAAGACCAAGACCATCGCGACATTGAAGACGCTCGGCGCCGATACCGCGACGATCCGCGCGACCTATTTGTGGCAGATCGGACTGGTCGCACTGGGCGCGGTGCTGATCGGGCTGGCCATCGGCGCGGCGACGCCGTGGCTTGTCGTGCAGTTTGCCGGGGACAGCCTGCCGGTGCCGCCGTCACTGCGCCTGCAATGGGCGGCACTAGGTACGTCGGCCGCCTATGGCCTGCTGATCGCGCTGGCCTTTGCGCTGTGGCCGCTGGCGCAGGCGGCCAAGATGCCGGCGGCGCGGCTGTTCCGCAGCATCACCGAACGCCGTGACCAGCCGGGGGCGGGGACGATCGCCATCATGGTGGCGGCGGGGCTGGCGATTGTCGGGCTGACGGTGCTCAATGCCACCGACCGGTTGTTCGTGCTGGCCTTTGTCGGTGCGGCGCTGGCGCTGATCGCGCTGCTGTGGGCGCTGGCGGCGCTGGTGCGCTGGGGCGCAGCGCGGGTGCCGCGGCCAAAGGGCACGCTGGCGCGGCTGGCGCTGGCAAACCTGTATCGGCCGGGAGCGCCGACGCGGCAGTTGATCGTGGCGCTGGGGCTGGGGCTGACGCTGTTCGCCACGCTGGCGGTGATCGAGACGAATTTTTCCGGCCAGATCAACCGCAGTTTGCCGGCGCGCGCTCCGAGCTTTTTCGTCATCGATGTGCCCAAGGAGGAACTGAACGGCTTTCGCGCCGTGGTGCGCCAGGCGGCACCGGGTGCCGGGATGACGGTGGTGCCATCGCTGCGCGGGCCGGTGACGGCGGTGAAGGGCGTACCGGTCAGCAAACTCAACGCCTCGCCCGATGCCTGGATTTTGCGCGGCGACCGCGGTTTGAGCTATGCCGCCGACTTTCCGCCGGCGAACAAGCTGGTCAGCGGCAAATGGTGGCCAAAGGATTATGCCGGACCGCCGCTGGTCTCGCTCGATGACGATGCCGCGCAGGCGCTGAATCTGAAGGTAGGCGACACCATCACCGTGTCGGTGCTGGGGGTGGAGGTGACCGCGGTCATCGCCAGCACGCGCAAAATCGACTGGCAATCGCTGGGCTTCAACTTTGCCATTTTGTTCGCGCCGGGCACGCTGGAGGCGGCGCCGCACAGCTGGATGGCGACGCTGGCTGTGGCGCCGGCGCAGGAACGCGCCGTGCAGGCGGGGATTTCGCGCGCCTACCCCACCGCCTCGGTGGTGCGGGTCAAGGATGTGCTCGGCCAGGTCGGCGAGTTGCTGGGGCAATTGTCGGCCGCCATTCGTGCCGCGGCGTCGGTGACGGTGGCGGCTGGCATTGCCGTGCTGATCGGCGCGCTAGCGGCGGGCGCACGAGCGCGCACTTATGATGCCGTGCTGCTCAAGCTGCTCGGCGCGACACGCGGGCAGGTGGCGCGGGCGACGCTGGCCGAATATGGCTTTCTGGCGCTGATCGTTTCGGTGCTGGCGCTGCTGCTTGGCGGCGGGGCGGGCTGGTATGTGGTGACGCAGGTGTTCAAGCTGGAATGGCAGCCGGACTGGCTGCCGGTGCTGGCGGTGGTGCTCGCCGGCGGCGCGGTTACGGTGGTGCTCGGGCTGGCGGGGTCGTGGCGGGCGCTGTCGGCGCGGCCGAATGCAGTGCTCAGGGATTTGTAGCAGGCGGATTACCATTCGGTCATCATGCACCATTGAATCCCGGCGCGTTATGCACGATATTGGAGGTTGATTCCGGCGTTTGTGCCGGTGACAGGAGGAATTGATGGCTAACCAGGTGGACCCCCGCCTCGCCGGTATCCGACCCCAGGTCGATGCGAGCGCGGGCTATGATGAGGGCCTGCGCTCGTACATGCTCTCGATCTACAATTACATGGCATCGGGCGTGCTGCTGACCGGCATCGTCGCGCTGCTCGTGGCCAATAATGCCGCGCTGCTGTCGGTGTTCTATGCGCAGGATGCCGCGGGCCGCATCGGGCCGACGATCGCCGGCTGGATCGCCATGCTGTCGCCGCTGGCGCTGGTGCTGGTGATGAACTTTGGCGTCAACCGGCTGTCCGAAGGCCAGTTGAAGGCGTGCTTCTGGGGCTTTGCCGGCTTGATGGGCGTGTCGATGTCGACAATCTTCGTGCGCTACACGGGCGCGTCGATCGCGCAGACCTTCTTCGTCACGGCGGCCTCTTATGGCGCGCTCAGCCTTTATGGTTATACGACAAAGCGTGACCTTTCGGCGATGGGCAAGTTTCTGATGATGGGCCTGATCGGTCTACTCGTCGCGACGCTCGCCAACTTCTTCTTCAAGTCGGGGCCGTTGCAGCTTGCCATCAACATCATCGGCACGCTGATCTTTGCCGGCCTGACCGCCTATGATACTCAGCGCCTGAAGGGCATGTATTACGAGCTGCAGGGCTCGGCATTCATCGGCAAATCGGCGGTGCTGGGTGCTTTGACGATGTATCTCAACTTCATCAACCTGTTCCAGTTCCTGCTGTCGTTCATGGGCGATCGCCGCTGATCTGAACGGAACGGACGAACACAAGAGCCCGGCGGACCAATCCGCCGGGCTTTTTTGTCTCTTCTCCCGCAGCCTTATGCGACGCCTTCGCGTCAACGGGAGAGGTGATTTACGCCGCCGCGGCCTCCACCCAATCCAGCCGGTCCTGGCCGAAGAAGATCTCGCCATCGACGAAGAAGGTCGGCGCGCCGAACGCACCATTTTCCACGGCATATTCGGTGGCCTTGACCAGCGCTGCCTTCACATCCGGGTCGGCAGCGCGCGCTAACCATGTCGCCGGGTCAAAGCCGGCGGCGGCCAGCGTAGCGGCCAGCACCACGGGATCGCCCATGTTGCGCGGATGCTCCCACATGGCCGAAAACAGAGTTTCGCCGAGCGGCGCGAAATCCGCCGTGCCGCGCGCCGCGGTCAGCATTCGCATCATGGTGATGGTGTTGATCGGGAAATCCGGGTTGTGGCCCAGCGTGATGGCTTCGCGCGCGGCATAACGCGCCATGTCGATGCCCATCCAGCGGCCGCGCGCCGCGACCAGCCCGGGCGGGGCGTTGCCGGTCGCCTTGAAGATGCCGCCAAGCAGCACCGGGATGTTTTCCAACCCGGCGCCGGTGCGCGCGATGATCGCGGGCAGGCGGCGATAGGCGAGGTAACTGGTCGGTGAACCGACATCGAACAGGAATTCGATGGTCTTGGGCACAGGTTTTTCCCTTCCTCTAGAATTTCTCGCTCCACGGCCGCAGGTCGAGTTCGTGCGTCCAGGCATCGCGTGGCTGGTGGTGGAGCGTGACGTAATTGGCGGCGATGTGATCGGGATCGAGGATGCCGTCCTCCGCCTTCATCGCATAGCGTTCGGGAAACTGGGTCGCGATGAAATCGGTATCGATGGCGCCATCGACGACGATATGGCCGACATGCACGCCCTTTGGCCCCAGCTCGCGCGCGCAGCTTTGCGCCAGGGCGCGCAGCGCGTGCTTGCCGCCGGCAAAGGCGGCAAACCCGGCGCCGCCGCGCACCGCTGCGGTGGCGCCAGTGAACAATATGGTGCCCCGCCCGCGCGGCACCATGCGCCGCGCCGCCTCCCGGGCCATCAGGAAGCCGCCCAGCGCGCACAATTCCCAGATTTTCCGGTACCGCCGCTCGGTTTCATCGAGGATGGACATCGGCGAATTGGCGCCGATGTTGAACACCGCCACCTCCACCGGGCCGATTTCCGCCTCGACGCGGTCGAACAGCGCGATCATCTGCGACTCGTCGCGGGCATCGGCGCCGATCGGCAGGCATTGCCCGCCTTCGATGCGGATACGGTCGGCAAGCGGTGCCAGCGCGTCCGCGGTGCGGCGCACCGGCACCGCGACCAGTCCATCGCGGGCAAAGGCGGCGGCGATGGCGCCGCCGGTGGCATCGCCTGCGCCGATGATGATGGCGGCTCCGGTCATGTCGTACTCCTATGGCAGAAGGATGATCTTGCCGGTCTGGCCGCCATCCATCATCAGTTGCTGCGCTTCGGCGGCGCGCTCCAGCGGCCATTCAACATGGATGGCCGGGTCGATGATGCTGGCAGCGCCCAGCCGGAACAATTCGGCCAGGTCGGCACGGGTAAAGGCCGGGTGCACATCCTGCCATTGGGTGACGATATAGGCGCGCACGCCCAGGCCCGACTGGAACAGCGACAACAGGCTGAGCCGCGGGCTTGTCACGAAGCCTTTGAGCATTTTCAGCGGGCTGAACTTGCTGCCGCCCAGCGCACCCTGGAAACCGAAGACGATGACGGCACCGCCATCGCGCAGGCAGCCTTGTGAAACCTTGACGTTGCTGCCCCCCACTCCGTCGAACACCGCATCGACGCCGCCGCCCGAGAGGCGCCGGACCTGTTCGACGACATCGCCCGCGGCGCGGTCGATCGGAATGCCGCCGCGCGCCGTGACGAAGTCACCGCGCCGGCCACTGGCAACGCCATAGGTTTCGATGCCGAAATGGCGGCCCAGATCGATAAGGATCGACCCGACGCCGCCGCTGGCGCCCCAGACCAGCATTTTTTCAACCGACGGTTGCGACAGCGTGCGCGTCAGCATTTGCCAGGCCGTCAGCCCATTGAGCACCAGCGCCGCCGCCTTGGCCGAGGACAGGCCATCGGGCACCGCCACGGCATGGTCGGCGCGGATGACGGCGTGGCGGGCGTAACCGCCATTGACGGTCAGCGCGGCAACGCGGCTGCCGACCGCAAAGCCATCGCCCGACACCACCGTGCCGACGACTTCATAGCCAGGCGTGAACGGCACCTTGACGCCGGGGTAAAAGCCCATGCGCATGACGATATCGGCGAAGGCCACGCCGCAGGCTTCGACGCGGACCAGCAACTGGCCCGGGCCGGCAACTGGCATGCCTGCGTCGATCAGTTCGAGCCGCTCCGGTCCGCCGGTCTTGCGGACGATGATTGTCGGATTCAACATGGTCGTGGTTCTCCCTGGCACCGTGATGCGACAGGTGCGCCGGGAAGGCCAGACCGGGTCACCGCCGCGCCAGTTCGCCGATGGGGAAGATCAGGCAGGTGGTAACGCCGGTGGCGATGACGCGGCCCTGGCTGTCGGTCAGCGTGCCGCGCGCCGTGGCGATGCGCTTGCCGGTGGAAATCACCTCGCCGCGCGCGGTCACTTCGCCGGTCGCGGCGGTCATGGCGCGGATATAGGTGATGTTGAGATCGATGGTAGAATAGCCGGTGCCGGCGGGCAGGGTGGTATGGACGGCGCAACCCATGCAGCTATCGAGCAAGGTCGCAGCATAGCCGCCGTGGACAGTGCCGATGGGATTGTAATGCTGCGGGCCGGGGTGGCCGGTGAACACCATCCAGCCTTCACCGGCGCTGCCGCCCGCCATCGCCATCAATTCGGCGATCGGGGCGCGCGGAAAGCGAACTTCGATCATGCCCTGCATCAATTCAAGCCCCGACAAGGCGGTG
>JBMOGO010000107.1:0-10725 GCA_049318305.1 Polymorphobacter sp.
ACGGTCAGCGCCTCTCCGTTGATAGAGGTGGCGAGCGGCGAGGCGAGGAACAGCGCGGCATTGGCGATATCTTGCCCGGTGCCGAGGCGCTTTGCCGGTAGGCTGGTGGCGAGCGCCGCGCGCGCGGCGGCCGAGCCATAGGTGACATCGGCGGTTTCGGTTTCGATCAGCCCGGCGATGATGGCGTTGACGCGGATTGCCGGCGCCCATTCCTGCGCCAGGCTGCGGGTCAGCCCGAGCAGGCCCGATTTGGCAGCGGCATAGACGGCGGTGCCGGGGGAGGGGCGGACGGCGGAGACGCTGGCGATGTTGATGATGCTGCCGCCGGCGGGGATCCAGCGGTGCGCGGCGCGCGCGACATGGATGGGGGCGAGCAGGTTGAGGGCGATGATCTTTTCGGAAAATCGTGGGGACGCGGTCGCGGCGTCGGTCTGCGGCGCGCCGCCGGCGTTGTTGATGACGACATCGATGCGGCCCGTTTCGGCGCCGATGGCGTCGATCATCGTGGTCACGGCATCAGGGTCGCGGACGTCGCAGGGCATGAAGTCGGCGTCCAGCGGCGTTTCGGGGGGCGTGCGGCCACAGGTGAAGACGCGTCCGCCGGCGGCGGCAAAGGCAGCGGTGATGTCGCGCCCGATGCCGCGCGTGCCGCCGGTAACGAGGATGATCTTGCCGTCGTAGCGCAACGCTCTGCCCCCTGAATGTGGTGGCGAACGAAAGCACGGCGGCGGCGGTGGTGGCAAGCGATACGCAGCGTCAGGCGCGGGGCAAGGCCTTTGCCGTGCGCCACAGGCCGATGGCGGCGAGCACCAGCGTCACATGGACGGCGATCAGCGGCGGCCAGCCGAACAGGAAGATGATGTCGTTGGCCAGCCCGCCCTTGAACGGCCCGCCGCCCATGGCGAGGCCGCGGGTGCCGAACAGCGCGTTGAAATAGGGCGGCACCGCGAATAGCCAGGCGGTGGTCAATGCGCTCCAGAAGAAGATGCGGTGCCAGCGCGGCGACAGCCGGATGAAGGGCCCGCCCAGCCCCCACGCCATCAACAACAGGCCGTGGGTGATCGCTTCCATATGGACCATGCGCCACGCCCGCGCATCACCGGGAACATGCGCCGGGATGGCCGGGATCAAGGGCCACGCCACGATCTCTCCGAGCAGGAGAACGAACCAGTGCCAGCCGGTGAACAGCGCAAAGATGAACAGGCCGACCCCGTTGAGGAACAGCAGCACGCGCAGGCGTTCTGGCATGGGCTGCGGCCGCAGGCGTTCCGGCATCACGATCATGCGGCAGACACCGGTGCAGCTTCGCCGATCCGGGCCATGTCGAGTTCGGCAAGGTTGCGGGCGCCGTCATGATATTGCTGCCACCACGCCACCGCCCAGGCCGGATCGGCGACACGGCGCGGGTCATAGCCGGGCACCAAGATGCGCAGCAGGCGCGGCGTCAGCCGGCGGAACATGCGCAGCAACAACCGGTACAGCGCCAGCCGCTCGCGCCAGTTCGCCCACAGGCCGTCTTCGATCATCATCCGGGCATAGCCCTGGCGGGCGCGCGCCATGATGTGGATGCTGGCATAGAGCAGCCCGTAGATGCGCCAGACATAGCGCCCGTCCAGCGCCGCAAAGACATCATAAGTGGCGCATTTATGCTCGATCTCCTCGACGAAATGCCAGAGGATCAGCGAGGCGACCGCGGGCTCGCCATCGCCAAACAGATATTCGCGGTCCTCGACGAGCATATGGCCGATCGCGAGCGCCATCGCCTCGAAGCCTTCGGCATAGGCCAGGTTGAAGGCAAAGGAGCGATCGCGGCCAAAGCCCTGGTAATCGGCCTTGAGCACCGCCTCCATGTGCGGGACGGCGGCATAGCCAAGCTCCGCCAACCGCTTGTTGAACTGCTGATGCTGGCGGTAATGCGCCGCTTCCTGCCCGATGTAATGGTCGATGTCGGCGATTAGCCGCGGGTCGGTCAGCTTGCCGCGCGCCTGGCGCATGGTTTCGATGAGATAGGGTTCGAGATAGGGCATCGCCAGCGACCCGGCATTGACGATGTGGCTGAACGCCGGGCGCTGGCGGTTCCAGATGCCGCCCAGCGTGGCCGGGAAGCGGAAGGTGATGCGGCGCACGGTCATGTGCGGTGCAATGCTGGCGGTTGCCTTGGACATGCGGTCCGACCTCTTATTGATAATAAACACATCAACGTTAGTGTGGCAATTGTCAATAGGACGCGCTATCGCCGCCGTCATGCCCGCAGCGAACCCCCGAAAGCCTGTGCGCCGGCGATTGGCCCCCGACGATCGGCGGGCGCAACTGCTGGCACATGGCGTTGCCTGTTTTGCGGAGCATGGCATCGCGCGGGCGACCCAGGCGCAGGTGGCGCAGCGCGCCGGTGTGTCGGTGTCTGCCGTCTATTCCTATTTTCGGACGCGCGGCGATCTGGTCGACGCGGTGCTGGATGCGGTTGCAGCAACCATTGTCGCCATGGTGACAGAGGCGATTGCAGCGCCCGGGCCACCGCGCGAGGTGCTGACCCGGCTGGCGGAGCGCACCGCCGCGATGGCAGCGGACGAACCCGATACCGTGCGCGTCTGGCTCGACTGGAGCACCGGCGTCAGGTCCGATGTCTGGCCGCAGTTCCTGGCGTTGCAGCAGCAGCTGCACCGGCTGGTTGAATCGATACTGGCTGCCGGGACGGGAACGGTGAGCCCCGCCACGCGGTCGGCGGCGCGGCTGTTCGTCGGCGGCGCCCACACACTGGCGCTGATGCGCTTCGAACATGTCGGCGAGGACGAACTGGGTCTGTTCATCGCACAGATGGTCGGCGGCGTGACGGCGCTGTAGCCGCGCTGACAGCGTAAAGTGTCGGAATTCTTTACACATTCGGCATGTGGAAAATTTCAACATATTGTAAAAAATAGAAAAATATTTTTGGCATGAGACTTGCATGCCGGTATCGGAAACTTAAGTCGCACTGGAGATCACCGTGAACAAGATTCTCGCTACCCTGGCCGCCGTCGCTGCCTTTGCATCGGTTCCTGCCTCTGCCGTGGTCATCGTCGGCGGAAATGCGGTCATCGGTCGCGATAATGCTGATGGTTTCAGCAACTTCAGCATCCTCGACGGCAACAATTCGATCAGCGGTAATGCGACGCTAAAGACGTGGAGCATCTTTGCGAAAGCCAACGCTGGTGCCGTGCGCCTGCTGATCTATCGTACGAATGGACAGGGTTTCGACCTTGTCGGCTCCAGCAATCTGGAAACACCAGGCGTCGCCGGTGGCGTTCAGAATTTCTCGCTGGGCAGCGGCTTGGCGGTTCAAGGCGGTGATCTGGTCGGTCTTTACTTCCAGGGCGACGGTTCGGTATTGTACTCTGATGGCGGTGGACCAGTGCGTTATACCGCCAACAATGCGGGTTTTGCGAACGCCACGATCTTTTCCTCGGACTTCGGACCCACCCTGAGCCGGACTTACTCGGTGAGCGTTGCTGGCACGGTTCCGGAACCCGCCACCTGGGGCCTGCTGCTCGTCGGTTTCGGCATGGTCGGCGTTGCCGCCCGCCGTCGCTCGGCCGCTGTCACGGCCTGATTGCACTATCATCGAAAACGGCTAGGGCCGTCCCGAAAGGGGCGGCCCTTCGCTCGTCGGCCGTCTGCGTTGCGCTTACCCCGCCAACTGGCCGCCATCGATGGTCAGCAGCGTGCCGGTGATCTTGCGGGCGGCGTCTGACGCAAGATAGGCAAAGCCTTCGGCGATGTCCGATGGCGCACAGGTGCCGTTGGGCAATTTGGGGGCGTTGCGCATCACCAGCGCCCAATCGACATCGCCCGGCGGCGGCGCGCTGTTGCCCATCGGGGTGTCGACATGGCCGGGGCAGATGGCGTTGATGCGCACGCCTTTCGCGGCAAATTCGATGGCCAGGCTTTTGGTGATGGCAGCGACGGCGTGTTTGGAGGCGGCATAGGCGATGGTATAGGGGATGCCCTGCAACGCCGCGGTCGATGCGGTGTTGACGATGTTGCCGCCGGATTTGATCAGGTGCGGTAGCGCCGCCTGGCACATGACGAACACGCTGGTGGTGTTGATGCGCAGGATGCGTTCGAAATCCTCCACCGAAAATTCGAGGCTGGGGCCCCATTTCAGCATTCCCGACACGTTGCACAGCACGTCGAGGCCGTCCACCGCTGCTGCGGCGACCAGCGCCCGGCACGATGCGAAATCGCCGGCGTCATAGGGGATGATGCGCGGCGGCGTCGCCAGCATGGCGGCGGTTTCCGAAAGGCCGGCGGCGTTGATGTCGGCGATGCTGACCCGGGCGCCTTCGGCAGCGAACAGGATCGCGGTAGCGCGGCCGATGCCCGATGCCGCGCCGGTGACCAGCACGGATTTTCCCTCGAATCGCATTTTTCACTCCCCATTGGCTTGATATGCGTAGTAGCGTGTCGCATGCGTTACGCAAAGCGTTGATGGAGAGCGAAATGGACGTGGCCAGCCTGGCGGCGCGGGTGCAGCAGCTTGAGGATGATCGCGCCATCCGTGACCTGAAGGCGCGGTACCTGCGCGCCTGCGACCTGAAAGACCCCGAAGGCGTGCGTGACACGCTGGCACCGGACGGCGCCGTGATCGCCTATGACGGGTTTCCGGCGTTCGACAACCGCGATGCCTTTGTGGCGATTTATGCCGCCATGGGTTGCCAGCCGACGATTTACGACATCCACCACGGCGCCAATGGCATCATCGCCTTTGATGGTGCCGACCGCGCGACCGGGCGCTGGTCGCTGCATTTCCACAACATCAACCTGGCCAGTCGGACGCTGACCCAGATGGGGGTGGAATATGACGATGTCTATATCCGCCGGGGCGGTCGCTGGTGGATCGCCGAAACCCGGACGCGGCGGACATCGTGCCTCGTCGAAAGCGTCGATGCGGGCGGCGCGGTGACAGTGGTGGCGATGGGGGAACCGCCGGGCGCGTTCGGCGCTTGATGGCGGGAGGCGCTTCCGACACCGTCATCCCGGGCTTGACCCGGGACCCAGTTTTTTCTGCACGTTCGCCCAGAAAACTGGGTCCCGGGTCAAGCCCGGGATGACGGCGATATCCGGGACCAGCGCGGTATGATCGTTCTGCCCTAATTCCGCGGACGCCTCACGCCTTCCGGCGCCGGCACGCCGCTTTCGGCCACCATCGCGGCGGTGACACGGCCCTTGTACTTGTTGCCGAAATGCGTCCGCACATAGGAAATCGCGTCGGCAATCTGCTGGTCGGTCAATTGCCCGCGAAACCACGGCATCGCGCCCTTGCCGCCGGTGACGACGCTGATCGGATATTCGGGAAACTCCAGGTTGGTGTTGCCTGCCAGTGCGGTGATCCGCCCGGCGCCGACCGCACCCTTGGCGTTGGCCATGTGACAGGCCTGGCACACCTCCTCATAAACCTGCGCCCCCGGGTCGGGCGCGACGGGTTTCGCCGCGAAAGCCGGCACCGCCAGCAACCCCAGGACGATAATCGCCAGCTTCATCCTCATGCCTCCAGTGCCCGCTTGTGCAGCCGGGTAATCGCGTCGAGCGACGACAGCAGCGCACCTTCCATCCAGCAGCCGATGTACGAGGCATGTTCGCCGGCCAGCACCAGCCGGTCATCGACGGCGCACAGCGTCTGGTAATGCTCGCGGCGGGTGTCTTCGTTCCACTGCGCGCAACAGCCCAGCGTAAAGGGTGACCGGCTCCACGCCACGGCCGCGCCGTTGCTATATTCTTGCCTGTAGCGGCCGGGGTGGAACACCGACCCTTGGTCGAGCGCGCGCTGGATGCGCTGCGCCACCGTCATGCCGGCAAATTTGTACGAGGCCGGGCCAAAGGTATAGGCGCCCAAGATCACCCCCGGCCCGGCGCTGTGCATGCCGCCGCTGGGGTAGGAGATCATGCTGATTTCGCGATCGGTATAGCTGACCCCGCCGTAAATGGCGTTCTCTTCCTCCCAGAAGCGCGATTTCATCTCCAGCCCGACCTTGACCGAGTTGGAATAGGGCACCGCGGCGATGGCGGCGCGCAGGCCCGCCGAGGCATCGAGTTCGATCTGGCTGAGGATGCCGAGCGGAATGGTGCAGACGCAGTAATCGGCCTTGGCTGTCTCGACCGCGCCGCTGGCGACATCGGTATAGGTCACGGTCACCGCGCCGCCCGACTGGTCGATTTTCGTCACCCTGGCGCCATAGCGGATCTTGTCGGCGACCTGGCGCCCGAAGGCCTTGCCGATCATCCCCATGCCGCCCACCGGCTGGAACATCGTCGTCTGGTGCTGATGCTCCATATGCTGGGCGACGATGCCGCCGACCCGGGAATCGAGCACATCCTTGAAGGCGAATGGCTGCGACGCGATGGGGGCGCCATCGACTCCGCCGCCCAGCGGCCGGTCATAGCCGCGCCGCTGCGCGGTGCGCAGGTTCCTGGCGTAACGCATGTCCTTGTCGAGAATGCCCCAGTCGCGCAGCGCTTCCTTCAACTGGTCGCGCGCGGCGGCGTCCATTTCGGCGTCCAGCGCCTTGTTGTCGATGGCCTTGGCCAGCAGTTCGGCGACATTGCCATCCCAGTCCGCCGCCAGTTCGCGATAGCGTTGCGGGGTGCCGCCGAAGGCCTTGCTGTTGTGGATCAGCGCGGCATGGTTCAACTGGATAAAGGGTTCCAGCGCGACGCCGAACGCCTTGCAATAATGCAACAGGGTGCGGTGGTGATAGGGGATCCGCCATGGCCCGGGGTTGAGGTAATTGCCCTTGGCAAAGCCGATCTTCTGGGTCTCCCCGCCCAGTTCGGTATAGGTGTCGCCGCCGTACAGCGACCAGTTCCGCCCGCCGGGGCGGTTGTTGTATTCGATGATGCGCACGCTGTAGCCGGCCTTGGCCAGCTCATAGGCGGCGAGCATCCCGGCGAGGCCGGCGCCGAGCACCAGCACCGAAGCCCCCGGCCGCGCGCCCGACAGGTTGGGCGGCCCGGCAAATTGCGTTTCGGCGGCATGGCCCATCGCCGCCATTGCCTGGTACAGCACCGACGCGCCGCCGAGCATGCCGATGGCGCGAAGCACCTCGCGCCGTGTCGGCACCCGATCACCCAATCCCATTCAGCCCGCCCCCGGTTTGTGCGCTGCAACAAGTGGTATAGTGGCGGGGGTTTGCCGCGGGCGCAATGGGGTGTTTGGCGCAGACCGGCCAGCGAGCAGCGAAGCTGCGCGCGGACTCGCGCAAGCCCGGCCGGCGCGGCGGTGCGGCCTTCCCGCACCGAACGCGTCCGACGCCGGCATGGGCTTTGCCCATGCTCCTTGCTTCTTTACTGTCATCCTGGGCTCGGCCCGGGACCCAGCTTCTTTCTGCGCGTTCCCCAAGAAAGCTGGGTCCCGGGTCAAGCCCGGGATGACAGGGTTGCACTGCACTTCGTTGCGTTGGGCTAACCCTCAGCCCGTGCCTGGTTCAACCGGAACAGCCGCGCCAGAATCGCGTCATCGGTCATGACGCCGGCGCGCCAGTCATCGCCCCAGCCATAGGCATCGGCAACCGCCGCATCGAGCGCGGCATGGGCATTGGCGAGCCATTGCGGGCGGGCGTTGTAGAGGTTGGTCAGGGTGCGGGATTTGAGGATTTTTGCAGCGGTCTCGTCGCGCGGCAGGATGCGATCCGGATAACCGGGCACAACTTCGGGCTCCCGCCGGACCAGATCATCCGGGTTGAGCCAGTTTTCGCGCAGGGTATTCAACTGCGCCGCCGCCGCCGCAATCGCCTGCGCGCGCGGATCATCGGCATAGGCGGCGGCGGCAATATCGGGGGTCAGGCCTGCGGGGAAGGGGAAGGTTTCAAAGGTAGTGGAGGGCGTGTAGCGCGGGTCATTGCCCACGCCGAGAAAGGTGCCCATCCGCAGCGACCAGAGTTCATGGAAGCGCGAATGCAGGATGCCGAAGCTGGTGTCGTCGTCGCGGGCGATGGCATTTGTTGCGTCACTTGGGCGGATAGTGAGCGGCATCCACGCAAACAAGCGATGCTTTGAAACTCTCGGCGTCACTATCATCCGCGTCAAAGGCTTGAGCGCGTCTCGAAGCGCAGCGCCACTCCGCCCAAAGCGCCACCATTGCTCACGCCGTTGGCGATCACGAACGCCGTCGCGATACGGCTTGTTGTGTTCTAAAGCGTATTGAAATGGCGCTTCATACATCGCTGCATGTTCGACATCCGATGCGAAGTGAAAATCAATCACCCAGACATCTTTTGGCCCTTCCACGACATCCAGACCACCGATATACGGGAACAACACATCGGCGTTAGACTTGCCGTTGACATTGACTGGCAATTTTAACCACGTTCTTGCAAGCGAACCTGCAATGTCGAGTTTACCGTATTTACGAAACCCTTCGAAGCAAATGCCTTTATTGACGAGAATGGTAGAAGCCTTTGTGAGATCGAAGTCTGCGTTGTTGGCAGTCAAATCCGCCAAAACTTGCGCGACTCGGTTGCCATTCAACATCACGGATTCGGCCTGAACGGCAAAACAAACGAGCGATACACGAACCGCTGCACCATCTACAGTCCAACTCTCGTCGTTCCACGCGGCGAAAATACCGCCATGCTCGACGATTGGTTTTAATACTTCACGGTTGGCTCCGCCTCGAATGCTATTCGTCGCAACGAAACCCGCATGTTTGAGCTTGCCAGACGCCATCATTGCCCACGCCTTAGCGAACCAGTAGCAAACGAGATCGATCCCGCCCGGCAGTTCAATCCATGACGTTCTCAGTTTGCGTGTGTAATCCTCGCCTAATTCGGCAATCATCTTACTGTTGCCTAAAAACGGCGGGTTGCCCACCACGACATCCGCCGCCGGCCAGTCTGCCCGCGTGCCATCGCCGTTGAGCACCGCGTCGCGGCATTCGATCGTCGCCAGCGGCCGCAGGATCGGGTTGCGCGCTGCATCGAAACCGTTGCGGCGCATCCACTGGATTTCGCCGATCCACACCGACACCCGCGCCAGTTCGGCGGCAAAGGGGTTCAATTCGATACCCAGCACGCATTCCGGCCCGACGCGGGGAAAGCCGCGCGGCAGGCCCAGCGCCTCGGCATCCAGATTGGCGCGGTGTTCGATATCCTTCAGGCTGCGCAGCGCGACATACAGGAAATTGCCCGACCCGCACGCCGGATCAAGCACGCGGAACGCCGCCAGCCGCTCGATGAAGCCGCTGTGGATCGCTGCTGCCTCCGCCATCACCCTGTCTGCCTTGCGCCGGTCCGCCGGGGTCAACAGGCGGTCCGCCGTGCGTTTCGGTGTGCTGTCCACCAGCGCCGTCATCGCCGCCAGCGCCGCCGCCCATTCCGCCTGCAACGGATCGATGATCACCGGTTTGACGATCATCATGATCTTGGCGCGATCGGTATAATGCGCGCCAAGCTGGCTGCGCTTGGCCGGATCGAGCCCGCGTTCGAACAGCGTGCCCAGGATCGACGGATCGATGGCCGACCAGTCGCGCCGCGCCGCCTTGAGCAGCTCCGCCAGGTCGTCGCGAGTCAGCGGCAGTGCCTGATCGTCCTCGAACAGGCCGCCGTTGAACCAGTCGACGCTTTCAAAGCCGACATCGCCGCCGGTGGCCATGGCGCCGAACAATTGCGCCGCCTTGGCGACAAAGGTTTCGGCGCGCGACAGTTTCAGCATCCGGGTGAACAGCTTGTCGGGCAACAGGCCGACATCTTCGGCAAACATGCAGAACACCAGCCGGTTGACGAAATGCGCCACCTGCTGCGCATCATGCCCGCGGTCGCGCAGGCGCTGGGCCAGGCCGGCAAATTCGCGCGCGGTTTCCTCGGTCAGGGCGGCGCGGGTCTTGCGGGGCTTGAAGACATCGGGGTCGGTGAATACCGCCTGCAACCGGGCGCGGACATCGGCATCGACCAGATCGTCGAGGGTGAATTCATGCACCTCCTGCACCGTGTTGGTCCAGTTGGTGTGGATGCGGATGCGGTCCATGTCGGACACGATGAGCAGCGGCGGATTTTCCAGCGCGATGCGATATTGCAGCAATTGCGTGAACGCTGCATCAAGGTTCTTGCGCGGGCCCTTGTATTCCCAGGCGAAATATTCGCGTTTCCACACATCGGCCCAGCCATCACCGCCGCTGGATTTGGACGCGCCCTTTTCAAAGGTGAACCATTCGCCCTTCGGGTCGGCGGTGATCGGATCGACCACGCCGAGCAGCGCGCACAGGTCGTTGAAATGGCTTTGCGAGGCGCTGCGCTCGGTCAGCGCGGCGCCGCGCCATTTGCGTTGAAACTCGTGCGGAGTCATTGCCAGCCTTGAACGGGGAACAGGGGCCCTTGATAGCCGATCAGGCCCGATCGGCAATGCCGCGCCGCCTTTCTTCTGCCGTGCTGTGTGGCTATAGGCCGGCGATGCAGATTCCCGGCCTCGTTGACCCCAAAACCGTTCCCCGCAAGCCCGGCGCTGCTCGCGCCGATGGCAAGCGGGCGTTGCTCGGCCTGTCGCGGGCGGAACTGAGCGCCGCGCTGGTCGCCGCCGGTATCCCCGAGAAACAGGCGAAGATGCGTACCCAGCAGGTGTGGAACTGGATCTACCAGCGCGGCGCCACCGAGATTTCGGCGTTTGCCAACATCTCAAAGGACACCCGCGCGCTGCTGGAGGCGCAGTTCGTCGTTGGCCGCCCCGAAGTGGTGACGGCGCAGGTGTCGACCGATGGCACGC
>JBMOGO010000108.1:0-10371 GCA_049318305.1 Polymorphobacter sp.
CCATCGCCATCGCCCGGGCGCTGGTCGGCGACAAGCCGTTCCTGCTGTTCGACGAACCGACCAGTGCCATGGATATCGCGTCCGAAGCCGCGCTCATCGCCCGGCTGGAGACCGAAGTTGCCGACCGCACCCTGGTCGTTGTCACCCACCGCCAGTCGCTGCTGCGACTGGCGACGCGGGTCATCATCATCGATGCCGGGCGCATCATCGCCGATGGCCCGCGCGACGCGGTGCTGTCCAGCCTCGCCATTACCTGAGGAGATTGCGTCATGCAGCTTGCCGCCGAACTTGATCGCATCCCGCCGGCGCGGGTGGCGCAGGCGATGCTCGCCGCCATTGCCGGCTTTACCGGGGTGATGCTGGTGTGGGCGGCGCTGGCGCGCGTCGATGAAACTGCAGTTGCGATCGGCCGGGTGGCGCCAGCACAACAGATGCAGGTGATCAGCAACCTGGAGGGCGGGGTCGTCGCGGCGATTCTCGCCAAGCCGGGGGACAGGGTCACGGCCGGGCAGTTGCTGCTGCGGCTCGACCCCGGTGTTGCCAATGCGGATTTCGGCCGGACCAGCGCGGCTGCCAGTGCGCTGATGGCGCGGATTGCCCGGCTTGAGGCGGAGACGGAAGGTCGGGTGCCGCGCTTCGATGCGGCGCTGGAACGCGCTGCGCCGGCCACGGTGGCGGCCGAACGCGCGCTGTGGTCGGCGCGGCTTGGCGATGTCGGCGCGGCGGCGGCCGGCGATGCGGCACGGCTGGACGGCGCTTTGCGGTCACTGGCGCAGGCGGAGGCGGAGCGGCGGTCGCACGGCGAGGCGCGGGCGCAGGCCGCGCGCGAAGTGGCGATGATCGCGCCACTGGTCGACAAGGGCATCGAGCCGGCGATTTCGCTCGATCGGGCGCGGTCGGCGCTGGTCCAGGCCGATGCGGCGGCGACGGGCGCGGCGCAGGCAGTCAGCCGCGCGGGAGCCAGTGTGGCAGAGGCGCGGGCGGCCACGCGCGGGGTATCGGGGCGGTTTCGCAGCCAGGCGGTCGATGCGCTGGCAGCGGCGCGGGCGGAACTGGCCGGGCAATCGGCGGGGTTACCGGCGTTGCAGACGCGCGTCGACCGGACCGCGATCCGTAGCCCGATCGCCGGCACGGTCCAGCGCGTGCTCGTCGCCACCATCGGCGGGTCGGTGGCGCCGGGTGCGCCGCTGGTCGAGGTCGTGCCGGGCGGCGGCGCGCTGGTCGTCGATGCGCAGGTGCGGCCGGCGGACATCGCCTTTGTTCACCTCGGGCAGCGCGCAATGGTCCGGCTGACCGCCTATGATGCGTCGGTCTATGGCGCGCTCAGCGGGCGCGTGGAGCGAATCTCACCCGATGCGGTGGTCAACGACCGCACCGGCGAAGGCAGCTTCATGGTGCGGGTGGTGACCGATGCGACGACGCTGAAAGCGCCCGATGGCGCAGCCCTGCCGATCGGCGCGGGGATGGTGGCGGAGGTCAATCTGCTCGGGCGCAAGCGGTCGGTGCTGTCGTATCTGCTGGGGCCGGTGACCAGGCTGCGCGAAAATGCCTTTCGGGAGCGGTGAGGGCCGGCTCAGCCCGTGACGATCTCCACGATTTCCAGGTTCGATTGCCACATCGGCCAGGGCAGTTCGAGTCGCCAGCGGCCATCGGCATAGGCGCGCAGCACGCCGACCTGATCGCGCGAGGCGTCGGCGCCATAGGCCATGACGCCCATTTCCCCGGCGAGTGCCTTTGACCCCAGGAACACAAGGCGGTCGTCGTCGGGGTAGAGCGTGCCGGCGATGCGTTGCGCCCCGGCCTCCTGTTCGAACCACAACAGCCCGGCCCGGGCGGTGATGGTGCACGGCGCGAACGCAGCAATGTCCATGGCGGGCGCATCGGCGCGTTTGGTGCCGTCGTCGCGCACCCCAAGCTTGATGGTGCGGCAGCGATAGCTGCCCGGCACCGGCGGCGGCGCGGCGCGAGCGGCATCGGGCACTGCCATGTCGCCCAAGGCGGCCACCTTGGCGCCATCACCGGCCTTGGCGGCCTCGTTCAGCGACCGGTTCCAGGCGCTCCACAGGCCGGCGAGGCGCTTGCGGTCACGCTCCTGGATATTCTCCTGCCAGGACTGCGCGCGCAGCGCCTTGGCACTGGGGGCGGCGACCAAACTGTCATCGCCGCCGCACGCCGCCAATGGCAACAGCAGGGCAGACAGGGCGATCAGGCGGCGCATCATGCCATCAGTAACGCAAAGAATGTGGCCGGAACGTGAATGCCGGGATTTTCAATTACCGAGCATGTCGCGGACGAACGACGCCAGGCCGAGTTGGCGTTTGCGACGCAGTCGTTCGGCGTGGAGGATGGCGCGGATTTCGGTCAGGCAGGTTTCGGCGTCATCGTTGATCAGGATGTAATCATATTCGCCCCAATGGCTGATCTCGTCGCGGGCGCGCGCCATGCGGCCGGCAATGACATCGGGGTGGTCGGTGGCGCGGGTGGTCAGCCGGCGTTCGAGTTCGGCAAGGTCGGGCGGCAGGATGAAGACACGGACCAGATCGCTGGCGGCGTCGGTCTGTTGCAACTGCTGGGTGCCTTGCCAATCGATATCGAACAGCACGTCGCGGCCGGCGTGCAGCGCGGTTTCCACCGGGCCGCGCGGTGTGCCGTAACGGTGGCCGAACACCGTTGCCCATTCGAGCAGTTCGTCGCGATCGACCATTTCGGCAAAGCGTTCGGGGGAGACGAAATAATAATCGACGCCCTCGGTTTCGCCCTTGCGCGGAGGGCGCGTCGTGGCGGAGACCGACAGGGTGATGCTGTTGTCACCCTTCAACAGCCGCCGCGACAGGGTGGTCTTGCCGGCACCGGAGGGGGACGACAGCACGAACATCAGCCCGCGGCGGGGCGGGGTATGGGCGGCGGGGCGGGTGAATTCGGTCATCGGGCGGTGGTTAGCCGGTTACGCCAGCGGCGTCACCTGCCGGGGAAAATTAGAGCACGCGCCCCATCTCGACGAACTTGTTGCGGCGGGCCTTGCGCAGCGCCGTGGGGTCCATGGCCAGCAACGGCGTCAATTCGGCGGCGATCGCCATGCTGAGCGCGGCGATGGCGGCGGCGGGGTCGCGGTGGGCGCCGCCCAGCGGTTCGGTGACGATCGAATCGATGACGCCGAGTTTTTTCAAGTCGCCGGCGGTAACGCGCATCGCTTCGGCGGCTTCGGGGGCGTGGTTGTTGGTCTTGTCGGCGGTGCGCCACAGGATGCTGGCGCAGCCCTCGGGCGAAATCACCGCATAGACCGCATGTTCGAACATGATGACCTTGTCGGCCGCCGCCAGCGCGACGGCGCCGCCGGAACCGCCTTCACCGGTGATCGCGGCGATCAATGGCACCGGCGCCGCGAGGCAGGCCTCGGTAGCGCGGGCAATCGCTTCGGCCTGGCCGCGTTCTTCGGCGTCAAGGCCGGGAAAGGCGCCGGCGGTATCGACCAGCGTGACGATGGGGATGTTGAAGCGGCCGGCCATCTCGATCAACCGGATCGCCTTGCGGTAACCCTCCGGACGTCCCATGCCGAAATTATGCTTCACCCGCGTCGCGGTGTCGTTGCCCTTTTCATGGCCGATGACCATGACCGGCGTGCCGGACCCGCGCAGGCGCCCCAGCCCGCCGATGATGGCGAAATCCTCGCCAAAGGCGCGATCGCCAGCGAGCGGGGTGAAATCTTCGACCAGCGATTTCACCATGTCGCCAAAATGCGGGCGGTTCGGGTGGCGGGCAACCTGGGTCTTCTGCCACGGGGTCAGCCGCGCATAAGTTTCGGCCAGCAAGCGCCGCGCCGCGCCTTCGGCGTGCTTGGCGCCGGCTTCATCGCCGGCGGCGCGATAGTCCGCGGCGCGCGCCTGGATGTTGGCGACGGGCTTTTCGAAATCGAGGAAGGATATTGTCACGCGGGCAGGCCTAAAGCGCCATCGGGCCTAGGTCAATCAAGGCGTGGTGCTGGCAAGGCGAAGCGCTGCCGCCAGATCGCGGCCGAGTTGCAGTGTCATGGCACCCGCGTCGTAGTCGGCGTGGCGCAGCGCGGCCGCGGTGCAGGTGGCGTGTTCGGGGGCGTCGAGCATCGCCATGCTGTCGAGGCAGTCGCCCACCGGCCCGGTCTCCCAGGACGGCACCAGCCGGCCCAGCCCGCGGTTGGCGATCTGCAGGGCGTGCGTGCGCGCCTCCACCCGGTCGGGCATCAGCAGTTGCGGGCAGCCGGCCTGGATCGCATCGAGGCACAGGCCATGGCCGCCGCGCCCGACAAAGATGGTAGCATCGCGCAGCGCCTGCGTCAGGTCGATGGGTTCGACTTCGTGGCGGATTGTCTCGGGCAACGGCATGGCGGGCCCGGTAGTGCTGACCCAGATCACCGGCCAGCCGCGTTGCCGCAGTGCCGTCACCAGCGGCGCCGCCATTGGCCGGTCGAACGGCATATAGACGAAAATCCGCGGGCCGGATGCAGTGGGCCAATCGGGCGGCGTGGCGGCGGCAATGCCGGTCAGCGGGCCATAAAAGCGCGAATCACTGCGCCCGCCGGTCGGATCGAGTTCCGGCCAACTGGCGAGCAAGGGCGCTGCGGTGCCGAGCAGTTCAGCCAGGCCAGCCAGCATGGGCGCACCGAAATGCCGGCAGACGCTGCGCACCACCCGGTCGGCGACCGCATCGGCGCGGGCGATGCCGCCGTCCGGCATCGGCAACCAGGGCGCGATCGCCGGCATCGGACGGGCGGCGGGCGGGCAGGTGAACGGCGTGCCCAGCCGCGCCGCCGGCAGCCGCGCGACATGGGCGGCGAGCAGCGAGGCAGGGGCGTGTTCGCAATAGACGGCGGCGGGCTTGACCAGGTCGAACAGCGTCAGCCAGGCGCGGACCAGTTCGATCAGCCCCTCGTCATCGGCAAAACCGCCATCGGCAATGACCTGGCCATAGCTGTAGGTCATGCTGGTGACCTGGCTGCGCTGCCACAAAGGCGCCGCCACCACGCCGGCAAACGGCTGGTCCGATACAACGCGGGCGGTCACCACGTCGCGGCTGGCCAGCCAGGTCTCATGCCCCAGCGCCGCCAGCCCGCGTGCCGCCGACGCCAGCGTGTTGATATGGCCGTTGCCCAGCCCGAGTTCCCAGCAGGCGAGCAGCCGCGCCATCAGCCGACCCGCCGGTAGCGCAGGTACCAGACTTCATGGCCCAGCCGGCGCGCCTTGGCCTCGTATCGCGTCTGCGGCCAGTCTACCGGGCGATCCTGCCAGTCCGCCGGCGTCGACGCCAGCCATTCGAAATCGCAGCGCTTGGCCATCTGCATCAGCGCCCAGCGGCAATAGACCGGGTGATCGGTGCCCAGCCGGAATTCGCCGCCGGGTTTGAGCACGCGCGCCAGCATGTCGAGCGGCCCCGGGTTGACGAAGCGGCGCTTGGCATGGCGGAATTTCGGCCAGGGGTCGGGATGGAGCAGGAACACCCGATCGAGGCTGGCATCGCCCAGGCGTTCGATGACATCGAGTGCATCGCCATTGTGCAGGCGGATGTTGGTCAGGCCGCGCGCCTCCACCTCCATCAGCGCGCCGACCACGCCATCGAGGAACGGTTCGGCGCCGATGATGCCGATGTCGCGGTGCGCGTCGGCTTGTTCGGCCATATGCTCGCCGCGACCAAAGCCGATTTCCAGCCAGAGCGGCCGGTCGCCGCCGAACAGCAGCTGGGCATCAAGCTCGCCCTTCACCGGCACGGCGAGGCGCGGCAGCAGCTGTTCGACCAGCGCCGCCTGTCCCAGCCGCAGCTTGTGGCCGGTGCGGCGCCCGTAAAGCTGGCGCATGGTGGCGGGATCGGAGGTCATCGCCGCTGCCTTGCCGCAGCCGGTTGCATTTGGAAAGCGCAAGGTTTTTGATGATATAAAGCAGATCTGGGGAGATCGACATGGCAGCGCCCGAACATTTTGACGTGTTGATTGTCGGCGCCGGGATTTCCGGGCTGAGTGCGGCCTGGCATCTGAAGACCGAGCGGCCGGGCACCAGCTTTGCCGTATTGGAGCGCGAGGCGAGTTTTGGCGGCACTTGGTTGACGCACAAATTCCCCGGCATCCGGTCGGACAGCGACCTGTATACCTTTGGTTTTCGGTTCAAGCCGTGGGTAGGACCGCCGATCGCCACCGCCGCCGAGATCCAGGCCTATCTGGGCGAGATGATCGATGAAAACGACCTTGGCGGGCATTTGCGGTTCGGTATCACCATCGAGACGGCGGAATGGTCGAGCGCCGAATCGCTGTGGACGCTGACGGCGCGGCGGGCATCGGGCGAGGCGCTGGTGTTCACCGCCAGCTTCCTGTGGATGTGCCAGGGCTATTACAAGCACCGCAAGGGCTATCTGCCTGAATGGCCGGGCATGGACCAGTTCAAGGGACCGATCGTCCATACCGAGGAATGGGACGACAGCATCGATTATGCCGGCAAGCGCGTCGCGCTGATCGGGTCGGGGGCGACGGCCGCCACCGTCATTCCCGCAATGGCGCCGACGGCGGCGCACCTGACGATGGTGCAGCGGTCGCCGACCTATTTCCATGCAGCACCCAACGCCAACGAGACGGCGGACATGCTGCGCCAACTCGATATCGATGAAAGCTGGATCCACGAGATCACCCGCCGCAAGATCAATTTCGACCAGGATGTGATCACCCGGCGCTGCGTCGAGGAGCCGGATGTCGTGGCGGCGGAACTGCTCGGGGTGGTGCAGTCGCTGCTGCCCGAAGGCTTTGACATGAAGCATTTCACGCCGAGTTACCGGCCGTGGAAGCAGCGGCTGGCGTTCGTGCCGAATGGCGACATGTTCGAACCCTTCCGCACCGGCAAGGCGAGCGTGGTTACCGGCGAGATTGCAACCTTCACCGAAACCGGGCTGTCGATGAAGGACGGCACGACGGTGGAGGCTGATATCGTGCTGGCGGCGACCGGGTTCGATCTGTGCGTTATGGGCGACATTGCCTTCAGAATCGACGGCCGCAGGCTTGACTGGAACGACACGGTGACGTGGCGCGGCATGATGTTCACCGGCGTGCCCAACATGGTGTGGGTGTTCGGTTATCTTCGGTCGAGCTGGACGCTGCGTGCCGACATGATCAGCCACTTTGTCTGCCGTTTGCTGGGCAACATGGCGGCGCGCGGCGCAAGCGCGGTGGTGCCGGCGCTGCGGCCCGAAGACGCCGATATGCCGCTGTCGAGCTGGATCGATACCGAAGATTTCAACGCGAACTACATCCTGCGCGGCCAGGACGCGCTGCCGCGGCGCGGCAACAAGCGCGAATGGCAGCACACCCAGGATTACTGGCGCGAGAAGGACGAGTTCCCGGTACTCGATCTCGATGACACGGCGCTGGTCTATTCAGGTCGCCGGCTCGGGGTCGAGGCGGCGGAATAGCGCGAGCGCTGTTCTGTCATCCCGGGCTTGACCCGGGTCCCGGGTCAAGCCCGGGATGACTGTCAAACCGTCAGATCGCCGCCTTCAACGCGTCGACCAGATCGGTCTTTTCCCACGAAAAGCCGCCATCGGCATCGGGCTGGCGGCCGAAATGGCCATAGGCGGCGCTGCGCTGGTAGATCGGCTTGTTGAGGCCGAGGTGGGTGCGGATGCCCTTGGGGGTCAACGAAAAGCCCAGCTTGGTCTTGTCGGCGATGATCGCTTCGATCGCGGCTTCGGACACCGTGCCGGTGCCGTGCAGATCGACATACACACTCAGCGGTTCGGCAACGCCGATGGCATAGCTGACCTGGATGGTGCAGCGGCGGGCCAAGCCGGCGGCGACGACATTTTTGGCGAGATAGCGGGTGATATAAGCGGCCGAACGATCGACCTTGGTCGGATCCTTGCCCGAAAAGGCGCCGCCGCCATGCGGGGAGGCGCCGCCGTAAGTGTCGACGATAATCTTGCGGCCGGTCACGCCGGCGTCGCCGTCCGGACCGCCGATTTCGAAACGGCCGGTCGGGTTGACGTGGATGACGGTGGCATCGGTGATGAAGCCCTTGGGCAGCACGTGGTTGAACACGCCCATCACATAGTCGCGCAGCACGGCATATTTGGCCGCGTCGCCGCCCTTTTCAGCGCCATTCTCCCACGGCAGGCAGTAATCGACGGCGTGCTGGGTGGAGACGACCAGCGCGGTGGCGCGCACCGGCACTTCGTTCTCATAGGCCAGCGTCACCTGGCTCTTGGCATCCGGCTCGAGGAACGGCGCCACGCCGGAATGGCGGTCGGCGGCCATTTTTTCGAGGATCTTGTGCGAATAATACAGCGTTGCCGGCATGAAATCCGGAGTTTCATCGGTGGCGTAACCGAACATGATGCCCTGGTCGCCGGCGCCTTCGTCCTTGTTGCCGCTTTCATCGACACCCTGGGCGATGTGCGCCGACTGCGGGTGGAGATGGTTTTCGAAATGCAGGTTCTGCCAGTGGAAGCCGGCCTGTTCATAACCGATGCGCTTGACGGTCTCGCGCACGACAGTCTGGATTTCTTCCTGCGCGCCCGGCGCCCAATTGCCATCGGCGTCGATCATGCCGAGGCCGCGAACTTCGCCGGCGAGCACGACAAGCTGCGTCGTCGTCAGCGTTTCGCAGGCAACGCGCGCCTGGGGGTCCTTCGACAGGAACAGATCGACCACGGCATCTGAAATCTGGTCGGCAACCTTGTCGGGGTGGCCTTCGGAAACCGATTCGCTGGTGAACAGAAAGGAAGAACGCGCCATCGGGGAACCATCCATCGGGTTGTTGCGATGCCCCGCGTCTAGGCGGCAGCCGTCGCTTGCGCAAGGGGTATAAAGATAGCTTTATATGATAGAAACATTTGTGCGCCCCTCGCGGAGCTGCTTGTCAGCGCCGGCGCAACCGGTCGATGCCAAAGCCCAGGCCGAGCAGCAACAACCCGAAAATCGCCGTCACCTGGTGGCCGAACCGGGCGAACAATGTCGCCGGCAGGGGCGGCGGCAGCGCCACGGAGATGACGCCGACCTTGCCCGCGGTTTCCGACGCGACGACCTTGCCATAGGCATCGATCATTGCGCTGATGCCGGTCGGGGTGGCGCGGGCGACCGGCAGGCCTTCCTCGATGGCGCGCAGTCGCGCCTGTGCCAGATGCTGCGGCGGGCCGCTGGCGCCGAACCAGGCATCGTTGGAGATGTTGACGATCCACGCCGGGCGCTTACCGGCATCGATGACGGCGCCGGGGAAGATGATTTCGTAGCAGATCTGCACACCGACCGGGCCAAACCCCGGCAGATCGAGCGTTTGTGGCCCCGGGCCGGGCTTGAAATCCAGGTCACCGGGTGCCAGCCGCGCCACGCCCAGCGCCGTCATCATGCTCCGCGCCGGCACATATTCGCCCAGCGGCACCAGATGCGCCTTGTCATACCGGCCCCTGATCTTGCCCTTGGCATCGAGGACGAACAGGCTGTTGGTGAGTGACAGCACTTTGCCGCCACTGTCGCGATTGATGGCGACGCCGCCGAACAGCAACAGATCCTTGGGCCCGATCGCGGCGGCAAGCCGGGCGCGCACGCCGGGTTCTTCCTCCACCGCATAGGGCACCGATGATTCGGACCAGACGATGAGCGCGCCGGGCCGGGCGGCGTTGAGCGCTTCGCTGGTGGTGGGTTCGTTGGTCGCGGGCGCGGCGGTCGCCGGCGCGGCCGGCGTTGCGGGTTTGGCGGCTGCCGGCGGCGCGGCGGCGTCCGGTGCGACGGTGGCGCCCGGATTGGCGCCCGCTGGCCCGATCACGCTTGCCTTGTCGGGGGCGAGATTCCGGAAATCGATGGCGGCAACGGCGGCATCGACTTCGGCAGAGCGGCCGAAACCGCCGTCATTGCCACCCGACGCGGCAGCAAGTGCGGTCGTGGTCAGTTCGAGATAGGTGCGCAGATGGGCTTCTTCGGCGCCGGGGTCATATTTGACGTCCTGGCCGATATTGGGCTGAACGAGCAGCACCGTGGCGCTGTCGGGGTAGTAATAATCCCGCACCAATCCGCTGCCGAGGGCAGCGCCGATGGCGACGAGGCCGATCAGCGCACCGCCGGCCAACCGCACCGCCGCAACGCTGCCCGGCCGCAGCGCCAGCCACAGCCCGCCGCCGGCGAGGATCATCAGGCCCGACAGCGACAGCGCGCCGCCGAATCGCGCCAGTTGCGCGATGCCGGGCGCTGCCAGCCAGGCCGCCCCCAGCGGGTTCCAGGCAAAGCCGCTGAGCACCCAGCCGCGCAGCCATTCCCCCAGCATCCACAGCGCCGCCAGCACGATGACGCGCGCCAGCGCCCCGCGCGCGGCGCTGCGGGCGACGCCGGCGGCGAGCGCGATATACAGCGCAAGGAACATCGACAGCAGCACG
>JBMOGO010000109.1:0-9866 GCA_049318305.1 Polymorphobacter sp.
GACCCCTTGACCCCCAGTCAAGTGCGCTACCAGGCTGCGCCACGCTCCGACCGAACGGCGCGCTTAGGGCAGTCGGCCCCGCGATGCAAGCGAGTCAGCACCGCTGCAAGCGCGTCAGGCGCTTTCCATCCCATATTGCTTCATCAGGTCGTACAGCGTCGGCCGACTGACCCCCAATATCTTGGCGGCGCTGGTCATGTTGCTTTCGGTGCGCGCCAGCACCTTGCGGATGGCGGCGCGATCGGCGGCTTCGCGGGCGGCCTTCAACGACATGGTGGCGTCGTCGCGGCTGGTATCCAGATCGAGATCGGCCGCCGTCAACCGCGAGGAATCGGCCATGATAACGGCGCGTTTCAACCGATTTTCAAGCTCGCGGACATTGCCCGGCCACGCCCAGTCGTTGATAGCGGCAATGGCGTCCGGCATGAACCCCTTGAAATTGCGGCTATTCTCGCGGCTGAATTTGGCAAGGAAATGATGTGCCAGCAGCACCGCATCTCCATGGCGTTCGGCCAGCGACGGAATCCGCACGACGATTTCCGCCAGCCGGTAGAACAGATCCTCGCGGAATCGCCCCGACGCGATCATCACGTCGAGGTCCTGGTGGGTGGCGCAGACGATGCGCACATCGACGGGGATCGACTTGCGGCCGCCGATCCGCTCGATCACCCGCTCCTGCAGGAAGCGCAGCAATTTGACCTGCAACGGCAGCGGGATATCGCCGACTTCATCAAGGAACAGCGTGCCGCCTTCGGCCAGCTCGATCTTGCCTTCCTGAGTCTTGTTGGCGCCGGTGAAGGCGCCCTTTTCATAGCCGAACAGTTCGGATTCGAGCAGGTTCTCCGGAATCGCCGCGCAGTTGATCGCGACGAACGGCTTGCCGGCGCGCAGCGACGCGTTGTGTAGGCCGCGCGCCAGCAATTCCTTGCCGGTCCCGCTGGCGCCGAGCAGCATCACCGACACTTGCGCGGTGGCCACCCGTTCGATCATCCGCGCCACCTTGAGCATTTCCGGCGCGCCGGTGACGATGCCGCCGAGCACATCGGTGGTCGCGGCATTGGCAGCCTCTGCCAGCCGTCGATTTTCCGCCTCCAGGTCGGAGACATGATAGGCGCGGCGCACGATCATGCCGAGTTCGTCGATATCGACAGGCTTTTGATAGAAATCGAACGCCCCCGACGCGATGGCGCGGCGCGCGCTTTCCCGTGCACCATGCCCAGATGCAACGATCACCTTGGTCTGCGGCCGCGTGCGCAGGATCGCATCGAGCGTGTCAAAACCTTCGGTAACCCCGTCCGGATCGGGCGGCAAGCCGAGATCGAGCGTCACCACGGCGGGTTCATGGCTGCGCAGCGCATCGATCGCATCGTCACGATTGCCGGCGATGATGACCTCATAATCCTCGTACGACCAGCGCAGCTGGCGTTGCAGGCCTTCGTCATCTTCCACGACGAGCAGCTTGCGCGGCGCTGCCGGCTTCATGCCGCGACTGCCGCTGCAACGGACGCGCCGGCAACCGGCAGGGTGATGGTGAAGGTGGTGCCGGCGCCTTCGCGGCTGATGACTTCCAGCCGGCCGCCATGGCTGCGCACGATTTCACGCGCTTCATAGGCACCGATGCCAAAACCGCCCGGCTTGGTGGACCGGAACGGCTGGAACAGGTCCTGCCGGATAAAGCGTGCCGACATGCCGCTGCCCTTGTCCTCGATCCTGATGATCACGTCACTCCCCGTGCTTGTCGCATCGATCCGGATCGGCGCATCCGGCGCCGACGCATCGATAGCATTCTGGACAAGATGCAGAAACAATTGCTCGATCTGACCAGCATCACCGGCGACCCGCTGCCCATAGATACTTTCAGCCGCCGATACATCAAGTGTCAACGGCGGATGCGCGTGGCGCTTCACCGTCACCACCTGTTCCAGCAACGCGGCAATGGCAACGGGCTGCCAATCCGGGTCGCCGCGCCCCTTGGGCCGCTGCGATAGCCGCGCCAGCATGTCGTTCATCTTGCCGACGGAGCTTTGCAGCGTCTTGACCATGTCGGCGCGGAACTCCGGATTGTCGGCATGGCGTTCGGCATTGCGCGCCACCAGCGACAATTGGCTGACCAGGTTTTTGATGTCATGCATGATGAAGGCGAAGCGGCGGTTGAATTCATCGAACTTGGCAGCATCATCGAGCGCCATCTGCGTCGAGGATTCGGCGATATAGCTTGCCCCCTGCCGGCCCAGGGTGCGCAGCAGCTCATAATCTTCCCAGTTCAGCGACCGCGGCGCCAGCGAGCGTTCGATCAGCAGCGCCCCGACCATGACATCGAGGTGCACCAGCGGCACCGCCAGCCAGATGCGCGGGTTGGCGAGCACCCAATCGGGCAGCGGCATCGCGCCATAATCCCCGGCGCCGGCGCGAACTTCGTCGAAATCGATGATCCGCTGTCGCACTTCCAGATACTGCGCCACGCTGTGCCGGCGCGGGATGGGTTCGGTCGCCAGCTTGCGGACATTCCATTCCGCCACCGGAGTCAGCGTGTCGTCATCTGGCACGAACAGCACGCCGGCAGGTGAATCGAGCACCGTGCACACCGCCTGGATGACGCGTTCGTTGAGCGCGCCGCCGCCGGAATCGCCCTTGCCGGCATCACCCTTGCCGGCATCGGTTTGCGAAACGGTGGCGATGAAGCGCAGCCATTCCAGCCGATAATCATATTTCAGCGCAAAGAAGTTCTTGGCGATCTGCACGCGCAGTGCCGCGCGAAACCGCGGCGACACCAGCACCAGCGCCCCCAGCGACACCGTGGCGAACAGGAAACTGACCTGGAACAGCCGCCCCCAATCGCCGCCGAACAACCGCAGGCCATAGGCGAGCAGTGCCATCACGATGAGATAGATGCCGATCATCGAGAACGACAGGGTGTGGAACACCACCTGGCGCGACACCTGCACACGCGACGCCCAATTTTCCCGCGCCGACAGCAGCAGCAAGGGCACCGTCAGCGCATAGACGGCGCCGCGGATGTTATACAGATCCGGCGACATCGGCGGCAGCAGGAACGCCAGCGTGTAAAGGTTGAGATCGTAAACGAACATGCCGCCCAGCCCGATGGCCAGCAGGCGCACCCCGCCGCGCCCCGCCGGATCGGTGTTCACATACAGGTTGTGCACCAGCACCAGCCCCGACACCGCCACGGTCAGCCGCAGGATGATGAACAATTGCCCGGTAATCGACCGGTCACCGCCCAGCACGTCATAGGTGGTGGTCAGCAAATCGAGCGCCAGTTGCAGCGACACGACGAAGCCCATCGCGCTGGCAATGACGAACGATGATCGCAGCCGGTCATCCAGCCGCCAGGTCGGCCGCAGCACCGCTACCAGAAAACCGATCCAGGCGGCAGAGCGCAGCGTGTCCACAGGGGTCAGCCAGTAACTCCAGCGCTGCGGATCACTCGCGGCGAGCACGAAGCACAGCGCCCAGGCGGCTGTCGTCAGGGCCGCGGCGCACAGCCAGATCGCCGACGGCGTGCGCTGCTGCCGCCAGACCGCTGCCACCGCCAGCACCACAAAGGCGACAACGGCGAGCAGGTCGCTGAAAAGACCTTCATCGGTCAACAACATGGCGGCGTTCCGGTCCCCTGCAACGGTCGATGCGACTATGGTAGCGGCAGCCGGCAAGGGGCGCTAGGGGATGCCGGTGGAGACCCGAATGCCCGAAGAACGCACCCTGACCCGGATCTGGCCGGTTATATTGTCCGGTGGTTCGGGCACGCGGCTATGGCCCTTGTCGCGCGCCGCGCTGCCGAAACAGCTGTTGCCGCTGACCGGGCCGCTGACAATGTTGCAGGCGACCGCCGCGCGGATTGCCGACCCCCACGCCTTTCACCCGCCGCTCGTCGTCACCGGCGCCGCCCATGCCGACACCATCAGCGAGCAACTGGGCGACGACATCACCCTCATTGTCGAGCCGGCCGCCCGCAACACCGCCGCTGCCATCGCGCTGGCGGTGCTCGCCGTGGCGGCGCGCGACCCCGACGGCGTGCTGCTGGTGATGCCGTCCGACCACCAGGTCGCGATGCCGGCGGTGCTGCGCGCCGCGGTTGTGGCGGCAACACCGGCAGCAAAGTCCGGCTGGCTGGTCACCTTCGGCATTCGCGCCGCCACGCCGGAAACCGGCTATGGCTATATTCGCGCCGGCGACAGCATCGATGCCGGGGTCAAACAGGCGCTCGCCTTTATCGAAAAGCCCGATCGGGACCGCGCCCGCGCGCTCGTCGCCGATGGCGGCTACAGCTGGAACAGCGGCATCTTCCTGTTCTCCGTCGCGGCGATGCGCGCCGCGCTGGCCGCCGATGCCCCGGACGTGCTCGCCGGTGCCGAGGCAGCGATGGCCGGCACGGCCGCCGATGCACTGCGCATCGACCCGGATGCGGCGGCGTTTGCAACGGTGCCGTCGATCTCCATCGACCATGCCGTGTTCGAACATGCGGCGCGCATCGCGGTCTGCCCGGTCGATCCCGGCTGGTCCGACATCGGCAACTGGGATGCGCTGCACGGCATCGGTGATGCGGATGGCGATGGCAATGTCTGCACAGGCCAGGTCGAAACCTTCGATACCCATGGCTGCCTGCTCCGCGCCGAGGGCGTATTGCTCACCGCCATCGGCGTCGCCAACCTCAATATCGTCGCCACGCCCGATGCCATTCTGGTCACCGCGCGCGGCCGCGGCCAGGATGTGCGCGACATCACCTCCCGGCTGGCGCGCGACCCGGTGCTGCAACGCCCCATCGTGCAACAGCATGCCTGGGGAGAGGAGCGGATCGTCCATGATGGCGCCGGCCTGCCGGTGCGCCGCGCCGCGCTGGTGTCGGGCGGGCGATTGGCAACCGCCGCGCAGGTCATGCTGGTCGCCGGCGCTGCAACGCTGGACGGCGCGGCGCTGTTGGCGGGCACAATGTCCGCCGGCGGACAGTTGGCAAGTGCCGAAGGCGCGGTCGTGCTGCTGATCGGCTGACGCGCATGGCTGCCATGCGGCAACGCCCGCGTGACCCCCGCCAAAGATTCCCCTAGGACCGTGCGGTGACCGGAATTTCCCCCGCATGAGCATCTGGGCGACGCTGGCCGGCGCTGCCGCCGGGCTGTTGCTCGGCGGCCCGATCGGCGCGCTGGCCGGCGCTGCCGCCGGTGGTGCCATCGATCTGGGGGTGCGCCGCGCCGCCAACCCGGAACGCCGCCGCGTCGCCTTCACCATCGCCGCCATCGCCCTGGCCGCCAAGATGGCGCGCGCCGATGGCGAGGCCAGCGCCGCCGAATTCGCCACCTTCCAGCGGCTGTTCGTCGTCGAAGCCGCCGAAGTCGGCAACGCACGCCGCTTCTATGATCTCGCCAAGCAATCCATGGCGGGCTTCAAGGCCTATGCCGAGCAGGCCGCCGCACTGCTCGGCCCCGGTTCGCCGTTGCTCGAAGACCTGCTCGATGCGCTCTGGCTGATCGCCGCCGTCGATGGCTTTGCCCCGCCGGAGCTTGAATATCTCGATCAGGTTGCCACCCACTTCGGCTTCGATGCCGCCGCCGCCGCGCGCATCCGCGCCCGCCACATCGGCCCGGTCGACGATGACCCCTGGGCAATATTAGGCGTTACACCCGGCGCCGATGCGGCGACGCTGCGCACCGCCTATCACGCGCTGGTCCGCCAGTATCACCCCGACCGCCATCTGGCCGAGGGGATGCCGGCCGAATTCATCCGCGTGTCGGAACGCCGCATGGCGACGATCAACGACGCCTATGCCCGCGTCACCGCGAAAACCACCACCAGGCCGGCCGCATGAAACCGCGTCACCTTGCCCTCATCCTGCTCATCGATCTGGTCTGGGCCTTCAACATCGTCGCTGTAAAACTGGCAGTGGAGGATGCCCGGCCACTGACCGCGGTCGCGCTACGCTATGGCATCGTGCTCATCGCCTGCCTGCCGTGGCTGCGCTGGCTGCCGGGCCGCATGGGCGTCGTGCTGATCACCGGTTTCATTGCCGGCGCGCTGTTCATGGGGCTTGGCGGCCTGTCGTTCGCGCTGGCCGACAATGTCTCGGCACTGGCCATCGCCGGGCAGTTGGGGGTGCCGTTCAGCCTGTTGCTCGCCGTTGTGATCTTCAAGGAACGCATCCGCTGGCCGCGCATCACCGCCGTGCTGCTGTGCTTTGCCGGTGTCGTCGTCATGGGCTTTGACCCGGCGATCGCCCATGAGAGCATCGCACTTTGGCTGACCGTCGCCGCCGCGCTGGCCTGGGCGATCGGCAACCTGCTGTTCCGCGAACTGAAGGGCGTGCCGGTACTGACCATCCACGCCTGGCTGGCGCTGGTCAGCGTGCCGATCCTGGTGATTGCCAGCCTGGTCTTCGAACCCGGCGCGCTGGCGCATGTGCCGCAGTTGCACTGGTCGACCTGGGGCTGGCTGACGTACTCGGCGCTCGGCGCGTCGCTGCTCGGCCATGGCGGCATGAGCTGGCTGTTCCAGCGTTATCCGGTATCGACCGTGTCGCCGCTCACCTTGCCGACACCGCTGCTGTCGGTGATGATCGCCGTTGCGGTGTTCGGCACGCCGATTACCCCGCAGATGATCGCCGGCGGCATCCTGACCATCATCGGGGTTGCCATCATCACGCTGCGCACCGCACAAAGCCGTGACGTCGCCAGCACCGACCGGGAACCGCTATGACGCCGATTATCCGGCCCAGCCCGAATTTCGACGTGCGCCGCCTGCCGGTGTCGATCATCGTGCTGCATTATACCGGCATGGCCAGCGCCGCCGAGGCCCTGGACCGGTTGACCGACCCGGCGGCGAAAGTGTCGGCGCACTGGGTCGTCGCCGAAGACGGGCAAGTGGTCAGCCTGGTCGCCGAAACCGATCGCGCCTGGCACGCCGGCAAGTCGTATTGGCGCGGCATCAGCGACGTCAACAGCGCGTCGGTCGGCATCGAAATCGTCAACCCCGGCCATGAATTCGGCTACCGCCCCTTCCCTGCCGAGCAAATGGCATCGGTGGAAACGCTAGTTGCCGCCGCGATGGCGCGGTTCGGCGTGGCGCCGGCCAATGTCGTTGGACACAGCGACATCGCACCGGCGCGCAAAGACGACCCGGGCGAGCTGTTCGACTGGCCGCGGCTGGCCCGCGCCGGGTTGGCTGTGCCGACGCCGGCCGGCGGTTTCGATCCGAACTGGACCGACGCCGGCACAATGGCAGCGCTGGCGCGCTATGGTTATGACATCTCCGAGCCGCGTGCCGCGGTGATTGCCTTTCAACGCCGATTCCGCCCCGTCCGGTTCGACGGCGTCATCGATGCCGAAACCCGCACCTTGCTGCGCGGGCTGATGGTGTCGGCAGAATAGCCGGCCAACTCTCCAAAACCCGCGCCGACCAGCCCTTGATACGCGGATATCAAGCCGATATCAGCTATCAATCCTATATATTTCAGCATGTTGGGTGGCAGCAGCCGAAGCGGATCCCGACAGCTGCAAAGGCCATACACAGCGCCAAAGCCAGCGTTACAACCGCCGTTCTGGACGGCCGAACGCCCTGATCCACGATTGACCGACAGATCATCAGAGTCTCCAAACTGCCACAAATGGTAATTTTATTACAGATTCGAATCGCCCTGCGACAAAAAGCTGCGCAGTTGTAGACCGAGGATGATTCTTCGTGAATCCGGCACAATCCGACCGGGATTCTGCTCCTGTTGCCGCACGTCATAGAACCGTAACACAGCAGATTTTATTGAAATACAATATGTTGCAGAGAATAGTTAAACTTTTTTCTCAATTATGAACAGAATCAGTTCCTGCGGCTCCTCCACGAAACTTGCAAATTTCCCAGAATTGCGCAAAAATGCTAATTGTTTAATGCCTTCAAAAGGCTTAACGCTAAAGGCGGGTCTACAGATGCGCATTGGGTTTGATGAAAATTTGGCAGACAGCCTTGTCATTGCCGCTCCATCGGTTCGGTGTGTTGCTGTGACAACACGGCCGAACACGATCAGCGCAGAGCTGGCACAGCTGACCGATGGCCAGCGCGATTGCCTGCGCCTGGTGTATCAACACATGAAATCCAAGGACATAGCACGCGTCCTCGGCGTTTCTCCACACACCGTGGACATGCGTTTGCGCACCGCGATGCGCACCCTGTCAGTGGCCAGTCGGATCGAGGCAGCCCGCCTGCTGGTGCATGAAGAAGCCGGCGGCGCCGGCGCCGACAGCTATCAGCCTTTGATATATCACACACCGGATGTTGTTTCCGCGGCGGATTCAGCGACATTTGGATCACCGGCCTCAAGCAGATTCGGCGACAGTGCAGGCCACGGCAGTGCCCAACACGGTCCCAGCCTCCGCCTCAGTCCGGATGTCGATCCTTTCGTCAGCGGCCCTCCCCGCGATACGTTGGCATCGGTGCCCTTCGATAGAGCGAATTCATCCAGTGGGGCGGGTGTTGGCGTCACAGACCCCGACGTTGATACCCGCCCTCTGGCTGGATCGCTCCCTTGGGGGAAAAAGAATACTCTCGGTGTAGGCGCTCGTCTCGGCTGGATTTTCGGAATCGCTGTTGGTTCCTCGCTCGCTTTCGGAGCGATCCTTGCCGCTCTTGCCTCGCTGAAAACGCTTCTCTGATCCTTCGGACGGTGGTCGTCCGAAAGGGCGCCCACCACACGCCGCCAGGCGTGAACTGAAGGACTTACCCATGACGATCCAGACCCTTGCTGCTCCGATGGCGCAGATCCGGATTGCTGCCAACGAAATCGCCAGCAAACTCGCCGCTGCCGAAGCCGCGATCGACGCCGCCATCGCCGCCGTCGCCAGCCTGACCGCGCAGATGCCGCTGGCCGCCCAGCAGGCCAATGTCGGCCCGCATGTCGGCCATGAAGCGCTGATGCATGTCATGGAAAGCTGCCAGCAGCTGGTCAAGTCGCGCACCAACATCATCCGCACCCACAAGGCGCTGACCGTCGCCCAGCACGATGTCGGCCTGGGCGCCGTCAACTTTCTCGGCGATTGCCCCGAAGATCGCAGCAGCTTCTTCCGTCAGCGCGGCGAACTCGCAGCAGCCTGATCACCGATGACCCGGCCTGCACATCTGGTGCCGGCCGGGTTTTCCCGTGTCGATCCGAGAGGAGCTGACCGATGTTTCTGAATTATCTCGGCCTCGCAGCATTGCTGGGCAGCTTTGGCGTCGCCTTCCGCTGGGGCGGCATGGACGAGCGCCTGGCCTCACTGGCCTTTGTCGTCGCGGCGATCGCCTCGAAATTGTTCACTGAAAGCAATTACGGCAACACCGAATTCCTCGTCCTGATGATCGATACGGTGCTGCTCGCCGGCCTCGTCCTGCTGGCGCTGCGCAGCGACCGCTTCTGGCCGATGTGGGCCGCCGCGTTCCAGCTGGTCGGCACAACGGTGCACTTTGCCAGCATGGCGGAAACCGGCGATTTCAAATGGGCCTATGCTGTCGGCCTGATCTTCTGGTCCTACCCGGTGATGATCGCCCTGATGGTCGGCACCTGGCTGGAAGCGCGTTACCGCCGCACCTGACCACCGGGTCGCGCGGGCCGGGGCGGCGGAGCGATCCGCCGCCCCGTTGGCTTGCGCTGCATAAGGCGCGATTGCGGCGCGGTACCCGAGACCCTATCTGTTCACTGACTGCGCAGCCTTGCGCACAGTGAACAAATATGGAACAAACGCCGACATGCTGACTCACATAAGCGTTCGCGGTGCCCGTGAGCACAACCTCAAGGGCGTCGATGTCGACCTGCCCAAGAACAGTCTGACCGTCATCACCGGCCTGTCGGGCAGCGGCAAATCCAGCCTCGCCTTCGATACCATCTATGCCGAAGG
>JBMOGO010000110.1:0-9748 GCA_049318305.1 Polymorphobacter sp.
CCCGGCGCACTGGCGTGCGTCTCGCCTCTCCCGCAAGCGGGAGAGGGCACTTACGCCCTCAAACACGCGTCGATCCCCTCGTTCGCCACCACCCGCGCCCGGCGCTCGATCTTGCGCGCATAGCGTTTGACGAACCGCCCGGGCTTTGCCGCGTCGCGCTTGATCGGTTGCGGCAGGATCGCGGCGATCCGCGACGCCTGGGCCGGCGTCAGCTTGCTGGCGCTGGTGTGGAAATAATGCTGCGCCGCCGCCTCCACGCCGTAGATGCCCGGCCCCATTTCGGCGATGTTGAGATAGACTTCCATGATCCGCGGCTTGCCCCAGATCAGTTCGATCAACACGGTGAAATAGGCCTCGAGCCCCTTGCGGATGTACGAGCGGCCGGGCCACAGAAAGGCGTTCTTCGCGGTCTGCTGGCTGATCGTCGAACCGCCGCGCAGCTTTTTCCGCCCGCTTGCCGCCGCCCTGGCGTTGCGCACAGCCGCCGCCTCCATCGCTTCGAAGTCAAAGCCGCTGTGGACGCAAAACCGCGCATCCTCGGCGCCGATCGCGGCGCGCGGCACACTGCGCGCAATCTGCGACAGCGGCACCCAGTCGCGTTCGACATGGCGGCCGCCGATCGCATCGCGCGCCATCGGCCAGGTCAGCGGCACCGGCACGAAGCGATAGGCCAGCACCCATAGCAGGCTGAGCACCACCAGCGCCGCTGCGACCTTGAACACAAGGCCGGCGGCGCGGGCGAACAGGCTTTTGCGGCGGCGCGCTGCTGGCAACTGGTGTCCCCGATAATTGGTCACCAGTTGCCGGTGTCAGGGGCGCGCCGTCAATGGCCGAAGCGGCTGTTACGCCAGTTCGGGCACCATATGCCGCTCGATGGCCAGCGTGTGCATCGCCTTGGACAGCTTTTCGAACGCCCGCACTTCGATCTGCCGCACCCGTTCACGGCTGATGCCGTAATGCTGCGACAGTTCCTCCAGCGTTTCCGGGTCGTCGATCAGGCGGCGCTGGGTGAGGATATGCTTTTCGCGGTCGTTGAGCGCCGCCATTGCCGCGCCCAGCAGTTCGTGGCGCTGGTCCTTTTCCTGCGCGTCGGCAATCATTTCGTCCTGCAACGGGCCCGAATCGGCCAGCCAGTCCTGCCATTCGCCTTCGCCTTCCTCCCTCAGCGGCGCGTTCAGGCTGGTGTCGCCGCCCATCGACATGCGGCGGTTCATCGACACGACTTCGTCCTGGGTCACCCCCAGCGTCGTCGCGATCTTTTCGACATGGTGCTGGCGCATGTCGCCATCGTCCATGGCGTTCAGCTTGCCCTTCAGGCGGCGCAGGTTGAAGAACAGTTTCTTCTGCGCCGCGGTGGTGCCGATCTTCACCAGGCTCCACGAGCGCAGGATATATTCCTGGATCGAGGCGCGGATCCACCACATCGCATAGGTCGCGAGGCGGAAGCCCTTTTCGGCGTCGAACTTCTTGACGCCCTGGATGAGGCCGATGTTGCCTTCGGAAATCAGCTCCGCCACCGGCAGGCCATAGCCGCGGTAACCCATGGCGATCTTGGCCACCAGCCGCAGGTGCGACGTCACCAGCTTGGCAGCGGCTTCCGGGTCCTGATGCTCCTCCCAGCGCTTGGCGAGCATATATTCCTGCTCGGGCGCCAGCAGCGGAAACTTGCGGATTTCCGACAGGTAACGGTTCAACCCATCTTCACCGCCGAGGGCGGGGATGGAAGTGCGAACGGCGGGGACGTTGGCCATGAAATGCTCCCTTTAAACTTCGGCGTCCGAAAGACGACCGATTAACTCCAATATATCCGCCGGCAGAGCGGATTCGAAAGACAGTTTTTCTTGTGTGGTCGGATGCACAAACCCCAGTGTCGCGGCGTGCAGCGCCTGCCGCGCAAAGCCGAGTTCCTGCATAACGCGCGAAAGGCTGCCGGGGGTGCGTCCATAAACAGCATCGCCCAATAAGGCATGGCCGATGGACGCCATGTGAACGCGGATCTGGTGAGTGCGCCCGGTTTCCAGCCGGCATTCGATCTGCGTGGCGTGGCGCAAGGCACGGACCGTTCGATAATGGGTGATCGCGTGCTTGCCGCGGCCTTCCGGCACGATCGCGATCTTCTGGCGGTTGGCAGTGGAGCGTGCCAGTGACGCCTCGATCCGCCCCGCCGGCGGCACCGGCTGGCCGGTCACAATGGCGGTATAGCGCCGATCCACAGTATGCGCCGCGAACTGTCGCGACAGGGCTTCATGCGCCGGGTCGGTCTTGGCGACGACCAGCAGCCCCGATGTGTCCTTGTCGATACGGTGGACGATGCCCGGCCGCGCTACCCCGCCGATGCCCGACAGGCGCCCGGCGCAGTGGTGCAGCAGCGCGTTCACCATGGTCCCGTCGTAATTGCCCGCCGCCGGATGGACGACGAGCCCGGCCGGCTTGTCGACAACGAGCAGCGCGTCATCTTCGTGAACGATGGTGAGCGGGATATCCTGTGCAACGGTTTCCGATGCGCGCGGTTCGGGAATGACCAGCGTCAGCGCCTCGCCGCCCTTTACCTTCAACGCCGGGTCCCACAGCACGCCGGCGGCGCCGGTGACGCGGCCGCCACCGACCAATGCCTTCAAGCGTTCACGCGAATGCTGGGGCAGGGCGATGGCCAACGCACGGTCCAGCCGCAGGCCGGCGGCGTCCGCCGGCAACACAAGATCAATCGACTTTTCGGCCCCCATCACCTAACCGATGTCGGGATGATTATCGCAATTGCAAGCGGGGTCGCCGACGCGCTCGTTTCGGCAGCGGCGGATGCCGACCCCAATGAAGCCTGTGGACTGCTGCTGGGCACACCGGGCCGCATCATGGCGGCGGTGCCGGCGCGCAATGTCGCGGCCCACCCGGAGCGCAGTTTCGAAATTGACCCGGCAACGCTGCTGCGCACACACCGCGAGGCGCGCGGGCAGGGGCAGGCGGTCATCGGCCATTATCACAGCCACCCCAATGGCAACGCCGAACCGTCGCTACGCGATGCGGCGCGGGCGGTAAACGACGGCCAGATCTGGGTGATTATCGCCAATGGCACGGCACACGCTTGGCAGGTCGTCGCCGATGATCCTGGCGGCAGCGCCGTCCATGGCTGCTTCCTGCCCGTCACGTTGGTCGCCGGCTGATGGCCAGCGGCGCGGTCAAATGGTTCGACGCCAAGAAAGGCTTTGGCTTCATCACGCCCGACCTTGGTCCCCGCGATGTTTTCGTCCATTCCTCGGCGCTTGCTGCCGCCGGGATAAATGACCTGACACCGGGCGACCGGCTCGAATTCGAACTGGCGCAAAGCGGCGATGGCCGGTTGATCGCCTTTGGCCTGCGTCCAAAACCGCCTAACGGAGCCAATGCATGACCGAAACCATCGCGCCGTTGCTGATGAAATGGCTGACACATGATCTGGCCACCCCGATCGCCACGGTGATGACCGCCAGCGAACTGCTTGGCCCGGTGCCCGATGCCGAAATCAACGGCCTCGTGCTCGATGGCGCGAAGCGGCTGGCCGGGCGCTTGCAGATCATCCGCGCCGCGATGGCACCGGGCAGCGGGCCGATGGGCAATGCCGCGCTGGAAAAACTCGTTCGCGCCGGGTTGCATGAAACCCCGCTGACCTGGAACCGGACCGGGGACAGCGACGGCGCGCTGACGGCGGTCATTTCCGGTGCGGCGCTGCTGCTCGCCGACGTACGCCGCGGCCAGCCGCTGACCGTCACCGCGACCGGGGTTTATTGCGCCGCGCCGGCGGCGTTGCCTGACGCGGTGGTGGCCTCGCTCGCCGGCGCGGCGCCGGTTGATGCGCGATCGGCGGTGGCGGCGATGCTGGTGGCCAGTGCGGCACGCGCCGGGCTGGTGGTGACAGCGACCGTGGACGGGATCGCCTGGGGGTGAGCGCGCCCCCTAGCCGCGTCGCGCAGTAAACACGAACGCCGGGGGCCAGTTGCGCGGTTCGAAGCGCACCGAGACACGCGCAAATCCGCGGCGCAGTTCGCCGAGCCAGCGGGTGGAATATTGATAGCCGACGAGCATCGCGCCCGGCGCCAGTATGGCCGCGGTGGCGGCAACGATACGCAGCCGGACGCGCGGTGGCATGATCGAAAATGGCAGGCTGGAGATGGCGACATCACAACCAGTGATCTCGTGCGCCGCTAGCGTCGCCGCCACGGTTTCGGCCGAAGCGGCGATGACGGTCAACCGCGGATCGGGGATGGCCTGGCGCAGATAGCTGACGAAATCGGCGTTGATTTCAAAGGCGAACAGCCGTGCATCGGGCGCCATGCGGGCAAGGATGGCGCGCGTGACGACGCCGGTGCCGGGGCCATATTCGACGACCGTGTGCATGTTTGGCCAGTCGATGCCGGCCAGCAGCCGCTGTGTCAGGCGCCGCGACGACGGGATGGCTGAACCCGTGCCGCGCGGGTTGGCGAAAAAGTTGCGAGCGAACAACCACCGCGGCTGACGATGGGCCGCGGCGGTGTGCGCGCCTGACAGGTTCAGGCCGCGGCGCTGGGGCGGGCGGCGGCGCGCTTGTGCCATTCCGGCAGCCATGTCGCACTGGCGGGCATCGGCTGGCCGACGCTGGCACCGAATTCGACAAAGGCGAGCAGCAAGGCATCGGCCATCGAATAGCGATCGCCGCAGATCCAGGTGCGGCCCTGCATCTGCGCATCGAGCCACAGCAGTTTTTCCTGGGCAATGGCCTTTAGTTCGGCGGCGGCTTCAAGGCTGACCAGCGTCATGCGGCTGGCGAACATCGGCCGGCCTTCGCTGGCGCGAAAGGCATTGGCCATCGGTTCGAGGATGGCATGGTCGATCCGGCGCGTCCACATGCGGGTTTCGGCGCGTTCTTCGGGGGTGTTGCCGACCATTTTGACTGCGCCGGGCTGTTCATCAAGATATTCGATGATCGCGGTGATCTCGCTGATCGCCTGGCCATTGCCCAGCACCAGCGCGGGGGTGCCGCCGCTGGGCACTAGCGCCAGATAGCCGGGCTGGCGATTTTCGCCCTTCATGATGTCGACGGTCACCGTGTCGACGGCCAGCCCCTGTTCGGCGATGGCGATGCGCACCGCGCGCGGGTTGGGACCGATGGAATCATGCAGTTTCATGGCGTCTCTCCCAGCCGCCGATGCTGGCGGCTCCGGCGCTGTCATGGCCAGCGGGCGGCACGGCGTCAACCGCGCCGCCTTGGGATAACGGTTATTTCGGCGACGCCGGCAAGCGGTCAGCGGCGCCCGTAGTGTTTGCGGCGGTTCTTGTCGTACCAATATTGCTGGTTCTGGTTGTCGTAATAGTAACGCTGGCCATTGCGGTCTTCATAACGGTTGCGGTCTTCGGTGACGATGCCGACAACGGCACCAGCGGCGGCGCCGATGGCGGCCCCGGCGAGCACGTCACCACCCGTGATCGCGCCGACAATGGCACCGCCGGCCGCACCGATGCCGGCGCCCTTCAGCCCGCGCGACGCCTGCTGGTTGCCATATTGATCGGTGGTGCAGGCGGCGAGCGAGCCGAGTGCGGCGAACAGCAGCAGAGGGGTCTTGAGAGCGTTCATCGGAGCTCCTTTGGAACATGAGTCTACCGATGACTAACTGCCAGAAGCGTCCCGGGTTCCTTTCAGCCCGCCGTGGCGACATTGTCCGGTGCCGGCATTGCCGCATTCCGCGCGGCCAGCGCATCGGCATTGCGCGCCTGGGTGGCGGAATCGATCGGCCAGCCGCGCAACATTGCGGCGGCGATCAGTGAAACGATCACCGGCGGCACGACGAACAGCAAGGTCAGTCCGGACAGCGCCGCCGACGCGTTGTCGACCCCCAGTTTTGCGTCGAACCCGATCAGTTGCAGCACCAGATAGCTGAGCCCGACCGGCAGTGCGTACCCCAGCTTTTGCGCCACCACGAGCGCTGCAAAGAACAGCCCGGTGCGTTCCTGCCCGGTGGCGAGCGTTTCGGCATCCGATACATCGGCGAGCATGGCGCGCATCAGGAACGCCGGGGCCACCGTCGGAATACCGGCCAGTCCCAGCCCCAGTGCCGCCAACAGGAAATTGCCCGATGGCAGCAGCACGGTGCCGGCGTGACAGACCGAATAGATCAGCAAGGCTGCGACGACCGCGCGGTGCTTGCCATATCGCTTTGCGACCCGCACCCACATCGGTGCGGCCAGCATCCCGGCGAGGAAATAGAACAGCAACAGCGTGCTCGCCTGGGCGGTGGGGTAGCCGCGCGCCGCCGTGAAGAAGAACAGCAAAAGCGCGCCGGCCAGCCCCGGCGCCAGCGAGGCAAGCAGGTCGATCAACAGCAGCCGGCGCAGCAGCTTTAGCCGCAGCACGGTGATGATATCGCCCAGCCTATGGTGTTCACTGCCGCGGCGCGGGCGTTCGGGGACGCGCAGCACCGCTAGTCCGACCGCCAGTGGCAGCGCGATGATGATCGTCCAGCCCATCGCATGGACGCCCAGCGCCGGGTCGCTGCGTCCCGCCAGCCACTGCGCCAGCGGCGGCGTGGCGAGGATGAGGAACAGCCCGAGCAGGTTGCTCGCCTGCCACCAGCCGAACACCCGCGAGCGCTGGTCGTAATCGTCGGACAGGACAGACCCCCAGGAGGTGTGGACGACCTGGCACGCCGAATAGCCAATGTACATCACGAGCAACCCGGCAAAGGCGCGCAGCGGTCCGATGCCGGGGCCGGCCATGAACACCAAATAGATGCCGATCATCATCAGCGCGGCACCCAGCACCAGCCAGGGCCGGAAACGGCCAAAGCGCGATGTGGTTCGATCGGTCAGATGTCCGATGAACGGATCCAGCGGCACATCGACAAAGCGCACCAGCGAAAAAACCAACCCGACCATCGCCAGATCGAGGCCCAGCGTGCCGGCATAATAAGGCGGCAGATAGACAACGACGGGCAGGCCGACGGCGGCGATGGGCAGGCAGGGCGCGACAAAGGCTGCCAGCGTGCCGCGCTTCAAGATCAACTGATGGCTCCCCTGAACTTATTGTCATCTTGAACGGGTCACGCCGCGATGCAAGCGTCTTTAATGTGACAGTGATCGCGCCTAAGCTGGCGTCTCCCTTCCCGCAAAGGCCTGTCCCCACATGCGAATCTTGCTCGCCGCGCTGCTATTGACCGCGGCGCCCGCCGCCGCCGAAACCATTGCCATCCGCGCCGGCCATGTCATCACCGATGCCGCGCTGCCGGCGCGCGGGCCGTCGACGATCATCGTCACGGACGGCCGCATCACTGCTATCAACGACGCAGCGGCGCCGATTCCAGCCGGCGCGACCATCGTCGATGCCTCGACCAAGACGGTGCTGCCCGGGCTGATGGATGCCCATGTCCATCTCGGCGGCGATGCCGATGATGCCTGGTATGCCGCCTTCACGCCAAAGCGGACGGAGGCCTATTCGGTCGCAGTCGGCCTGCGCAATGCGCTGGTGACCGCCCGCGCCGGCTTCACGACGGTGCGCGAACTGGGGGCTGGCGTCCATGCCGGGGTGGCGGTGCGTGATGCCATCAATGATGGTCTTGCGCCTGGGCCGCGTATCCTGACCGCAGGGCCGTCACTGTCGATCATCGGCGGCCATGGTGACAATACCTATGGCATCAACCCCGAAGTCGCCGACGCGATCGACCGCACCATGCCGCAGATCAACCTGTGCACCGGCGCCGATGGCTGCGCCGCCGCGACGCGCGCCGTCATCAAGACCGGTGTCGATGTCATCAAGATCACCGCCACCGGCGGTGTGCTCAGCCTGGGCAATGCCGGGCTGGAACAGCATTTCAGCGATGCCGAGATGCGCTCCATCGCCGACACCGCCCACCGGCTGGGGCTGAAGGTCGCCGCCCATGCCCATGGCGCGCGCGGCATCGAAGCGGCCGCCAATGCCGGCATCGATTCGATCGAGCATGGCACCTATGCCGATGACGCCAGCATCAAGGCGATGAAGGCGCACGGCACCGTGATGGTGGCGACGCTGATGGCGCTCGAAGGGCTGAAGGAACGGCTGGGCAAGGGATTTTATACGGCCGCAGTCGAAGCCAAGGCTAATCGCGTCGTCGCCTTACAGGGCAAGCAACTCGCCGCCGCCTACAAGGCCGGTGTACCGATTGCGCTCGGCACCGATGCCGGCGTCTTCACCCATGGCCGCAATGGCGAGGAACTCGGCCTGATGGTCCGGCTCGGTGGCATGACGCCGCGCGACGCGCTGATCGCGGCAACCAGCGGCACCGCGAAACTGCTCGGCATCGATGGCGATACCGGCACGCTGGTGCCCGGCAAATCGGCCGATCTGATCGCGGTCGATGGCGACCCGTTGCAGGACCCGGCGACCGTGCTGAAAATCGCCTATGTCATGGTGCGCGGCAAGGCGATCCCGCTCAAGTAACAACGCCTGCCTTGCGCCGGCACCTGCTGCGTATTAGACCGATGATACACTTGATCCTGGAGCTGTTCCCGATGCGTATTGCTGCCTTGTTGCTTGCCGCCACCGCGCTTGGGGTCGCCGCCCCCGTTCTTGCCCAGGCGGCGCCTGCCGCGACGATGGCGGTGGCCGAAACCCCCGCGACGCGCCTGCGCGCGCTGTTCAACGCCAGCGACGAGGCCAGCCTTAATCGCAACCCGATCGGCCGGCTGTTCCGCGGCGATCTGAGCCATGCGGGGGAATTCGGCGACGGCCTGTCGGATGCCTATCTGTCGGCGGAAAAAAAGGCGGCAGAGGACGATCTGGCCGCACTCGCCGCCATCGACCGGAATGCGCTCGATGCCAATGACAAGGTCAGTTACGATGTTTTCAAATGGCAGCGGTCGACCGATCTGAAGGGGTTTGACCCGGCGATCATCAACGCCACCATCGTCCGGCCGATCGACCATTTCTTCGGCTTTCACACTTTTTTCCCGGAATTGTCTTCCGGCGAAGGCGCAGCGCCCTACAAGACCATCAAGGATTACGACGATGGCCTGTCGCGTATCGACGGCTTTGTCACCGCCATCGATGCCAGCATCGCGCGCTTCCGCCAGGGCATGAAATCAGGCGTCGTGCAGCCGAAACTGGTGGTGCAGAATGTCGTCGACCAGCTTGATGGCCTGCTGGCGCCGGGTGTCGATGGCGCTGTCATGATGAAGCCGGTCGGCAAGTTCCCGGCCGATTTTTCGGATGCCGACAAGACGCGGCTGACAGCGGCGTATCGCGCCGCGATCAGCGGCAAGGTCAATCCGGCCTTCACCCGGCTGCGCGATTTCCTGAAGAATGAATATCTGCCGGTTGCACGCACTTCGGTGGGGCTTTCCGAAATGTTGGGCGGGGCGAACCTCTATAAGTATCTCATCGCCAGCACGACGACGACCGACATGACGCCCGATGAAATCCACAATATCGGCCTTGCCGAAGTGGCGCGCATCACCAAGGGCATGGAAACGGTAAAGGGCCAGGTCGGCTACAAGGGTGATCTGAAGGCGTTTTTCAACTTCATCCGCACCGATGACCAGTTCAAGCCTAAATCGAAGCAGGACCTGACCGATCGCTATTATGCCGTCGGCAAGCGCGTCGATGCCGCGGTTGGCAATCTGTTCAGCACGCTGCCGAAATCCGCGCTGGAAATCCGCCCGGTGCCGGCGTTCAAGGAAAAGACCGACGCCGGCGGCAGCTACCAGGGCGGCACGCCTGATGGCTCGCGGCCCGGCGTGTTCTATTTCAACACCTATGACCTGCCGTCGCGCA
>JBMOGO010000111.1:0-9712 GCA_049318305.1 Polymorphobacter sp.
CGCCGGCGCGCTGGCCAGCCCGAAACTGTTGATGCTGTCCGGCATCGGCCCGGGCGCCGAACTGGCCCGCCACGGCATTCCGCTACTGCACGATGCCCCCGGTGTCGGCGCGAACCTTGGCGAGCATCCCAACGCCAATATGAGCTGGGATGTCGACCAGCACACCTACAATATGGACGCCAACGGCCCGCGCATGGCCTGGGCGCTGCTGCGCTGGGTACTGACCCGGCGCGGCCCGGCGACCAGCCCCTATCCGCACGGTGTCGCCTTCTTTCGCTCCTCGCCCGATGTGCCCAGCCCCGATATCCAGCTGATGTTCGGGCCGTTCGCCTTTGCCTTTTCCCCCGAAGGCGTGGTTCCGTATCGCCGCCCGGCGGTGACGGTGGTGGCGGCGCTGAATTACCCCCGCGCCCGTGGCCGGCTGACCCTGCGCTCTGCCGATCCGCGCGATCGGCCGCTGATCGACCACCAACTGCTCGGCGACCCGCATGATGTCGAACGCCTGGTCAAGGCTTGCCGGTTTGTGCGGACCATCATGGCGCAGGAGCCGATCGCCGCCGCCATCCGCCGCGAACGCCTGCCCGGCCCGGCCTGCGAGACTGACGCCGACTGGGAGGCGCATCTGCGCGCGACGACCTTCCTCGGCTATCACCCGGTCGGCACCTGCGCGATGGGGCCGGCGGGCGTGGTCGATGACCGGCTGCGGGTGCGCGGCGTCACGGGCCTGCGCGTCGCCGACGCCTCGATCATCCCCGCGCCGATTTCGGGCAACACCAATGCCGCGGCGATCATGATCGGCGAAAAGGCAGCGGACCTGGTGGCGGCTGGCTGACCTTGCCTTTCATCCCGGGCTTGACCCGGGATGACACGACAAGAAATCTATCCCCAGCGTTTCGCCGCCTCCGCCATGTCCGGCGCTCCGACCAGTTTCGCCATGTCGGGCGCCAGCAGCATTCGGTCTCGCAGCGCCAGCGTCGACCCGGCGGCGCGCGTGTGCGCCAGCATCTCCGCCATCGCGCGCGTCGAAGTCAGCACCATCGCCGCTGCAAACAGCGCCACCTTGAAGCCCAGCGGCGCCAGTTCATCGACCCGGCGATACGGCGACGCCCCGCCTTCGAGCAGATTGTGGATCAGCGGCAGCCGGTGCGCAAAGGCGCTGGTCAGCGTTACCGCATCGGCCACGCTCGACACGCCTTCAGCGAGCAGCAGGTCGCAGCCGGCCTCCACATAGGCGTGACAGCGGTCCATGGTTTCGGAAAAATCCACCGATGGCTGGGCATCGGACCGCGCCGAAATCAGCAGCGATTCCGATCGCCGCGCATCCTGCGCCGCCTTGATCCGCCCGACCATTTCGGCAATCGGCACCAGCGGCCGCGATTGCAGCGCCTGCATGGGTTTCAGCGTGACCTGGTCCTCGATCTGCACCGCCGCCGCGCCGGCGCGGTCGAGCAGGCGGACGGTGCGTTGCAGGTTGATGGCATTGCCATAACCGCTGTCGGCATCGACCAGGATGGGAATCTCCACCCGGTCGGCCATGCGCGCGCAGGCATCGGCAAGCTCGGTCGCCGTGACCAGCCCGGCATCGGGCCGGCCCAGCCGGGCATAGGACAATGACGCGCCCGACAGAAACACCGCCGGAAACCCCGCCTGTTCGACGAGCAGCGCGGTCAGGCCATCATAGGCGCCGGGCACCATCAGGACGCCGGGCGTCATGAGCAATGTCTTGAGCATCATGCGACCTTTGCGTGCCGGGCCTGCTGGCGCATGGCGCGCGCGCCCAGCCCGGTGATGGTTGCGCCCGCCAGGATGACGACCGAACCGACTAGCGCGATCGAATAGCGGATCGCCTGCGGATCGCCCAGCACGCCATCGGTGAACGCCGCGATCATCCACGGCCCCAGCCCGGCTCCGAGCAGATTGCCGAACAGCAGATACACCGCCATCAGCTGCGCCCGCATCCGGTTGGGTGCGAGCACCGGAATGGCCGCCGGGCCGGCGCCGAACGGCATGGCGCCAAAGAACAGCACCGGCGCCAGCAGCACCAGCGCCAGCACCGGCGAGCCGACCAGCGGAAACACCAGGATGAACGGCGCCGCCACCAGCGCCGCCGCCATCGAAATGTGCAGATTGGCATCGATGCGGCCGCGCGCGATCAGGCGGTCGGCCAACCAGCCGCCGGTGATGACGCCCGACGTGCTGAGCACGCCGACCATCACGCCGAACACCGGGCCGATCTGCGCCGGCGTCCAGCCGAAGCTGCGGATGAAGAAGGTCGGCGTCCAGACATTCAGCCCGAACTGGCCAGCGGCGAGAATCGGCAGGCCGAGGAACACCGGCACCAGCAGCCGCGCGTGCAGACGCACAAAGGCGATGACTTCGCTGATGCTGGCGCTGTCGCTGCTGCCGGCCAGCGCCAGGCCATCGCCGCGCGGCGGTTCGCGCACGGCGAGCATGGCCAGCGCAAAGACGATGCCCGGCAGGCTGGCGGCGATGAACACCATCTGCCAGTCGAGCGGGCGGCCGATGAGCGGAAACTGCATCGCCGGATTGGCCGCCAGCCAGGCGATGAAGCCGCCGATGACGACCAGCGCCAGCCCCGACCCGGCAAAGCTCGACCCGACCAGCAGGCCCATTGCGCGGCCGACCTGGTGCGGCGGCAGATAGTCGCCGATCAGCGATGATCCGGCGGGCGTCAGCGTTGCCTCGCCGATACCGACGCACAGCCGCGTCGCGAACAGCGCCCCGAACGACAGCGCGAAACCGCCGGCCATCGTTGCGAGCGAAAAGAACAGTGCGCCAACAGCGATGATGGTGCGGCGATTGCCGGTATCAGCCAGCCGGCCGAGCGGCACCGCCAGCAGCCCATAGAAAATCGCGACGGCAAAGCCCTGCAACAGGCTGATCTGCGTATCGGAAATGTTCAGGCTGGCCTTGATCGGTTCGACCAGCAGAATCAGCACCTGCCGGTCGAGCATCGAGATCATGCCGCCGATGCACAGCATGGCCACAACGCCCCAAGCATAGGCATCGCTGCGAAAATCGAAACGGGCGGATGGTGTCATGCCCGGCAAAACTGCCCGATCGCCGCAATGAGCGCCAGTCAGAGATACGCGCCCTGCCATGCACGCAGCGCATGGCGAGCGGCGGGGCTTCGATTTGCCAAGCCGTGCGGCTGCGCGCCATTGTCAGGCATGGCCGCACCGCCCGAACCCTGCCCCGATACGGCCCTGCTGGCCGCCTTGGCCGGCCTTGATGCCGAGGTGCTGACCGGCGCCGATGACTGCGCCTTTTATGCGCAGGACGTGGCGGCGGCCGGGGTCACCCCGCTGGCGGTGTTCCGGCCGCGCAGCATTGCGGCGCTGTCGGGTGGCATCCGTCTGGCAACGCGCGCTGGCCTCGCCGTGTTCCCGCGCGGCGGCGGCATGTCGTACACATCGGCCTATCTGCCCGATCGCGCCCGGTCGCTGGTCATCGACACAGCGGCGCTGACCGCGATCACCACCATCAACCCCATAGACCTGTTCGTTACCGTCGAAGCCGGCTGCACCTGGGCCAGCCTGGACGCGGCACTGGCGCCGCACGGCCTGCGCACACCGTTCTGGGGGCCGTTTTCGGGCTGGAACGCCACGGTCGGCGGTTCGATGAGCCAGGGCACCGCCACCTTCGGCACGGCGCGGATCGGCACGTCGGGGGACAATGTGCTGGCCTTCGACATCATTGCCGCCGATGGCCGACTGGTCCGCACCGGCACCGGCGGGCAACCCGGCCACACTCCCTTCATGCGGCAATACGGGCCCGACCTGACCGGCATTTTCGCCAATGATGCCGGGGCGCTCGGCATCAAGGCGCGGATCACCCTGCCGCTCGAACCGCGTCCGGCGCATGTCGGCGGCGTGTCGTTCCTGTTCGGTGACTTCACAGTGCTCGCCGCCGCCATGCAGGCCGTTGGCCGCGCCGGCTTGGCAAGTGAGGCCTTTGCCATGGACCCGGCGGTGACTCGGCAATTCAGCGGCGGTAGCGCCGGATTTGCCCAGGATTTCGCCGCGCTGCGCGCCATCGGCCGGGCACAGGGGTCAGTGCTCGCCGGCCTGTGGCGCATGGCGCAAGTGGCGCGCGCCGGGCGCGGCTTCCTCGGCCGCGAGGGCTATCAACTGCATGTCATCGCCGAGGCCGAAGACGCTGCCGACCTGCGCCGCCGCCTCGCCCGCATCCGTCGGCTGTGTGATGCGGGGTCGGTCGAACTGCCGCCCACGGTGCCGACCATGGTCCGCGCCGTGCCGTTTGCGCCGCTGCCCGTGCTGTCGCCCAGCGGCGGCCGCATGTTGCCGCTGCACGGCATCGTGCCCTGGTCCGCCGCTGCCGCCACCGATGCCGCGATGACCGCGTTGATCGCCCGCCATGCCGATGCCTGTGCGGCGGCACAGATCAGCATCGGCACGAGTTTTTTCGGCGTGGCGCGGTCGGGGCTGCTCTACGAACCCGTGCTGTATTGGCCCGATGACCGGCTGGTTTCACACGAACGGCGCACCACCACCGACCTGCCGCGCCACCCGGCCAACCCGGCGGCGACGGCGTTGCTGCCCGTCATCACCGCCGACATGATCGCGGTTTTCACCGCCGCCGGCGCCACCCATTTACAGATCGGCCGACTCTATCCCTGGGCGACGGATCGCGACGCAGGCGCCATGGCGCTGGTCCGCGCCATCAAGGCCGAAATGGACCCGGGGAATCTGATCAACCCCGGCGCGCTAGGCTTGTGACCATCGCCCGCGATCTGTCGATCGCCATTATCGGCGCCGGCCTGGGCGGGCTGACGGCTGCGCTGGCGCTGCAACGCGCCGGGTTCCGGCCACGGGTGTACGAACAGGCTGGCACGCTTGGCGATGTCGGCGCGGGCATTTCGGTGACGCCGAATGCGACCAAGGGTCTGGAATTTCTCGGCCTTGGCGCGCCCCTTGCCGCCGCCGCGCAAATGCCGCCGCAACAGATTGTCCGCGATGGAATGTCCGGCGCGCAACTGCTGTGCATCGACCGCAGCGATGTGCAGCAGCGCTATGGCGCCGCCTATTACATGCTGCACCGCGCCGAACTGCACGCGATGCTGGTGGCGGCGGTCACCGCCAATGATCCCGATGCGATCAAAACAGCACACCCGCTGACCGCGATCAGCGTCGACACCGGCGCCCGGCTGACGTTCTCCGGCCAGCCGCCGGTCGATTGCGCCATCGCCATCGCCGCCGATGGCGCGCGTTCACTTGTGCGCACCGCGATCTTTGGTGACCAGGGCGCGCGCTTCACCGGCCATATCGCCTGGCGCCTGCTGGTGCCCGCAGCCGCTGCGCCGGATGAGGCGCGGCTGCCGGGATCGGTGGTGTGGGCCGGCGCCGAACGCTCCTTCGTCCGCTACCCGGTGCGCGGCGGCACCCTGATCAACTGCGTCGGGCTGACCCGCAGCGGCGGCTGGGCCGGCGAAGGCTGGTCACAAAGCGTGCCGGTCGCCGAAATGGCTGCCGAATTCGCCGGCTGGGTGCCTGATGTGACCGAGCTCATCGCCGCTGCGCCCGGCGGCATGGTCGGCCGCTGGGGTCTGTTCCTGCGCCCGCCGCCCACCGCGATGGTCGCCGGCCCGGTGGCGCTGCTGGGAGACGCGGCGCACCCGATGCTGCCGTTCATGGGCCAGGGTGCCGCCATGGCGATCGAGGATGGCGTCGTGCTGGGCAGGTGTTTTGCCGCCGCCGCAACGCCCGCCGACGCGCTGGCCTGCTATCAGGCGGCGCGGCTGGAGCGGTGCCGCTTCATCCAGGCCGAATCGGCGGCGGGGGCCGACCGCTTGCAACGTTCCGATGGTGATACAAAACGCCTCGACCGCAACGAGGATAGCCTGGGCATCTTTGCCTATGACCCGGCGACGGTGCCGGTGTGATGGCAGGTGCAGCGCAAATGTTCACTTGCCGGTCAATCCGCAGGCTTGCCGCTGTGGCCGCGCCGCTTCGCCTAGCCTGACAACTTCCGTAAAGGAGCGACGCGATGCACAGACGACAGATATTGACCGGCAGCGCGGGCCTTGTCGGCATGAGCGCGCTGGCACCGATGCTGGCACACGCCCAGGCCCCCATGACAGCAGCGGCGGCGAGCGGTGGCTTCAACCCGGCCGACCCGATGCACAATGCCGAAGTGCTGGCGCGGATGAACCTGGGCATCGACCCCGGCACCAATTACGGCTGGTTCAAGGGCCGGGTGTTCGCGGTCATCGGTGATGAGCAGGTCATCCAGCCGCTGTTCGACCTGGAAGGCTTTGGCGCCAACCGGATGATTTCGCTGGGTGATGCGCGCTACCAAAGCCTGCACCGCGAAGTCGGTTACTACAAGGACCTGCGCACCGGCGCGATCCTGGAGGACTGGAAAAACCCGTTCCTCGATGAAACCGTCAAGGTCTCCCACATCCACAACGACCCGGTGAATTCGGTGATCGGGCCGACGATCGAGGCCAAGCTGGGCGAGGGCATGGTCACCAAATTCCCGCTGATGCTGCCCTGGACGATGATGGGCGATCTCGCGATGACCAGTTTCGACGTCAACACCCGCTGGAAGAACGTCCTCGACCCCAAGGAATGGCCGCGCGAAAGCTCGGGCGGCGAGTATGTCCGCGTTTCGGAATATCTGCAATTCGTCGCCAAGCGCGCCGATCTGGAAAATTGGCGCTCGCTGCAACGCATCCCGACGCATGGCAGCTGGCAGCGGCTGGGCACCTGGTTGCCGTGGATGCTGATGGGCAACGCGCCGGGCCACCTGTTCTATCGCAGCCACACCAAGTCGCTGGCGTCGACCGACGAACTGCCCAAGGACATCCGCGCCTATACCGAAAAGCATTTCCCGAAATATCTGCAGGCACCCGAGAAATGGGTGGAACCCAACGTCACCAGCTTTGAAGTCTACAAGCTGGAGAACAAGCCAAAACCGCCCAAGCCGAGCTGAGCCAGACCCGGCGCATCACCGCGCCAAAAAGCCGGCGACCGCGGCCGCCCAGGCAGCGGGCTGTTCATCGACAATATCGTGGGTGCCGCCGTCCAGCGCCTTCAGCGTCCAGTCGGGCCGGGTGGCGGCAGCGCGGGCGGAGGCTTCGAACAGATCCTCGCCGCTGTTGGTCAGCACCATCGTCGGGGCACGGATGGCGGCAATATCCGCCGCCAGATCATGGGCGAACACGGCATCGAACGCCCAGAAATAGCGGTCGGGATTGGCCAGCATCGTTGCGACATGCCGGTGCATGGCGGCAATGTCGGTCCAGCCCGGCGTCGCCTTCAGCCGTTGTTGCCAGGCCTCGAGCAGATGCCCGCCATCGGCGCGCGGCACCAGCGGCGCGAACTTGAAACCGGCGAAAAATGCGCGCTCCGCCTCGGTCAGCAGCGCTACGCCATTGAGCACCAGCCGGTCGACCCGCAAACTATGCTGCGCAGCAAAGGCCGCAGCAATGCTGGCGCCGGTGTGATGGCCGAGCAGATGGACCCGGTCATGGCCCAGCGCATCGAACACCCCCGCCAGTGCATCGGCATGGGCGGCGATCGATTGCGGCGCCGGCGGCGCATCGGACGCGCCATAGCCCGGCGTGTCGAGCGCCACAACGCGAAAGCCCGCCGCCGCCAGCATCGGCAGCGCCGGCAGGAACATCGCGCCGGACAGCGGTGACTGGTGGAGCAGCACCAGCGCGGGACCGCTGCCCGCCTCCGTGACATGAACCTGGCCCCAGGCGCCATCGACATAGCGCCGGCGGATCATGGCCTGGTTTCGACCCAGCTTTGCCCGGGCCGTGGTGCACGCGCCAGTGCGGCGAGGGGTTCGCCGGCGAGTGCCGCCTTCAGGAACGCCAGTGACACCGCCACCGCATCGTCGAACTGCGCGGTTTGCGGGGCCTCGGCGCGTTCGGGCCGACAGATGATGTTGCCGAAATAATGGTCGACGCCGACGCCGACGAACAGCGCCGACGGCCCGGGCGCGACATCGAAACTGACGCGGTGAACATCCCAGGTCGGCGCCATCATCGGCAGCGTGTCAGCTGTGCCGGTGACCACCAGTTGCGGCCGCGCCAGGCCTGCCCAGGTCTCGGCTGTAATCGCGGGTGGAAACGGCCCCGGCGGCGACCAGGCGAGCACAGCCTTGACCGCTTCGGGCGGGGTCGAGCCGGCCCCGCCGAGCATCTGGGCGATGAGCGCGCCATAGCTGTGGCCGGCAGCGATGCGCGGCAGCGTCGTTGCCGCCAGCACGGCGCGCATGTCGGCCAGCCGCATCGGAATGCCATCCTCGCGGGCGATCTTGCCGCCGCCGGGATGATCGGGGCTGTCGGCGTGCAAGGGGGCAACGACCTGATATCCGGCCGCTGCCAGCCGTTCGAAGAGCCGATCATATTTGTCGGGCCGGCTGTTGGCGCCGTGCGAAAACGCGATCAGCGCGCGCGGTTTGCCGACCGGGCTCCAGATGCGCAGCGGCACGACACGGCCATCGGCCAGCGTCAGCCGGTCATCCTGCCCGGCCGGTGCCGCCTGTGCCCGAATCGCCAGCATCGCCGCGGCACCGCCCAGCACCAGCCGCCGGTCGATCACAAATCGCGCGACCAGCCGACGAGATTGTAGGTCACGTCGCGGTCTCCCACGGCCTTGCCACCACCCGCTTCAAGGCCAGAATCGGTCGCTGCTCCCAAAGCCGCCGGTTCGACCCTGGGAGCAGCGTCCGACATCAGAACTTCACGCCACCGGTCAGGCCGAAGGTACGGCGGTCACCGAGCGTCGGCACATAGGATGCCGACAGCGCGCCGCCGGTGCCGATCAGGAACAGCGAGGACGAGGCATATTGCTTGTCGGCAATGTTCCTGACCCAGGCATTGACCGAAAAGATGCCGAAGGTGGCACCGACACCGGCGTTGAAGATGATCCGGCTCGGCGTGAAGGCCAGATTGACTTCATCGATGAACTGCTTGGTCTGGTAGGTGAAATCACCACGCGCGAACCACGTGTTCTTGTCACCAAAGGTGCCGTTGAGCGTTGCGCCGGCATAGGCATCGAAATCGGGGCGGCGTTCGACACTGTTGCCACCGATCGGAACGGACGGCGGCGAGCCGACAGCCGCGCAGACGATGCCGTTGCAGTTGCCCGAAATGCCGAACCGCTGCGAGGTGGTTTCATCGGTGTATTTGGCGCTGTTGTAGCTGGCGCCGCCATCGAGCGTCAGCAGGTTGGAAACGCGCCAGGCCAGTTCGACCTCACCGCCCCAAACGTTGACGCCGCCCAGATTGCCGATGATCGTCGGCACCAGGAACGCCGTATCCGGCGTGCCATTGGCACGCAGCCGGACGACGTTGGTCTGCAGGCTGCGCCAGCTGGTGTGATAGGCGGCAAGGTTGACGGTCAGCTTGCGATCGAAGAACTGGTTCTTCGAGCCGATTTCATAGGTCCAGTTGGTTTCCGGCGCATAGACACGCTGCGCCTCCTGCGGGATCGAGGTGCCGCCGTTGAAACCACCGGATTTCACGCCGCGCGCAATCGAGGCATAGACCAAATTGTCGGGGGTGGCGCGATAGGTGATCGAACCGCGCGGGGTGAAGAAACTGGTGGTGCCGTTCAGGCGCGGCGGGTTGACCTGCTGGACCAGCGGCGCCGTCGGATTGGCGCCAAGGAAATCGATGATCTTCTGGTCTTCGATCGTGTAACAGCCTTCGAGC
>JBMOGO010000112.1:0-9709 GCA_049318305.1 Polymorphobacter sp.
AAGTGCCTCGGTGGCTATTCTCAAACTCATCCGACAGAGAACCCACCCCCGACCCCTCCCTTGCGGGTAGGGGAGAAGGAAGAAAGTCATGACCATCCACACCAAAATCTGTGACCTGCTCGGTGTCGAGCATCCCGTTCTTCTCGCCGGCATGGGCGGGGTGTCCTATGCCGAGGTCTGCGCCGCGGTCAGCGCGGCGGGCGGCTTCGGCTCGCTGGGTATGGCCGGGCTGTCGCCGCACCAGATCGGCGAGCAGATGGCGCGGGTGAAGGACCTGACCGACAAGCCGTTTGGTGTCGACCTGCTGACGGCGCAGCCCGAATCGCTGACCGCCAGTGTCGATGTCATCATCAAGGGCGGCGCCAAGGCGTTCATCGCCGGGCTGGGCGTGCCTGTCGCCATCGTTGACCAGTTGAAGCAGGCCGGCATCGTGGTGATGTGCATGGCCGGCAACGTCCGCCACGCCGTCAAGGCAGCGGAAGCCGGCTGCGACGTCGTGATCGCGCAGGGCACCGAAGCGGGTGGCCATACCGGGTCAGTGGCATCGGTGGCGCTGTGGCCGCAATGCGTCGACGCGGTGCCGGTGCCGGTGGTGGCGGCGGGCGGGTTGTTCGATGGTCGCGGGCTGGCGGCGGCGCTGGCCTTCGGCTGTGTCGGCGTGTGGATGGGCACGCGCTTCATCGCCAGCACCGAAGCGCACGCCGGACAGCCGTACAAGGACGCGATCCTGGCTATGAGCGAGGCCGACACGGTGATCAGCCGCGCCTTTACCGGCAAGACGCTGCGCGCCATTGCCAATGAAACGACCAAGGAATGGGAAGGCAAACCGGCATTGCCGTTCGCCGCGCAGGTAATGAATTCAGCGCGCAACAATCTGCTCGGGCCGATTGCCGGGGTGGTCGACGACGTCAACCCGGCGACGCAATGCCTGGCGGCGGGGCAGGGCGGCGGTGCCATCCACGACATCCTGCCCGCCGGCGATATCGTGCGGCGCATCATGGCTGAAGCCGAAGCGGTACTGCGCAGCTTGCCGCGTTAGCAATGCGGTAATGCATCGTCCCTAAGCTGACGGCAAGGGGGCAGTTTTCGATGCGCAAACCATTCGGTCCGCTGGAAGCGGCGATGATCAAGGCGATGGTCGAGGCGCTGTTCCACGGCCAGACCATGGTGATTTCGTCGCGGCAGGTGGTGGACAACCTCCAGCACCAGTTTTCCCTCATCCACGGCCCCAAGGCGCGCGAGGTGGCACTCTCGCTACTGGTGCTTTGCCTGTTGATGGGCGGGCCGCTGTTCCTGGCCATGTCGCCGGCGTGGCGGGCGCGGCGCATCGAAAAGCGGCTGGTGCGCAGCAACAACGACTTTTTGCAGGATCTCGCCCGGGTGCGCGGCATCATCTATGCTGGCTATTACGGCCATTGGCAGGGCGCCGGCCAGTCGAACGAACAGGGCCAGGCCGACAATGCCGACAATCCCGTGCTGGCGCAGATCGGGTTCGAACTGCCGAAAGCGCGGGTGCGGGTCGCGCCGGAGTTGAAGATCGCCCCCTATCGTGACCGCGATTTGCAGCCCACGGACTTTCTCGGCCCTGATGATGTGCCCGAAAGCGCCGGGGTCATCGTCATCGGTTCGGGAGCCGGCGGTGCTGTCGCGGCGGCGACGCTGGCGGCGCAGGGTCATGACGTGCTGGTCATCGAGGCGGGCAGCGCCTGGCCGTCGGCGCGGATCACCCATGAAGAGCGCGCGATGACGTCGCAATTATATGTCGATGGCGCCTTCCAGACCAGCCGCGACAATGACATCGTGCTGTTCCAGGGCCGCTGCGTCGGCGGTTCGACGGCGATTAACAACGGCATCTGCCTGCGGGTGGAGGAGCCCGGTTACACGCATCCGGCGGCGAACGACGTCTTCGCCAGTTGGGCCGCGCTCGGCGCGCCAGTGGACGAAACACGCTTCCTTGCCGGCTATGCCCATGCCGAACACGGGCTGGAGATCGCGCGGGCGGCGCCGCGCAGCGGCCGCAACAACGGCCCGCACCTCACGCGCGGCTGGGCGGCGCATGCAGCGGGCTCGGGTGACCCGATGGACGCGGCAGCGCCGGCGAAATGGTTCAACAAGAATTTCGGCCCGGATGACGTCGCGCCGTGTGTCTATTGCGGCTATTGCAACACCGGATGCCCCTATGGCCGCCGCCACGGCATGGCCGAATCCTTCCTGCCCGACCTGCGACTCAAGGGCGGGCGCATCCTGCCCGATGCCGAGGTGCAGCGCTTGCGCTGGCGCGCCGGCGGCGGCTTGCGCGTCGCGGAAGGCGTGGAGATCAAGCTGAAGGACGGCCGCAAGCGCTTCATCCACGCGCAAAAGGGCGTGGTGGTCGCCGCCGGCACCATGGCCTCGAGCCGCATCCTCGCCGACAGCGGCGTGCGCGGCACCGGCACCGGCATTTCGCTCAACATCGCTTGCCCGGTGGTGGCGTTGATGCCCGGGTCCGTTCGCGCCTGGGATGAAGACCAGATGACGACCTATGTCGATCGCGGTGATTTCCTGCTCGAATCGCACTTCCAGCCGCCGATGAGCATGGCGGCGCTGATGCCAGGCTGGTTCGGCGACCATGCGGCGCGGATGCAGGCCTATGGCCGCGTCGCGTCGGCGGGCGTGCTGTTTCCCGCCGATCGCGTTGGCCGGCTGGTCGGCAGCAAGCTGGAATTCAAGCTGCGCGAGGCCGAACTGGCAGTGCTGCGCCGCGCGCTTGCCAGCCTGTGCCGGGTGCATTTCGCCGCCGGCGCCACCGAAGTCTATCCAGCCCTGGCCCGCGCCCCGGTGTTGCGGCCGGGCGACGATCTCGATGCCTATTTTGCAGCGTCGATTCGCGAGCCCGACGATGTCACCCTATCGAGTTCACACCCGCAGGGCGGCAATGCCCGCAATGCCGATCCGGCGCGCGGTGTCGTTGATCTCGAATGCCGGCTGCACGGCGCAGCCAACGTGCTGGTCACCGATGCCAGCACGTTCGCGTCGTGCATTCGAGTCAATGCGCAACTGACGACGATGGCGATGGCGCATTATGCCACCGCCACCGATCCATTCGCGACCCGGCACTGACCGACCGGGCGCTTTAGGCAACGGTTCCGATCAGAACGCGCCGCGCAGCTCCACGCCGATGATGCGCGGTTCGTTGATCATGCCGGTCAGATTGTTGAAATCGATGCCGGACACGATGCGGACCTGGTTGGTGATATTGCGCGCGAATACTGCTGCTTCGAGGCCGGAACTGGTCTTGTAGCCGACCTTGAGACCGCCCTCGAGGCTGGACTTGCCGCGGAATTCCGTGGCTTCGTACAGGAAGTAGTTGACCTCTGACCGGAACGCCCAATCGGTGAAGGCATAGATTTCGCCGTCGCCGACCGGCACGCCAAAGCGCGCCGAGATATTGGCGATGAAGCGCGGCGCCTGCGGCAGGTCATTGCCGTCGATCAATGCCAGGCCGGCAGCGTTGACCGGGTTGAGCAGGGTGCACTGCCCCGACCCGCACGAGCCGACCGCGATGCCCTTGTCGCGAATTTCGGTGAAGTTCCAGCTGCCGCTGGCGGTCAGGTCGAGGCCATCGACCGGCCGCGCGCCGATTTCGGCTTCGATGCCATAGCCGACGGCCTTGTCGGCGTTCAGCAGGCGCGCCGAATTGGTGCTGCCACCGACTGCGGTCAACTGGATGTTCTTGGTACGGTTCCAGTATCCGGTCACGTCGAACCGCAGCGTCCGGGCGTCATTCTGCGTCTTGATGCCGGCTTCGCCCGACAGCGTCGTCTGTTCGCCGGCGACCGAAGGCACGCTGCCGAACAGCACGCGGCCCTGGATGGCCGGCGCCAGATAGCCGGTGGCGACGCGCGTGTAGATGTTGATGTTGTCGTTGGCGACGAAGGTGGCGCTCAGGTCCCAGGCGATGTTGTCGCCATCGGCCTTTGTGGTGATCGGCAGTTTCAGGCCCTGGGTCAGCGCAAAGCCGGCAGTGAAGCCCGAGACCGTGTCGGTCTTCTTGTCATTCGAATAGCGCAGGCCACCGCGCAGGGTCAGAGCATCGCTTGCCTTGTATTCGGCGGAGGCGAACAGCCCGAAATTTTCGTTGCTGTTGTCGTGGAAAATGTCCTGGTACGACGCGCTCGAGCCGAGGAAATAGGCCGTTTCATTATACTCAAGGTTCTGCTTGAAATAATAGGCGCCGAACTGACCACGAAAACCGTTGAAGTCTTCGGTCTGGAAACGGATTTCCTGGCTAAATTCCTTGGGCTTTGACCGGCCGCCGGTGTTGACGTCGAACAGCGCGACATTGAGGCCGAGCGGTGGGAAGCGATAGACGTTGCCGCCATCGATATCGCCGGTGCTTTCGGTATCCGACCGTTCAAAACCGGTGACCGAGTACAGCGTACCGACGCCATCGATGTGATAGTCCATGCGCAGATTGACGCCGAAGCTGGACAGCGACTGGCTGGTCAGGCCATCGAGGCCGACCTTGGACTTGTCGAAGCCGGCGATGAGCTCATTGGTGCCCTTCTGGATGATGCCGGCGCGGAAGATGCGCGGCGTGCCGTCCAGGTCACGGGCGTGAACGTTGAGGTTGGCGTGGAAATCGTCCGAATCATAGGCCAGCTGGAAACGGCCGGCGATGTCGCGATAGCCTTCGAGCTGCTTGTCGGCGAGGCCGGTCGGGGCGGTGTTCGTCACCCAATCGTCGCGGCGCTGCAACAGGCCCGAAACGCGGGCGCTGAACCCACCACCTAGCGGGCCACCGATCGCCGCTTCGGCGTTGACGGTGTTGTAAGTGCCCCATGACACGCTGCCATAGCCGTTGAGTTCATCGCCTGGCTTTGCCGATGCGATCTTGACGACGCCGGCCGGCGTGTTGCGGCCGAACAGCGTGCCCTGCGGCCCGCGCAGCACCTGGACATTGGCGACATCGAAGATCGGGAACGACTTCAGCACCGGGTTTTCCAGTGCCACGTCGTCATAGACCACCGAAACCGGCTGGGCAGCGTTGATGTCGAAATCGGTGTTGCCAAGGCCGCGAATGTAGAAACGCGGGAAGGTGCGACCGAACGACGATTCGACAAGCAGGCTGGGGACGCGCGCCGACAGGAACCGGATGTCGAGGCCGCTGGAATTCAGGGTGCTCAGCTTTTCGCCGCCAAGCACGGAGACCGCCACCGGCACGTCGCGCGCCACTTCCTCGCGCCGCGACGCAGTCACGACGATTTCGGCCAGGCTGGCATCATCCACGGCCGTTTCGGCTTCGGCGGCGAGTACGGGCTGCGCTGCGGCCGACATGGCGAGCACGGAAACCGCCGCCATGAACAGCGGACGGGCAACGGTGAAATGACGATGACTCACGGTCATGAGGCGGGTTCTTTCATGTGGCTGGCGGGAAGGGGTGGGCGCAAAAAACTGCGGATGACGCGCCCGGTAACAGAAGTGTCACTGCCCCGAAATGCCACTCCGCAAATTCTGCGGCAGTGTTGCATGATTGTGTCACTCGTGATGCCAGTATCGCCGGGCTGGACTTGCTGAGGCTACCGTCGTTTGCTGCCAGTCACGATTTTCTAGATTGCCGGAAGGATCTCAGATGATTCGGATTGCGTTGTATACCGGGCTTTTGTTGTCGGCGGTTCCGGCGTTGGCCGCCACGCCCGCCTTCCACCCCGGCCCTGTGTTCAAGACGATGGCGCCGATCGCCACCATCGCCAGCGACCTGCCGATCCCCAAAGGCAGCGTTTTCAAGGTCGTGTTCGATGTCACCGAAGGCGCGGAGCCCGGCAGGATCAATGCCGCGCTGGTGACGGCGGCACGCTTTTTCAACGTGCACGTCGAAGCCGGCGTGCCCGCAAAGGACATTCACCTGGCGCTGGTCGTCCATGGCCCGGCGGGGGAGGATCTGACCACCGCCGCGATGTTCGGCGCCCGCCACAACGGCGCTGCCAATGCCAGCGCTCCGGCCATCGCCGAATTGCTTGGCCATGACGTGCAGATAATCATCTGCGGCCAGAGTGCGGCCGGCCGCGACATCACCAAGGCCGACCTGTTGCCCGGGGTCAAAATGTCACTTTCGGCGGCGTCGGCGCATGCGTTGCTGCAGAACGCCGGCTACACGCTCAACCCGTTTTGAACGCCGGTCAGAATCGCGCCATCGGGGTCGCAACGCCGGGCGCCTTCTCGGTCTCCTCACGAAATTTGCGCTCGCGTTCGATCTGCGCCGCGATGTCCGGCGCTTTGCACGTTGGCGGGGCTGCGGCGCCCGCCGCGCTGCACCGGGCTGCGGCCATCCGCACCGGGATCATGTCGATCGGCTCCGCATCGGCGTCGCGGCGCGCGACCACGACTGCGAGATCGGTCAAATATTCGGCGCTGCCCTTGCGGCGTTTCGCAGCCGCGATTTCGGCATAGTTCTCGACGGTGCGGCCCGTGCTGCCCGGCACCGGCGATGAGCGCTCCGCCGGAATAACGGTGTCGATCGCCGCGGTTTCGAGCGTCGCCAGAAGCGCGGCCGCAGCCGTGAAATCCCCAAGTTCGCGCAGCGCGTTGGCGGCGCGGCCCTGCATCAAAAGCCAGGTCGATATCGCGTCGGGTGCTGCGGGCTTCGGCAATGCAGTGGTCGCCGCGATAAATTCGCGCTGATACTTTGCCTTGCGCGGTGTATCGTCATCCGCCTGCCAACTCGCCTGCAACAGGGTCCAAGCGCGATCGATGGCATCGCCTTCGCCCAGCGCCGTCATCAACGCCGCCACGCGGTAATAGCTCGTGTCAGCCGCCAGCGCGCGATACTCGGGCGAAGCGATGATCAACTTGAGGCGTTTGGCCTCTTCTGCGGTGAAATCCCGGTACATTACCAGCCGGTTGCCAGGACATTCCGGTACCGGATTCGGGAACTCCCAACTGCCATAGGGCTTGCCGTCGGGCCGGCTGCCCCATTGGCTATACGAACCGGTGGCGATGAAGATAAATTTTCGCCGCCGACGGCGCATTTCATCGCCACCGGATAGGGCGTGCCGGCAACCGCGCCGACGCTGTACAGCCCAATCAGCAGCGCCAGCGCTGCCGAAGCGGTGCGCGTAAGGGTAACTGACAACGGGCTGAGCGGGGTTCCGCCGCTCACCGTAATTTCAAGCTGGGGGCGATGCGGGCCGCTTCGGACGCCGTGACATCGGGCCCCGGCACGCCCGTTTCGAAATCGCCGCGCGCGGCGCGGTGGATGGCCTTGCGAATGCGCGGATAAGTGCCGCAGCGGCACAAATTGGTGATCAGGCCGTCGATCTCATCGTCGGAAGGTTGCGGAATCCCCTTCAACAGCGCCGACACCGCCATGATCATGCCCGACTGGCAGAAACCGCATTGCGGCACTTGTTCGGCGATCCAGGCCTGCTGGACCGGGTGGCTGCGATCGTCGGACAGGCCTTCGATGGTGGTAACGAACGTGCCTTCGATGCTGCCGATCGGGACCTGGCAGCTGCGCACAGCCTTGCCATCGATATGCACGGTGCAGGCGCCGCAGAGCCCGGCGCCGCAGCCATATTTGGTGCCGGTCAGGTTCGATGCGTCACGCAGCGCCCACAACAGCGGAGTTTCGGGTGGCATCTTGAAATGCACAGGATTGCCGTTGACGGTGAATTTGGTCATGGTTTTGCTCGTAGAGCGCAGGGCAAGCCCGCGCCCCGTAACGATAGCCCAAGGACATCAGCGATGGAACTCACCACATTCGATTACAAGGTCGAATCCGGCATTGCGCAGGTGACACTCAACCGCCCACAGGCGCTCAACACGATGAACAAGGAATTCTGGACCGAGATCATCATGGTTTTCGCGGCCATCGATGCTGACCCAAGTGTGCGGGCTGTCGTGCTGGCGTCGACCGGCAAGCATTTCACCGCGGGGCTGGACCTGGGCTGGGCGGCGACGGCGGGCGCTAACGACAATGCCGATCTCGGCCGCGCGCGCGAGTCGTTTCGCCGTCATGTCAAGGCGATGCAGGAAAGCTTCAACGTCGTCGATCGCTGCCGGGTCCCGGTGATTGCGGTGGTGCAGGGTGGCTGCATCGGCGGCGGCGTCGATCTGGTCACCGCCTGCGATATCCGCATCTGCACCGAAAACGCCTATTTCACGATCCAGGAGGTCAATATCGCGATTGTCGCCGATGTCGGCACGCTGCAGCGCATCCCGCACCTGTTACCGCAGGGCCTGGTGCGCGAGCTGGCCTACACAGGCCGCAAGTTCCCGGCGACCGAAGCCCGGCAATATGGCTTCGTAAACAGTGTCGAGGAGGATCATGAAGCTGCACTTGCCGCAGCGATGGTCATGGCGCGGCAGATCGCCGCCAAATCGCCGCTGGTCATTACCGGCATCAAGCAGGTGCTCAACACCGGCCGCGACCAGAGCATCGAGCAGGGCCTTGAATATGTTGCGTTGTGGAATGCCGGGATGTTGCAGGGCGATGACGTGCCCAGTGCCGTTCGCGCTCAGATTGCCCGCGAGCAGGCGGTTTTCGCCGATCTCAAGGCCTGAACTCGGCGCCATTGCGGCCGCCCGCGACACATCACCCGCTTGCCCCGCGCGTTGCATCGCGTCATAGGGCATTCATCACTGCCGGGGGCGACTCTCCCGACGCTTTTGTCATGGGGCCATGATGCGCAAGATTCAGCGCCTGTTCTTCTCGATTCTGATCGGCCTCGCGCCGATCCCCGCTCTGGCGCAAACCGACGCGCCGGTTGCGGCACCGGTCGAGGCGGTGACGACCGCCGCGGTGCCGACGGCGCAGCCGCAATTCGTCGCGCCGACGCCCGGCATTGGGCAGCCGGACGGCGGTTACAACATGCAGAAGCCGATGACCGGCATCGCGCGTGAAGCGCAGGCGATGACCAACAATGTGCTCAACCCGTTGATGGCCGCCACGGCGATCTTCGTGCTCATCCTGCTCACCTGGACGGTGTTCCGTTATCGTGCGGCCGCTAATCCGGTCGCGTCGAAGACTAGTCACAATACCACAGTCGAAGTCATCTGGACGGTGGTGCCGGTGCTGATCCTCGTCTGGATCGCAGTGCCGTCGTTCCGCCTGCTCGCTAACCAGTACAGCCCACCCAAGGCCGATATCACCATCAAGGCGACCGGCCACCAATGGTATTGGGAGTATGAATATCCAGACCAGGGCGGTTTCAGTTTCGACGCGGTGATGTTGACCGACGCCGAAGCTGGGACGCGCGGCTCGCCAAAGCTGCTCGATACCGACAATCGCGTCGTCGTGCCGGTCGGTTCGGTCGTCAAGGTGCTGACCACCGCCGCCGATGTGATGCACAGCTTCGCCATCCCCAGCTTCTGGGTGAAGATGGACGCCGTGCCCGGCCGTATCAACGAAACCTGGTTCAAGGTCGATCGCCCAGGCGTCTATTTCGGCCAGTGTTCGGAACTGTGCGGCACCAAGCACGGCTTCATGCCGATCGCTATCGAAGTGGTGTCGAAGGAGCGTTTTGCCGAATGGGTTGCCGCCAAACAGGCTGAAAACGGCATCACGCCGCCAGCCGCAGTTGCAGCGACCGCTCCCGCCGTCGCTGCAACTGCAACCGTCATTCCTGCCGCTGCACCCGCTGCCGAACCGGCCGCCGCTGCTGCGCCCGCCGCCTGATCAAGAGGGACCGATATCATGGCAACCCCAAGTGCACTCGCCGGTTCGGCCGAC
>JBMOGO010000113.1:0-9629 GCA_049318305.1 Polymorphobacter sp.
GAGCCGGTCACGGTGCGAGCGATCGCCGAGGCGCTTGGCCTGCCTTTCGAAACCGTGCGGCGCAAGGTCAACCGGTTGATCGACAAGCAGTTGATCCAACGGGTACCGGGCGGGCTGCTGCTGGTCCGTACGCCCGGCGTTGCCGCCATTCACTTTCCGCTAGTCTATCAACAACTGCTCGAGTTGCTGGCGCAGATGGCAGTTATCGTCGCGGCGGATGCCGCGGGGGCCGATACACCATAGCCGTGCCAGAAGCCGGGCAAGCCAGCACGATCGCAGCAACAGGCGCCCGAATGTCAGCTATTGGTGTAAGCCGCCGTTCAGTGGTGCCGCCGGGGATGACTGCTTTGTCCCAGAATCAGTCATTCGACACAGCGGGTGCAGGGGATGAGTCCTCGGCCCGCCGGAGGCATCTGACCCGGCGCCAGATGCCCCGCTTCCGGCTCGGCGGTGCCGGGCCCTCGCCTCTCCCGCAACAGCGAGGCGGCTATGCGTCCACTGTCGGCGGCGGCAGCGCCTTGCTTGCCTTGGGCTTGCGCGCCCGCGGCGGTTTCTTCGCGGCCGGCACGATTTCGAACGACAGGTCGTCGTCCTTCATGTGCACCCGCACTTCGCCGCCATGGACCAGCTTGCCGAACAGCAGTTCTTCGGCCAGCGGCTGCTTGATCTTTTCCTGGATCAGCCGGCCCATCGGGCGAGCGCCGTACAGCTTGTCATAGCCGCGCGCGGTCAGCCAGGTCTTGGCCTCGTCGGTCAGCGCGATATGGACGTCGCGTTCGGCCAGTTGCAGCTCGAGTTCGAGGATGAACTTGTCGATGACCCGCGCGACGATTTCCGGCGGCAGATAGTCGAACGCCACCACCGCATCGAGGCGGTTGCGGAATTCCGGCGTGAACATCCGCTTGATGGCTTCCTCGTCCTCGCCGACACGCTGGGTGCTGCCGAAACCGATGCCTTCACGCGCCATGTCGGCGGCGCCGGCGTTGGTGGTCATGATGAGGATGGTGTTGCGGAAATCCACCGTCTTGCCGTGGTGATCGGTCAGTTTGCCGTTGTCCATCACCTGCAACAGGATGTTGAACAGGTCCGGATGCGCCTTTTCGATCTCATCGAGCAGCAGCACCGAATGCGGCTGCTGGTCGACGGCATCGGTGAGCAGGCCGCCCTGGTCGAAGCCGACATAGCCCGGAGGCGCGCCGATGAGGCGGGAGACGCTGTGGCGTTCCATATATTCGCTCATGTCGAAGCGCGTCAGCGGGATGCCGAGGATGGCGGCAAGCTGCTTGGCAACTTCGGTCTTGCCGACGCCGGTGGGGCCGGAGAACAGATAGCTGCCGATCGGCTTGTTGGGTTCGCGCAGGCCGGCCCGGCTCAGCTTGATGGCTGAGGCAACGCGCTCGATGGCCTTGTCCTGGCCGAAGACGACGCGCTTCAGATCGGCATCCAGGGATGCCAGCGCCTTGGTATCGTCGGTGCTGACCGATTTCGGCGGAATGCGCGCCATGGTGGCGATCACCGATTCGACTTCCTTGACGCCGATGACCTTTTTCCGCTTGTTTTCGGGCAGCAGCATCTGCGACGCGCCGGTTTCATCGATGACGTCGATCGCCTTGTCGGGCAGCTTGCGATCGTTGATGTAGCGCGCCGAAAGCTCCACCGCGGCCTTGATGGCTTCGGGGGTGTACTTCAGCTTGTGATGCTCTTCGTACGACGGGCGCAGGCCCATCAGGATCTTGATGCTGTCCTCGATGGAGGGTTCGTTGACATCGATCTTCTGGAACCGGCGCAGCAGCGCACGGTCCTTTTCGAAATGGTTGCGGAATTCCTTGTAGGTCGTCGAACCGATGCAGCGGATGGCGCCCGATGACAGCGCCGGTTTCAGCAGGTTCGACGCGTCCATGGCGCCGCCGCTGGTCGCGCCGGCGCCGATGACGGTGTGGATTTCATCGATGAACAGCACCGCGTGCGGCAGTTTTTCGAGCTCGTTGACGACGTTCTTCAACCGCTCCTCGAAATCGCCGCGGTAGCGCGTGCCGGCGAGCAGCGCGCCCATGTCGAGCGAGTAGATGACGGCAGGGAGCAGCACGTCGGGCACCGAGCCTTCGACGATCTTGCGCGCCAAGCCTTCGGCAATCGCGGTCTTGCCGACGCCGGGATCACCGACATACAGCGGGTTGTTCTTCGATCGGCGGCACAGGATCTGGATGGTGCGGTCAACCTCGGCGTGCCGACCGATCAGCGGGTCGATCTTGCCGGTCTTGGCCTTTTCATTCAGGTTGACGGTGAACTGTTTCAGCGCGGATTCGGTCTTGGCCTTTTCGCCCTTTTCGGCCTTGTCGCCGCGTTCGCCCTTGCCGTCATTCTCGTCCTTGTCGGACCCGCCCGAACCCTTGACGGCGCGGGTTTCCGAAGCACCCGATTTGGCGATGCCATGGCTGATATAGCTGACCGCATCGAGCCGCGTCATGTCCTGCTGTTGCAGGAAGAACACGGCGTGGCTTTCGCGTTCGGAAAACAGCGCGACGAGCACGTTGGCGCCGGTTACTTCCTCGCGGCCCGACGACTGGACATGCAGGATGGCGCGCTGAACGACGCGCTGGAACCCGGCGGTCGGCGACGGATCGACCGAGGCATCGGCCTTCAAGGCCGTCAGTTCGGTATCGAGGTAGCGCGACAACTGGCCCTGCAATTCGTCGATATCGACGCTGCACGCCTTCAGCACCGCCAGCGAATGGGTGTCGGTGGTCAGTGCCAGCAACAGATGCTCGAGCGTTGCATATTCGTGCGTGCGCCGCGCCGCTTCGGCGAGCGCATTGTGCAGCGTCTTCTCAAGCTCGCGGGTAAATGAGGGCATGCCTGTCTCCGCTTGGCGCTGTCCTGAGGGTGAACAGCGCGGGTCTGTCAGTTCGTCGCCCGGCCGATGCGCCGGGCTGTCGCCGGAATGTCACCCTCAATTCGCCAAACATCAAGGGGCGAAACGCCTGCGTCATGCCCGCGCAGGGCGGTTTCTCGACGAACCGTTAATGCGCCGCTGCGGCAAGCGCTTGGCGCAGCGCCGCAGCGTGCCTAGGATAACGGCGTGGCATGGCACGAATTGCCGGGGGAGACGCAAATGTTACGCACGGTTTCAGGATTGCTGGCGCTGGTCATGACGAGCAGCGCGGGCGCACAATTGGCCACGCCGCAGCCCAATGCCACTGCGGCCGCACTGTCGGCGATGGCGGCGGACCGGTCGAAAGTGCCGCCGGGGTATCTCGCCGGCAAGCCGCCGGTGGCGATCCTGAAAGTTCTGCCGCCGCCACCGGCGCATGATTCCGCGCAGGATATCGCCGATCGTGCCATTTATGCAGCCAGCGCGGTCGGCATCGATGGCCCGGCCTGGAAGGAAGCGGTTTCCGAACTGAACCCCGCCAGCTCCGCCTATTTCGCCAAGCTGTCGTGCGCTGTCGGCAAGACCCTGTCGCCGGCGACAACGCCAATGACACTGGCGCTGATCGCCCGCGCGGCGGTGGATTTTGCCGGGCCGATGGACACCGCGAAAAACCACTACAAACGCCTGCGGCCGTTCACCACCGACAAGGGTCGCGCCTGTGACCCGATTACCGACGATGGTATCGGCGAACGGCTGGGCTATTCCTATCCCAGCGGCCATTCGGGCATCGGCTGGATGTGGGCGCTGATCCTGTCGGATGCGGCGCCCGACAACGCCACCGCGATCCGCGCCTTTGGCCAGGCCACCGGTGATTTGCGCGTCGCCTGCCGCGTCCACTGGCTCAGTGATGTCGCCTATGGCCGGGTGCTGGCCACCGCCGTCTATGACCGGCTGGCCGCCGAGCCCGAATTCCAGGCCGATGTCGCGCGGGCACAGGCCGAACTCGCCAAGGCGCCGGTGCTGACCTGTCCGAAATCATGATTTCGCGCCGCCTGCTCGGTGTTGCCGGGCTGGCGGCGCTGGGTTGTGCGGCCCTGGCCTGGGGGCTGGACCGACCCCAGGCCTATGGCGCCAACGTCGATTTCCGGGTGGTCATCGGGCCGCCGCCGGCCCCCGGCTCTGCGGCAGCCACGGCGGAGCGCGCGGGCTTTGCGCGCACGATCGCCGGCATCGATAGCCCGGCCTGGCAGGCGGCAAAGGCGCAAGTCTTTCCGTCTTCGCCCGAAGTCATGCAGCAGCTGGGTTGCGCCATCGGCCGCGCCATCTCGCCCGTGGCAACGCCGGTGACAGCGCGCTTGCTCGGGCGCGTCGCTGCGGATGTGCGCATGCCTTCCGAAGCGGCAAAGGCCTTTTACAAACGCGACCGGCCCTTCGTTGGCGCCAGCGACAGCCGCACCTGCGACCCGCGCACGCTGGGCAGCATCGGTGGCACCTCCGGCGGCGTGCTCAGCTATTCCTATCCAAGCGGCCATGCCGCGACCGGCGCGATCTGGGCGCGAACGCTGGCCGATGTCGTGCCGGCGCGGGCGGCGACGATCTCCGCCTGGGGCCGCGCGCTGGGCGACAATCGCGTCACCTGCCGGGTGCACTGGCCCAGCGACATCGTGGCGGGGCGGCAACTGGGCGATGCGGTTTATGCGCGACTGACGACCCTGCCGGCGTTTCGCGCCGATATCGCAGCTGCTCGCGCCGAACTGGCCCGCGCAACGGCGGCGACCGGGTGCTGACCCCTGGCTTTCCGCGCGACGCATCGCCACATCAACACGCCGCCGCCACATATCGACCACAAAAATCCGGCATCTCGTCCAGCGATACCAAAGGCGATTGTCGCCAGGGAATGACCATGAACGCCCATGCCCCCATCGCACGGCCGGCCGATCGGCTTGCTGTTCCCGATGATACCGAATTGCTGCGCACCGCAGCCACGCTGACCCGCGACCTGCACGCGCCCAGCCCGGCGATCTACTGGACCGACCTGCTGCTGTCTGCGGTCATCGGCTATGCCGGGCTGGCCGCGGCCATCCTGTTGTCGGGCTGGGCGCAGGTCGCCGGCGCGCTTGTCGCCGTGCTCGCCTTGTACCGTGCCGGCAGCTTCATCCACGAGGTATCGCACATCAAGCAATCGGCGCTGCCGGGGTTCCGTACCGTGTGGAACCTGATCGTCGGCGTGCCGCTGCTGGTGCCATCGTTCATGTACGAAGGCGTCCATAACCTGCACCACGCCCGCACGCGCTATGGCACCATCGAGGACCCGGAATATCTGCCGCTGGCATTGATGGGGCCAAGCAAGCTGGCGCTGTTCGTCGTTGTCGCAGTGCTGGCGCCGGTGGCGCTGCTGCTGCGCTATGGCGTGCTGGCACCGCTGTCGCTGGTGTTCCCGCCGCTGCGTACCATGCTGGTCGAACGCTATTCGTCGCTGACCATCAACCCGGATTTCAAGCGCCGGCCACCGGGACCCGACTTTGCGCGTCATTGGGCGCTTTGGGAAACGCTGGCCAGCCTGTGGGCGATGGCGCTGCTCATCGGCACCGCCACCGGCCTGATCGCCTGGCAGGGGCTGGCCATCGCCATCGCCATCGCCTCGGCGACGACCTTGCTCAACCAGGTTCGCACGCTGGTGGCGCATCTCTGGGAAAATGATGGCGGCGCGATCAGCGTGACCGCGCAATATCTCGACAGCGTCAACGTGCCGCCGCCGGCGCTGCTGCCAATGCTGTGGGCGCCGGTGGGCCTGCGCTATCACGCGCTCCACCATCTGGTTTCGAGCGTACCCTATCACAATCTGGCCGAGGCGCACCGGCGATTGACGGCCGCGATGCCGGCGGAATCGCCCTATCATGCCGCCAGCTATCCGGGCTTGCCGGGGCTGCTGCAGCGGTTGGTGACCGGCGCGAAGTAACTGTCATCCCGGGCTTGACCCGGGACCCAGCTTTCTTCCGCACGATTGCCCAAGAAAACTGGGGCCCGGGTCAAGCCCGGGATGACAGTCCTTTCACGCGCACCAGTGGATATCGATGTCCATTTCCAGGTCGGCCAGCAGCCGGCCGATCGGCAGATTGCTCGACGCGCCGTCCTTCAGCGCCTTTTCGACCAGCTTGCGCTTGTCCTTGCCGGTCAGCACCAGCGTCACTGTGCGCGCCGACACCAGCGCCGCCTTGGTCAGCGTCACCCGGTTGACCGGCATGTCGGCGGGCATCGGGTCGGGGCGGATGCCCATCGCGCGGCGCACCTTCGGGCCATTCAAGGCGCCATCATAGTCCGGCCCGGGAAAGATCGAGGCGACATGGCCATCGGCGCCGACGCCCAGCCATGCCAGATCGAGCGGCCATTCGAGATCGGCCAGCCGTTCGTCGGCGGCGCGGCCGGCCAGCATCGGATCGGTTTCGCCGGCGCACAGCGGCACGACCCGCGCCTTCTTGGGCAGGAACAGCCGCGCCAGCATGCCGACATTCGACCGCGGGTCGGTCGGCGGCACCAGCCGGTCGTCGGTCGGCACGATCGTCACATCGGCCCATTCGATCTTGCGCGCGGCGAGGATGCCAAGCGCTTCCTTGGGCGTTTCGCCGCCCGGCAGCGCGACAATGGCGCGGCCGCGCGCTTCCAGCGCCTGTTCGATGATGAAGCCCGCATCGCCGGCAACCGCCTCGGCAAGTTCGGTGGCGTCGTCATAGTCCCACCATTCGGCGTCGATCATTCTGGGGCTCCGTTGAATTGCTGCCGGGCTTTGCCACGTCGGGCGCGCCATGGCTACCGGGCTATGCGACCGGCACCGTATAGTTGAGGCCGAGCCGGCCACCATCGGCGTATATCGTTTCGCCGGTGATGTATGACGCATCGTCGCTCGCCAGGAATGCGGCAATCGCGGCGATTTCCGCCGGCTCGCCGGCGCGGCCCAGCGGCGTGCGCGACAGGATCATGCGCCGCGCCGCCTCGTCGGACAGCACGGCATTTTTCGCCAGTTCGGTCAGGATCGTGCCGGGGCCGATGCCGCAGACCCGGATGCCGTGCGGCGCCAGCGCGACGGCGGTGTTTTTCGTCAGCTGGTTGAGGCCGCCCTTGGCAACATTTTAGGCCAGCAGCGTCGGAATGGTCAGCACGGCGTTGACGCTGCTCATGTTGATGACGACGCCGCGCCCCTGCGCGATCATGTGCGGCGCCGCCAGCTGGATGGCGTGGAACGCCGCTTTGAGATTGACCGCCAGCACCTGGTCGAACAGCGTTTCGTCAGTGGTCAGGATATCGCCGCGCGGCGCGATGCCGGCATTGTTGACCAGCACGTCGATCCCGCCCCAGCGGGCCACACAAGTGTCGATTGCGGCGGAAATGTCGCCGCGGCGGGAGACGTCGCAGGTAATGAACACTGCGCTGTCGCCCAGCGCTGCCGCGGCCGCCGCGCCATGCTCGACATCGATGTCGGCGAGCATGACCCGCGCGCCTTCGGCAATGAAGCGCACCGCGCACGCCAGCCCGATGCCATTGGCGGCGCCGGTGACGAGGATGCGGCGGTGCTGCAGTCGCATCCTATTCGGTCAGCTCGTTCCAGACGCCCTTCAGCTTGTCGAAAAATCCGGTCTGGCGCGGGTTGTTCTTGCCGCCTTCCGCCGTCTCCAGCGTCTGGAACTCCTCCAGCAGCTCACGCTGGCGCTTGGTCAGCTTGACCGGCGTTTCCACCTCGACCTGCACGACCAGATCGCCGAAACCGCCGCCGGCCTGGCCACCGTTCAGCGCCGGCATGCCGCGGCCACGCACCCGGAATTGCTTGCCGGTTTGCGTGCCATGCGGAACCTTGACCACAGCCACTTCGCGGTCCAGCCCCGGCACTTCGATCTCGCCGCCCAGCGCCGCCGTGGTGATCGAGATCGGTGCCACGGCAAACAGCGTCGTGCCGTCCCGCTTGAACAGCGCATGCGGCTTCAAATTGACGAAGATGTACAGATCACCGGTCGGACCACCGCGCCCGCCGGCCTCGCCTTCGCCGGCGACGCGGATGCGCGTACCATCATCGACCCCGCGCGGGATATTGACGCTCAGCGTCTTCTGCTTCTCGACGCGCCCGGCGCCGCGGCAGCTGTCGCACGGATCGGCGATGATCTGGCCGGCGCCGTGGCAGGCCGGGCAAGTGCGTTCCACGGTGAACAGGCCCTGCCGCATCCCGACCCGGCCCTGGCCGCCGCAGGTGGTGCAGGTCCGCGCCGCTGTGCCGGGCTTGGCGCCGCTGCCGCTGCACGGCTCGCAGGCGGCGGCGACTTCGACGGTCAGCGTCGCTGCTTTGCCGGCAAACGCCTCCTCGAAGGTCATTTCGAGGTCGTAGCGCAGATCCTGGCCGCGCGTCGCGCCGCCGCGGCCGCGCTGTTGCCGGCCGCCCCCCATGAATTCGCCGAAGATGTTTTCGAAAATGTCGGAAAAACCACCGAAATCCTGTGACCCACCGCCACCGCCACCCTGTTGCGTAAAGGCGGCATGGCCGTAACGATCATAGGCGGCGCGCTTCTGCGGGTCCTTCAGCACATCATAGGCCTCGGAAATCGCCTTGAAACGCTGTTCGGCGGCGGCATCACCGGGGTTCTTGTCCGGGTGCCACTGCATCGCCAGCCGGCGATACGAGGATTTCAGCACCGCATCATCGGCGCCGCGCTGGCATTCCAGCAGTTCGTAATAGTCGATTTCGGTGCTCATCGTGCCTTGCTTCTCCCCACCCGTTCACGGGCAGGGTCGGGGGTGGGCGCTGACTGAGAGGGCAGCGCCTCCCCCGAAGCGCCTTCCCACCCCCAAACCCCTCCCAAGCCGTTTGATGACGCCTTCGCGTCCGGCGGGAGGGGAGTTAAGCCTTACTTCTTGTCGTCCTCGACATCCGAGAATTCGGCATCGACGACATTGTCGTCCCCAGGTCGCCCTGCTTGCGCTTCGGCGTCCGGCGATGCCGCCTTGGCCTGTTCGGCGGTGTAGATCGCCTCACCCAGCTTCATCGCGGCGTTCGACAGCGTCGTCGTCTTGGCGGTCAACGCATCGGGGTCGCCGCCGTCGAGAATGCCCTTCAGGTCAGCCACTGCCGCTTCGATTTCGGCCTTCACATCGGCGCCGACCTTGTCACCATGCTCGCTCAACTGCCGCTCGGTCGAATGGATGAGCGAATCGGCCTGGTTGCGGGCTTCGGCGACGGCGCGGCGCTTCTTGTCGTCCTCGGCAAACTTTTCGGCGTCCTTGACCATCTGTTCGATGTCGTCCTTCGACAGGCCGCCCGACGGCTGTATGCGGATCTGCTGCTCCTTGCCGGTGCCCTTGTCCTTGGCATTGACCGCGACCAGGCCATTGGCATCGATATCGAAGGTGACTTCGATCTGCGGAATGCCGCGCGGCGCCGACGGAATGCCGACCAGATCGAACTGGCCGAGCAGCTTGTTGTCCGCCGCCATTTCGCGCTCGCCCTGGAAGACGCGGATGGTCACCGCCGACTGGTTGTCGTCGGCCGTCGAATAGGTCTGCGACTTCTTGGTCGGGATCGTCGTGTTGCGGTCGATCATGCGGGTGAACACGCCGCCCAGCGTTTCGATGCCCAGCGACAGCGGCGTCACATCGAGCAGCAGCACGTCCTTGACATCGCCCTGCAGCACGCCGGCCTGGATCGCGGCGCCCATGGCGACGACTTCATCGGGGTTGACGCTGGTGTTGGGCTCCTTGCCGAAGAGTTCCTTCACGA
>JBMOGO010000114.1:0-9293 GCA_049318305.1 Polymorphobacter sp.
AATCGGCTGTTGACATCGCAGGGGTCACAAGTTCAATCCTTGTCGTGCCCACCATTTATTTCGCCGTAAAGGCAATGACTTAGGCCGCTCCGATTTGGGGCGGCCTTCTTTGTTCTCCGGCGCATTTGCACCGGAGCATTTTCTTCGAAATGGCGAGATTCGTTTTCCAGAAGGACTCGGAGCAGACATAGTCATTTGAAATAGCTGAATTCGAGGCGGATGGCAGTTGTGCCTATTCTCAATTTGGTGGGCCATTCCGGGTGGTCGCTACCGATCGCGATCCGGCTGATCTGGACGCGCTGCACGCGTTGGTGAGGTCGTATCCTTGGACGAGGTGTAGGTTCTGGCGCCAATGAAGTTGACCCGGCGCGCGGTCCGTCTGGGTGGCGATGGGGACGGCTTTCGTGTGAGAAGATCTGTTGCGAAGCCAAACGGGGAAACGCTGACCAAGCCGCTATAGGCAGGCAGCGCAAATCTTGGAAATGCAGGCAGACGCATGGCCCGCAGAAACTCGAAAAACGACCCGTACGGCGCCATGCATCGCGAGCAGGAGGCTCCGGCGGCGGCGGTGACCTGCTGGCTCTGCGGCCGGCCTACCAGGAAGACGGTCATCGCGCACCATCCTGTGCCGAAAAGCCGGGGAGGGCGGGACACGGTGCCCATGCACCCGATTTGCCAGCAGATGCTGATCGCCAATTTCACCAATTCCGAACTGCAGCGCTATGGGATGGACGTGGAGGGTTTGCTGGCCAACCCCGGCGTTCGCAAATTCGTTGATTGAGTGGCGAACAAGGACCCGGATTACACGGCGACGATGACCAAGAAGCATCGGTAGTCGATCCGAAATCTTGATAATCACAAGTATGTCGAGTACTATCAAGGCGTTAATATTTGCTAGATGGACGCGCCGATGCTGTTTGTCGAGGCGCGCGTGCTACGTCCAGTCTTCGCACACGAGGCCGGCGACCCTTTTGAATTCGCCGAGATTGCCTGTGACGATCGCCAGCCCCTGGCTGCGCGCGTGACCGGCAATCAGCAGATCGTAGCCGCCGATGACCTGCCCTTGCCGTTCAAGGGCGTTCTTGATGTCGGCGGCATGCTGAGCGGAGCGCTCGTCAAAAGAGAGCACTTCGAGACGGGAAGCAAAATCCTCTACGGCACGACGATTTTCGATGGGTTTTGCTGATTTTGCTGCGCCGTGCAGAAGTTCCATCAACACGATCGTCGAAATTGCCAGCCCCTCTGCTTCGTCGTTGAAGCGCGATTTCAGGCCTGCAGGACGATCCCGAAGCACGCGAATGCACAGATTGGTGTCGAGCATGAAACGCAGGTTCACAGCGGTTCCCGTTCCTGGGACGACGGCTGCTGGCGCTCACCGAGATCGACGCCTGACGCCTCAAAGAAATCATCCCAAAGCGCATTGGCTGGCGAAATTACGCGATTTCGTCCAACCCGCCGAACAGCGACATCACGAACATCCGGCGGAAACTCGACAGCCTTCGGGATGCGGACCGCCTGTGATCGATTTGATTGAAACACGCGTGTCGTCGCCATGGCCACTTCTCCCATATCCCAGATGTATATCCTATATTGGATATGTCAATGGGATATGGCGGACGGCGGTTCTTCCACGGTTTCTCAAACTGACGGATGTGCGAGAATCAGTTGATTCCCGACACCCTGATGTCGACGTATCCGTGGCGATGGACGAAACCGGAACACGAGCGAGGGCAGGGGTGTCGGAAAACCCCAGAGCATACGGCGCTGGCGGCCAGCTCGGTCTCGACGACCGCCAGGGGTCCCCTTGCGTACACCGCTGGCACGGCTGCTGTCGACCCAGATCTAGGCATTCGCTGGCGTCAGCACGAACGCCCCCTTGCCGAAGAAGCCGCCGTTGCCCTACCTCCGTCAGCAGCAGCAGCAGCAGCAGCAGCAGCAGCAGCAGCAGCCGGCCTGTTTGGACAATTTCGGTCAAAGTCATTCGGGCGATCCTGATATGGTCAAATGACCGTGTCGGACATGCCGCTTGCCCTGGGATGAAGATGAAGAGTTCGGTCCGGTCATCGCTCTATGCCCTGCTGGCAGCCGGCTTCGCATCGAGCGGTGTTGCGCGCGCTGCGGACGCTGTCGACGCCGAGACCGCACCCGAAATCATCGTTTTCGGCCGCGCCATCGATCTGATCGGCATCACCAGTGCCGGGTCATCCGGCGTCGTGGGCTATCGGGATTTCGATCTGCGGCCGATCCTGCGCACCGGCGAAATGCTCGAAACCATCCCCGGCCTCATCGCCACCCAGCATTCGGGGGAGGGCAAGGCCAACCAGTATTTCCTGCGCGGGTTCAACCTCGATCACGGCACTGATTTTGCCACGTTCGTTGATGGCGTGCCCGCCAACATGCGCAGCCACGGTCATGGCCAGGGCTATACCGACCTCAACTTCATCATCCCCGAACTGGTCGAGCGCATCGACTATCGCAAAGGCCCCTATCACGCTGATGTCGGGGATTTTTCGGCAGCGGGCACGGCGGCGTTGAAGACCTGGGACCGACTGGCGGCACCGATTGCCGAGATAACGGTTGGCCAGTTCGGCTACGTCAGGGCGGTTGCTGCCGGCAGTGTCGACATCGGCGCCGGTGCGCTGCTCGCCGGCGGCTCGGCCACGCTCGACAACGGCCCTTGGGTGCTCGATTCCAACCTGCAGCAATATTCCGGTCTGCTGAAATACTCGCAAGGCACCGGTGACCAGCGCTTTGCCGTCCAGGCCGGCGGCTATGATGGTCGCTGGAACGCGACCGACCAAGTGCCGGAACGCGCGATTGCAAGCGGCCTGATCGATCGCTTCGGCTTCATCGACCCTGATCTGGGTGGCAAGGCAACAAGACTGTGGGTGTCGGCAGACGGGCAGTTCGGCGGCACGCGCTTCAACGCCTATGCCGTCGATTCCAAATTCAAGCTGACGTCCAATTTCACCTATTTTCTCGAAGATCCTGTCGATGGCGACCAGTTCCAGCAGGTCGATCGTCGGCAGCTTTTAGGCGGTGCGCTGTCGCATAGCTGGGCCGTTTCGCTGTCGCTGATGCTCAAGCTGGGCGGCGATATGCGATACGACGACATCGGCACCGTCGGCCTGTATCGCTCGGTCGCCGGCGTGCGGAGCCGCATTGTCCGAGAGGATCAGGTCAAGCAGTTCAGCGTCGCTGGCTTTGCCGAGGGCGAATATGCGCTGACTCCCCGCCTGCGCGCCATTGCCGGGCTGCGCTTCGATCACTTCGGCTATGACGTGACCTCCAGCATCGCCGTCAACAGCGGCACCGGCACACAGGATATCCTGTCCCCCAAAATCGCGCTGGCATGGCGCGCCACCGACGACGTCGAACTCTACGCCAATTATGGCGGTGGCTATCATTCCAATGATGCACGCGGTGCCGCCATCCGCGTCGATCCCAACACGCTTGACCCGGCCGATCCCGTTGACCTGCTGGTGCGCGCCCGCGGCGCCGAGGTTGGCGCGCGCCTCGCCAGCGGCGCCTTCAACGCCACGCTCGTCGGCTTCTGGCTGGGGCTCGATTCCGAACTGCTGTTCGTCGGCGATGGTGGCACCACTGAGCCCAATGCCGCGTCACGGCGCTTGGGCGTCGAGTTCGCCGGCTTCTGGCGACCCAGCGAGGCACTGGTTGTCGATCTGTCGGCGGCGTGGACCGATGCGCGCTTTCGCGGCGTTGCGGCCGGCGAGGACCGTATCCCCGGCGCCGTGCCGTTCGTGCTGGCCGGCGGCGTCACCTGGCACCTGACCGAGGGGCTGGCGACGACCGTGCGGCTTCGCCATCTCGGTCCCGCCCCGTTGATCGAGGACAACAGCGTCTCGTCCGACGCGACAACTTTGGTCAATCTTGGCGGCTATTACACCTGGGGCCGCGTGCGCTTCGGCATCGACATCTACAATCTTTTCGACGCGAAGGCGCCTGATATCAGCTATTTCTATGCCTCGCGGCTGCCCGGTGAGCCTGCGGATGGTGTCGAGGATCGCCATATCCACCCGGCAGAGCCAAGGCAGCTGCGCGGCACCGTGAAGGTCACCTTCTGAACTTCGAACAAGCGGCGGTGGTTCAGTCGCCGCGTGCGGCCTTGGATCAGGCGCGTTCGAAATTGCGCGTGGCGAACTCCCAGTTCAGGGCCTTGTCGATCACGGCGTTGACATGCTCGGCCCTGCGGTTCTCGTAATCGAGGTAATAGGCGTGTTCCCAGACATCGATAACGAGCAGCGGCACCTGGCCATGCAGAAACGGCACATCGGCGTTCGATGTGCTGACGACCTTTACCTTGCCCGCGTCGCTGACTAGCCAGCCCCAACCCGAACCGAAGCGCGCGACCGACGCTGATGCCAATTTCGTCTTCAGGTCCGCCAGCGAGCTGAAATCACGATCAATCGCAGCGGCGAGTTTGCCGGACGGCGCCTGCGCTTTCGGCGACAGGCTGTTCCAATAGAAACTGTGGTTCCAGGCCTGCGCGGCATTGTTGAACAGCGCTTCTTTCATGGGATCTGAGGCCGACGCGACGATCAGCGCCTCCAGCGACTCCGAAGCCATGGGCGTGTCCTTCACCAGCCTGGCGATATTGTCGAAATAACCCTTGTGATGCTTGCCATAATGCAGGCCGATGGTCCGGGCCGAGATCACCGGCGCCAGTGCATCGGCTGCAAAAGGCAAGGCTGGTTGCTGCAACGATGAACTGCCGATGCGGGCCAGCGCATCCGTTGTGGTGGCGCCGGCGTCGGTGGCCATGGCGGCCCCAACTCCGGTCACAGCAAGCTTCAACACATCGCGACGATCGGCATTCGACAGGTCCACGGCGTCTCTCCTCTTGATTGCCTGCATGGCCGCCCTGAGCGGCAAATTTCACAGGTTAACTGGACAGCCCAGATATCGCTTCCAACTTTTTCATCGAGCACGATGCGATAGTTCAGGCTTTCGACAACGCCCTGAACTGGCCTTCCAGCGGCGCGAACATCTCGTGCATCATCGTGCCGACCGCGGGTGGTGTCGTTGCCAGCGTGCCGCCGGGGAAGGGCGGTTCGGGCGCATATTCGGCCTGCAGCATGAGTGCCTCGGCATAGGCGCGGCCGCGCAGCGCGGCGACCACGGCGATGCCGAAATCGATCCCGGCAGATACCCCGGCCCCGGTCGTCACCTTGCCATCGGTGACCACGCGCTCGTCAACCGGCGTCGCGCCGAAATCGGCCAACACCGGCCGCGCCACCCAGTGCGACGTGGCGCGCTTGCCTTTGAGCAGCCCCGCCTTGCCGAGGATCATCGAGCCGGTGCAGACGCTGGTGATGTGCTTGGCACGCGACGCCCGGTCGGCGAGCCAGGCGATGGCGGCCGGATTGTTCATCACCGCCATCGTGCCTTCGGTGCCGCCCGGCACGAAGACCAGATCGAGATCCTTGGGGCAATCGGCCATGGTGATCGTCGGCGCAATAGCGAGGCCGAGGTCGGACGCCACCGGCGTCAGGTCTTTTTCGGTGGTGACGAGATGCACCTTGGCGCCGAACATGCAGGCAAAGAAATAATGCGGGCCCACCAGATCGAGTGCGGTGAACTTGGGGTAGACCAGCATGGCGATCTGCTCCTGCCCCCAGAGGCCAGGGCCGAGCACCTTGTTCATCGCCTCCATGTGGCGGGCTTCCATCGCTTTTTGCTCGGCAACGCTGGGGTTGGCGGGTGCGGCCGGAACCTGTGCCATGGCGCGTTCCAGCGCGAGAAACGGCGCCAGCGCTGCTGTGCCGGCCATGCCACCCAAAAGAAAACGGCGATCAATTTTCATTGTCATTCTCCAGAAATCAGAATTTGGCGCCAAGCGTCACATAGGCAGAGCGCGGCTGCCCAGGGCGCAGCACCGATTGGCCGAGATATTGGTAGGGGATGAAGTATCGGCTGTTGAAAATGTTGGCGACCGAAAGGCCAAGGCGGAACTTCCCGAGATCGTAGCTCGCCTGGGCATCGAACACGGCATAGCTGTCGCCGCGGTCGCTGTTCGGCAGGGTGATTTCGGCAGCTGATGCCGCCGACATGCCGGCGCCGATGCCGAACCCCTTCAGAGCACCATCGAGGACGCGGTAGCGCACCGCCGCCCGCCCGCTGTGTTCGGGCACACGCGGCAGCCGGTCACCCGCCGGAATGCTGGTGTCCGCCGTCACCTTGGCATCGGTATAGGCATAGCTGGCCAGCACCGACAGGCTGCGGCTCGGCTCCCAGATCAAGTCGGTTTCAAAGCCCTTGGATTGCTGTTCGCCGGTCTGCACCGAGGCGAAGGGGTTGAGCGGATCGGCGGTCGGCACATTGCGGCGCTTCTGATCGAACAGCGCGACCGTCCCCGACAGGCCGGTGTCCTTTAGCGCGAACTTGACGCCGCCTTCGAACACGCGCGAGGTTTCCGGCACCGGCGCGGCGCCACCGCCATTGAAGAAGATCGCCTGACGTGACCCGGTTGCCCAGCCGCCGAACAGTGCGATGCCATCGGCCACGTCGATGCTGGCGCCGATGCGCGGATCGACGCGGCCCTTGGACAGATCATTGCCGACACCGCCGAGCACTTCGGTCTGCCCGAGCTTGCTCCAGCGCAGCCCGGCGAGGATATGGACACGCTCCCCGATGCTGATCTGGTCCTGGGCATAAAGCGCTGTGGTGCGGTACTCGTTGACCAGTTGCACAGGCACATCCGGGATCGGGCCGAATGGCAGGTCGCTGCCCGGCACAGCGTAATCCAATGTTCCGATTGGCGAGAAGCTGATCGCTCCGCGATAGTCGGTGGCGTCATATTGGAACCCGGCGAGGAGGACATGATCGATCCCGCCGGTTTCGAATTCCGCGGTCACGCTGGCGTCGGCCGTCCATTCGCGCACCGCAATCGGCAGCCGGCCCTGGAACATGGTGTAGGTGGTGCCCACCGGCGGGAAAAAGGCGATGAACGGGAAGGTGCCGAACTCGTCGAAATCGCTGACATACCGGCGCAGCTGGACGGTGGCGCTGACCTTGTCCGAGAAGCGATGCGTCAGCACGCCGGTGGCCATCTTGTTCTCGATCTCGGTGCGCGGCGCATCGGTGGCGCCTGAGAAGCGATAGGGATCGACGGTCGGCAGGCCGACAACGGCGGCGGGCAGGCCGGCGTATTCGAGCTGCTTCACCTTCGAATAGCCAAGCCGGAGGACGAAATCGGTATCCTGGCCGAGAGCTGCCTTCAGCGACGGATTGAAGGTCAGGCGCTCAATGCCGACGACATCGACATCATCGTTCGAATTGAGATATTCGCCGGTCACCCGGATGCCGAAGCCATCGGCCAGCGGTTGATCGATGTCGATGCTCGGCGCGATGGTGCCAAAGCTGCCGCCGCGTATCTGCGCCGCATAATGCGCTTCACCGGTCGGCACCTTGGTGACAATGTTGATCAGGCCGCCGACCGGCGCACCGGTGCCGCCGCCGAACAGCAGCGAGGTCGGCCCCTTGGCGACCTCGATGCGCTCGACCCCCGACAGGCTCGATGGGTCAACGACGGCGGTATCGCCATAGGCGATCAGGCCATCGACAAAGGCTTCCGATTCAAAGCCGCGGACGATCGGGTTGGCGAGCACGGCTTCGGACGGCAGCGCGGTCACGACACCCGAGATGTTGCGTACGGCATCGGCAAGGGTGAACAGCTGCTGCTCGTCGAGCAGGGTGCGGGTCAGCACCTGGATCGATTGCGGCGTGTTGATCAATGGCACCGGCGTGCGCGTCACGCTGGCAGTGCCGATGGCATAGCTGCTTGGACGTTCGGCGGTGACGATGATTTCCGGAATCCAGCTTGGCGCCGTGGTTTCCTGCGCGATCGCCGGCGTGGTAAGCAGCGCTGCGCCGGCCATGAGAAGTGACTTTGCAAACATGGAATCTGTCCTTTGTGCGGTGGCGCGCGTCAGCGCTGCGCCAGGAAGCGTTTGAGTGTTTTGAGTTTTTCCGTTTCTGGTTCGTCATAGCCAAGGGTGGCGACGAAGCGGCCTTGGGCATCCATCAGATAGACCGCGGCGGTATGGTCGATGGTGTAGTCCCCGTCTTCGAGCGGCACCTTCTTCACATAGACCGCATAGCCCTTCTGGATCTGAGCCAATTGCGCGGGCGTCCCGGTCAACCCCGTCACCGGGATTGGGAACGAGGCGAGATAGGTGCCAAGGCTGGCCAGCGTGTCATGGCCGGGATCGACCGAGACAAAGACGATGCGCAGGCGCTCGGCGTCCTTGCCCAGCGCCTGGTGGAGCCTGGTCAGGCTCGACAGGGTTGTCGGGCAGACTTCGGGGCAGCGGGTGAAACCGAAGAACATGGCATAGGGCCGGCCCTTGAGATCGGACTCGGTGACGGTACGGCCCTGGGTGTCGGTGAGCGTGAACGGCCCACCGAACAACGCCGCATAGTTGCTGTCTGCTGCCTGGCGGTTGGCGCCCTGGATGCCGAACAACAGCGCCGCGACGGCCACTACAGCCGCGACCCATAATGCGATCCGCAGCCAGCGCCAGCCGGCGCGAGCCTCAGTTGGCATGGCCGACATGCGCCGGTTCGCTGGCACCGGCAGCCTCGACTTTCAACTGCACCTTGACCGGCCCGGCCTTGGCGAAATTGAGCGTCAGCGGCACCAGCTTGCCCTCGACCAGCGGCGCCTTGAGGCCGATCAGCATGATGTGGTTGGCACCGGGCTTGAGGCTCGCGGTCGTCCCCGCCGGCACAGTGATGCCGTTGGGCAAGGGCCGCATCCGCATGATGCCATTGTCCATGGTCATGGTGTGGATCTCGACCCTGTCTGCGGCAGGCGAGCCTGCCGATACCAGCGTGTCGGGCGTCTTGCCGGCGTTGACGATCTCGACAAAGCCGGCGCCGACCTTGCCGGCGGTCGCACGGGTCCAGGGGTGTTGCAGGGTCAGGCTGCCGACCTTGAAATCATGTGCGGCAACAGGTGTGGCGATGGCAATGGCAATGGTAGCAAGCCCGAGAATCGGGGTGTGAAAACGGGTCATGGAAATTATCCCTTGATCGGGCGCGCGCTCGGCACGCGCCCATGGCTTTGCGGCATGGCGCTGCCATGCCGAGCGAGGCAGGATCAGGTGACGCGCGAGGCCGCCGCGGTGGCGAAGGCGGGCTTCAGGTCTATCGAAAGGCCGAAGGTCGGGGGCGCGTCAGGCGCGCGGCGGCGGCCCGCGCAAGGGTGGCCGCAGCCAGGCAATCGCGGCCAGCCGCGGGCGCTGCGTGGCGGCAAGGCCGAGGGCGATGAA
>JBMOGO010000115.1:0-9036 GCA_049318305.1 Polymorphobacter sp.
GCGCAGCGGCGCCTTGAAGCGCCGACGGTACCGGCGCGCCGCCGCCTTGTAGAACCAGCACCCGGTGTGCGTGAACTGCGTGATTGCCTGTCGCCATCGCCGCCACTCCTGTGTTCGCAGGTGCAGCAATAGCCGATATTGACGGGTTCGGACAGCGCAGCGGCGCTGTCGTGCGCAAGGCGACGAAGGCCGTACCTTCGTTACTGAACCTGCAGAAGCTCAACGTCGAAGATCAGCGTGGCTCCCGGCGGGATATCGGCGCCGGCGCCGCGGTCGCCATAGCCGGCGGCAGCGGGGATGATCAGCGTGCGCTTGCCGCCAACTTTCATGCCGGCAACGCCTTCGTCCCAGCCCTGGATGACCCGGCCCTGCCCCAGCGGAAACGCGAACGGATCGCCCCGATCGCGCGACGAATCGAACTTGTTGCCGCGGGTACCATCGACATAAAGCCAGCCGGTATAGTGTACGGTGACATATTGCCCGGCCATGGCCTCGGCACCGCTGCCGACCTTCACATCGGTGATCGAGGTGCCGCTGGGCAGCACCACGGGCGCGACAGCGGCCGCTGTCGTAGCGGCGACAGCTGCTGTCGTGGCGGCCAGGGCGGCAACCGAAGCGGCAAGGGCGGCGACGTTGGCAGCGCTCATGTCTTGTTCTCCTGAAAGGGTGATGCCGCTGAATAGACCAAGCCGCTGCCGGAAGAAACTGATGGTGCGCACTTCGGCATCCTTGCCGGGGCCGCTTTCGGGCAGATGGATGGTCAGCACCGAATGCGGCGCCATGCCGGTGCCGGTGCGGGCATCGGCATCGGCCAGGCTGACATCTTCGAACCTGTCCCCGAATTCCGTCTTGTAGCGGGCGAAACGCGCATCGGGCACCAGCGCGTCACTGGCATAGCGCAGGCCGAGCAGGCTCAGGTCCTCTGTCTCGAAGCGGCGTCGGGCACAGGCAATCTCGGCCTCAGACACGTCTATGGCGCCAGTTTTGGCGCCGCGCAGCGGCAGCGACGGCTGCGACAGTACGGGCGCGATGACGCTGGGCTCGGTCATCATCGCCAGCGCAAAGCCTCCGGTGAAGCACATCCCGACCGCGCCCACTCCCGGCCCGCCGCATTCGGCATGGGCATGCCGCGCCAACGCCCGCAACCAGTCGACGATCGGTGACGATTTGCCTCCCGACCAGGTATGGAATTCACGCCGGATGCAGATGTTGAGCAATATCTGCTGCAGCGCATAGCCCTTGGTCACCGGCTTGCCCGGCGTGCCGAACAGGCTGGGCATGAACACCGTCATCCCGTGTTCGACCAGCCGATCGGCGAAATCCACCACCAGCGGGTGCAGCCCCGGCACCTCATGGATGACGATCACCGCCGGCCCGGTGCCGCGCCGATACACCGGCCGCGTCCATGGTTCAGACGTGAAATTGCAAATGCGATAATCGCCAAGCGGCATCGAAAATCCCCCGCCGCCCCCTGCGACCGGACCCGAATAGCGCAACCGCAGCGCCGCGTCATCGGTCCCTTGGCAGGGTCCCTGCTACGCCGGCAGGCCCGCCGTCTGGCGCAACGCTTCGCCCAGCGCCAGCGCCGCGCTGGTGGCAAGGTTCATCGATCGCACCTGCGGCCGCATCGGTATCCGCAACCGGGCGTGCGCGGCACCGGCCACGTCTGCCGGCACGCCGGCGCTTTCCTTGCCGAACAGCAGCACATCGTCGGGCAGAAAGGTGAAATCATAGGGCGATTGCTGGCTGCGCGTGGTGAACAGCACCAGTCGCCGCGCCCCGATCGACGCACGGAACGCTGCGAACCCGTCATGCCGCTGAACGACGACATGATCGATATAGTCCATGGCGGTGCGGCGGACACGGCGATCGTCCCATTCGAAACCCATCGGCTCAATCAGGTCCACTGCCGCCCCCAAGCAAGCGCCGAGACGCAGAACAGCGCCGACATTGCCGGCAATTTCAGGCTCGAAGAGCGCAATACGCATGATGGTCTCTTGGGGCGGGCGGCGGCGCCATGCAAGCCTGCGGCCGGCACGGCGGGCGATGGTCCACCCTTTGAATTCCGCTGGTCGGGGCGAGAGGATTCGAACCTCCGGCCTCTGCCTCCCGAAGACAGCGCTCTACCAGGCTGAGCTACGCCCCGACGTCAGCGGAAGCGGGCCTATAGCGGGCCGCCTGTCACCGCGCAAGCCGATTACCCCATCAAACCCAGCATCTGCGATACGGTGATGAGCTTTTCGCGCGGCGCCCCTGGCCGGGCGCGCGCCACTTCGGCGGCATCGATCGCCTGCCAATGGGCAAAATCGGTCGGCTTGACTCCGCGTGACGCCAGCAACGCATCCAGTGCCGCCGGCGCATCACCGCCCTTTGGCGCCGCCACATCCGCCGCAATCGCATCGATGACCGAAAAGCCATCGGGCCGATTGGTGCCGATCGTCCCCGATGGCCCGCGCCGCGCCCAGCCGCTGGCGTAAAGGCCGGGAAAAATCCGCCCCTCGGCATCGCTGCTGAACCGCCCCAGCCCGGTGTCATACGGCACCCCGTCGATGCTGGCGGTGCGATAGCCTATGCAGGCGATGACCAGCCCGCATGGAATGGCGTGCAGCTCGCCGGTGCCGACGGCCTTGCCATCTTCAAGCCGCGTGGTTTCGACAATCAGGCGCTCGGCCTTGCCATTTCCCTCCACCGCGACCGGACGCCGGAAGAATTCGAAATTGATGGTCACCGGCTTGTCGCCGCGCTCCAGCCCGGCGAACGAGCGCAGGTGTGTCACCATCTTGCGATGCCCCGGCTCCAGCGCCGCATCGTCTGCCAGCGGCGGCAGGTCGCCAGGCCGCACGATCGGGTGCGCCCGCTCGAGATGGCCAAGCTCGCCGGCCTCCTTGGTGGTAAAGCTCGCTTGGTGCGGGCCGCGCCGGCCGACGATATGAATGTCGCGGATAGCGCTATGGTCCAGCGCATCGACCGCATGCTGGGCAATGTCGGAGACCGCCAGTTCGGGCACCGTCTTGGCTAGAATCCGCGCGCAATCGATGGCGACATTGCCATTGCCGATAATCGCGGCGCCGTGGTGCGACAGCGGCACCTCCAGGTCGGCGAAATCCGGATGGCCATTGTACCAGCCGACAAACGCCGCGCTGCCGAGAACGCCGGGCAGATCATCCCCCGGAATCCCGATGGCCTTGTCATGCGGTGCGCCGACCGACAGCACCACCGCATCATAAAGGCCCATCAGTTCGGCAATCGACACATCCTTGCCCACCGTCACATTGCCGACAAAGCGCACCCCCTGCCCCAGGTTCGTCGCCTCATAACGTTTCGACACCGCCTTGATCGACTGGTGATCGGGCGCCACGCCGGCACGGATCAGGCCATAAGGCGTCGGCAACCGGTCGATGATGTCGATCTTCGCCGCACCGCCCCATTTTTTCAGCGCCGCCTCGGCCGCATAATAACCGGCCGGGCCGGCACCGATGATGGCGATGTTGAGTGTCAATGCGGCCTCCAGAACAAGTTCGTGCCCGCTAAAGCTGTCGCGCAGCCGATGGTCAAGCAAGTGAATGTATCAGACCGGCAACCGCCCTGCGACCCGGCAGGCGGTTGCCGGTGATCTGCGACGTGCCGGCATTTGCCGGCGATCTGCGGCGTGCCGGCATTTGCCGGCGGAGCGCCGCCCTGCTAACCGCAACGCAACATGACCGCAGACATCTCCCTCATCCGCAACTTCTCGATCATCGCGCATATCGATCACGGGAAATCCACGCTCGCCGACCGGCTCATCCAGACCACGGGCGGGCTGACGGCACGTGAAATGTCGGAGCAGGTTCTCGATAACATGGATATCGAGAAGGAACGCGGCATCACCATCAAGGCGCAGACGGTGCGCCTCGATTATCCGGCCAAGGACGGCAAGCGCTACATCCTCAACCTGATGGACACGCCGGGCCATGTCGATTTCGCCTATGAAGTGTCGCGATCCCTGGCCGCCTGCGAAGGCGCACTGCTCGTCGTCGATGCGGCGCAGGGCGTGGAGGCGCAGACGCTCGCCAACGTCTACCAGTCCATTGAGCATGACCATGTCATCGTGCCGGTCATCAACAAGGTCGATCTTCCGGCCGCCGAGCCGGAGCGGGTGAAGCAGCAGATCGAGGATGTCATCGGCCTGTCGACCGAGCACGCCGTGCTGACCAGCGCCAAATCGGGCATCGGCATCGAGGATCTGCTCGAAGCCATTGTCACGCAAATCCCCTGCCCCACCGGCGACATCGACGCGCCGCTGAAGTGCATGCTCGTCGACAGTTGGTACGACCCCTATCTCGGCGTCGTCATCCTGGTGCGTGTCATCGATGGCGTGCTGAAAAAGGGTCAGCAGATCGCCATGATGGCGGCCGGCACCACCCACCTCGTCGATCGCGTCGGCTGTTTTCGGCCCAAGATCGAAGTGCTCGATTCGCTCGGCCCCGGCGAAATCGGTTTCATCACCGCGCAGATCAAGGAAGTCGCGCAGACCAACGTCGGCGACACCATCACCGATGCCAAGCGCCCAACCGCCGAAGCCTTGCCCGGCTTCAAGACGGTCCAACCGGTGGTGTTCTGCGGGTTGTTCCCGGTCGATGCGGCGGATTTCGAGAAACTGCGCGATAGCCTCGGGCGCCTGCGCCTCAACGATGCCAGCTTCTCGTTCGAAACCGAAAGCAGCGCGGCGCTCGGCTTCGGCTTCCGCTGTGGTTTCCTCGGGCTGCTGCATCTGGAAATCATCCAGGAACGCCTGACCCGCGAATATGATCTCGACCTGATCACCACGGCGCCGTCGGTGGTCTACAAGATGCTGCTGCGCGATGGCCGCACGCTGGAACTCCACAATCCGTCCGACATGCCCGACCCCTCCACCATCGAGCTGATCGAGGAGCCGTGGATCGAGGCGACGATCTTCACGCCGGACGAATATCTCGGGTCCATCCTGAAACTCTGCCAGGACCGCCGCGGCATCCAGAAGAACCTGACTTATGTGGGCGGCCGCGCCCAGGTCGTTTACGAATTGCCGCTCAACGAGGTCGTCTTCGATTTCTACGACCGACTGAAATCCATCTCGCGCGGCTATGCGTCATTCGATTATCACCAGATCGGCCATCAGGAAGGCGATCTGGTCAAGATGAGCATCATGGTCAACGCCGAGCCTGTCGACGCACTGAGTATGATCGTCCACCGCGGCGCCGCCGAAAGCCGCGGACGCCACATGTGCGAACGCATGAAGGACCTGATCCCCCGCCATCTGTTCAAGATCCCCATCCAGGCGGCAATCGGCGGCAAGGTCATCGCCCGCGAAACCATCGCCGCAATGCGCAAGGACGTGACCGCCAAATGCTATGGCGGCGATGCCAGCCGCAAGCGCAAGCTGCTCGACAAGCAGAAAGAGGGCAAGAAGCGCATGCGCCAATACGGCAATGTCGACATCCCGCAGGAAGCCTTTATCGCCGCGCTGCGCATGGGCGACGACAATTGATGCGGGCGGCCGTTGCCGCAACGCTTGCTGCCTTCGCCGCAGCAACTGTGGCTTGTTCGGCCGCCGAAACCGTCGATCCCGACCGGTTTACCAAGGACATCGCAAAGCAAATTGCAGCGGCAGCACCAACGACCCAGGTGGTGATCGATGGGCCTTTAACGTTGATCATCAAACGCCAAGGCAGCGAGGACATGCAGGCCAACCTCGACCGGGTGTTTCAATTTTGCCAGCGCAATGACGCGGCGGCATGTAAATTGGGTATTGCCAACTATGTCGACGGCACCGTTTCGCTGTTCGGCAAGCAGGATTCGCCGCTTGCCGACGCGATAACCCGCGAAAAGCTGCGGCTGATCATCAGGAGCGCCGATTATTGCGTCCAGCTCACGGCGCTATTGGCGACCGGCGAAAAGCCGGACAGCCCGATTACGCAGCCCTTCGCCGAGGGCCTGTGCGCCATCGTCATGTTTGATTTCCCCAAGACACGGCGGAGCGCATCGCTCGCCGATCTCGCAACGCTCGGTCTCACCCGTGACGCCGCGATGACAGCAGCCAAGACTCAAGTGCTCGAAGCTTTACCAAAGCCAACGCAGATGAAATTCAAGAAGAAGGCAGTCTTCACCTTTGAAGCGCCCGATGCACCCAGCTTGTTTCTGGATACGACAGGATGGCAGACGGTCGCTGCCGCCAATCCCGGATTGACGTTCTTTGCGATTGCCCCGGATGATGGCCTGTTCACGATCATCCCCCTCGAAAAGGATGCGGTAACCGAAGGCATACAGCGCCTTGCACAAGAAGGTTTCAATGCGGCAGAGCGCGGAATTTCACCCTATGCCTATCGATGGACGAATTCGGGTTGGCAGGCCATTCACTAGACCATCTCCGTCGACATCCCGCAGGAAGCCTTTATCGCCGCGCTGCGCACGGGCGATGACGGCTGACACAGGGGACCATTATGGTGTAAGGACTCGTCATGGCTATTTTGTGCGTCGAAGACGATATCACCACTGCGGACTATATCGCCAAGGGCCTTGTCGACGCTGGCTATACCGTGGAAGTCGCGAAGAATGGTATCGAAGGGCTGCGAATGGCCCGCGCCGGGGACTATAACACCATCGTTCTGGATCGCATGTTGCCAGGGCTTGATGGGCTTGCCCTGCTGTCTGCCCTGCGCTCTGACGGCGATACCACGCCCGTTGTCATGCTGTCGGCGCTTGCCAGCCTCGACGAGCGCGTCAAGGGGCTGCGCGGCGGTGCCGATGACTATCTTGGAAAACCGTTCGGCTTTGCCGAACTGCTGGCGCGAATCCAGGCGGTCCGCCGGCGCGCCGCAGTCACCGCGACATCGTCGGTCCCGCCCACACGGCTTGCCATCGCCGACCTCGAAGTCGACCTGCTGAGCCGGCACGTATCGCGCGCTGGCCGCAAGATCGAACTGCAACCCCGCGAATTCCGTCTGCTCGAATTCCTGCTCCGCCACCAGGGCGAGGTCGTCACCCGCACCATGCTTCTCGAAGGCGTGTGGGACTATCATTTCGACCCTGGCACGAACGTTATCGACGTCCACATCAGCCGGCTGCGCAAAAAACTCGATGATGGCGGCGCCAAATCCCTGCTCCACACCGTTCGCGGTGCCGGCTATCGGCTTGGCGAGAGCTGAGTTTGCGAGGAACGAAGCTCGGCTGGCCTCGCTCCACCAGCGCGCGGATCGCGCTGATCGTTTTCACCGGGCTGGTCATCAGCAGTGCGATCATCCTGGGCTTTATCGCCCGCGTCACCCAGGGCCAGCTTGACGCTGATGCACGCGCGCTGATCAGCGCCGAACGCAACGCCGTCATCGAGATGTTCGATCGCGATGGTCCAGGCGGTGCGCTTTCCGTGATCGATGCCGAGCTTCGTATCGCCGGTCCGTTGGCAATTCTGCTTGAAAGCCCGGATGGCTCGCGCATCGTCGGGAATATCCGGCAATGGCCACCGGGGCTTGCCCGCGATGATCGTTTTCATCGGTTCAATCTCCGCCGGGTGGATCGTGCAGACCCGGAACCCTTTGCGGTGACTGCGACCACGCTCAACGGCGGCTATCGCCTGCTGGTCGGCCGCAGCCTCGAAGAAGAAGAGCGGCTGACTGCGACGCTGACCACCAGCCTGATCACCGCCGTCGGGCTGGCGCTGCTGCTCGCCTTCGGCATCAGCTATCTGCTCATCCGCATCATTACCGGCCGCATTCAGGGCATCGCCGATGTGGCCGGTGCCGTCGCCGCCGGGGACCTGAGCCGGCGGGTGGAGGTGCCCGCCGCCGGCACGGGTGACGCCTTCGACAGCCTGGGCGGCGCGCTCAATTCCATGCTGGCCCGAATCGAAGCGCTACTCGACGAACTTCGCCAGGTTACCGATGGTCTGGCGCATGATCTCCGCTCCCCGCTCACGCGCATGAAGGCGCGCATCGATCGCGTCCAGCGCGGCGATGACACGACAGGTGCCGAAATCGTCGGCATCGGAACGGAGGCGGATACCCTGCTCGCGATGCTCGACAACAGCCTGGAAATCAGCCGGGTCGAAGCCGGCATCGGCCGCGACAATTTCGTCATCATGGATCTGGCCGCGCTGGTGCATGACATGGTCGAAATGTACGAACCGCTGGCCGAGGACAATGGCGTTCGCCTGACCGCGTTCGCCGGGACCTCGGTGCCGGTCCGCGCCCATCGGGAGCTGCTCGGCCGGGCACTTTCGAACCTGATCGACAACGCCTTGCGCTATGGTGCATCCGGCGGCAGCATCGAAGTCACCGCCAGCCCGACCGTGAACGGGGCGGAACTGATCGTTGCCGATCGCGGTCCCGGCATTGCCCGCACCAGCCATGATGACGCGCTGCGCCGTTTCGGCCGGCTCGATGCGGCGCGCTCTGCCGATGGCGCAGGGCTGGGCCTGTCACTCGCTGCCGCCATCGCCCGCCTGCACGGGGGCGCGCTGACGCTCGGGCCGAATAACCCCGGCCTGAAAGTCGCGATCGACTTGCCGGCGAACTGAAACCGCTACGCCGCGACGATCACGCCATGGCGTTTTTTACCAGCAGACACCTTTGCCCCTGGGCCAACCAGCGCGTCCTCTGCCGCCGCGGCGCCATCGATACGGGCGCCGCCGCCGGCCACCAGCCGACGCGCCTCACCCTTTGACGCGGCAAAGCCCAGCCCAACCAGCGCATCCACAATCGACACCGGCGCCGCCACCCCAAAACTCGGCAAATCATCCCCCGCGCCGCCGGCAAACGTCGCGGCCGCCGTTGCCGCCGCTGCCTCTGCCGCTGCGCGCCCGCGACACAGCGCCGTCGCTTCGGTAGCCAGCACGGCCTTCGCCGCGTTAATATCGCCGGCCATGACTGCCTCGATTTCCACCATCGGCAGGTCGGTGAACAGCTTGAGGAACCGCGCCACATCGGCATCATGGGTGTTGCGCCAGAACTGCCAGTAATCGAATCCCGGCAGCGAATCCTCGTGCAGCCACACGGCACCCGCCGCGGTCTTGCCCATCTTGGC
>JBMOGO010000116.1:0-8848 GCA_049318305.1 Polymorphobacter sp.
ACCGACAAGGCGCACCTTGATCCGGTGCATGGCAGCAAGGACATGGTGCTGTTCGAAAATGTGTTCGAAGACCATGTCGTGCGGCAATTGCTGTCGAGCGGGCATCGCACCCTGACCAGCAGTGACGGACCGATGACCAACGATACCTGGTACACCGGCCCCGGTATCCTGCAATCGACGATGGAGGGTGAATGTCCGTCGCTCATCCTGATCTGCCACACGCCTGTCGACGATGGCGTGGTCAAGGTCTGGCATGGCCTGCTGGTCAAGGCGCAGAACCCGGTTGCCACCGAATCGGATGTGGCGATCGCCCGGGCCTATCAGCAGGCGAGCCTGGAGGCTTTCTCCCAGGATTTCGAAATCTGGAGCAACAAGCGCGCCTGCATCAACCCGTTGATCGTCAAGGGCGATGGCCCGCTGGCCAAGCTGCGGATCTGGTACAAGCAATTCTATAATCCGCGCGCCCGGGCTCGCGAATTCCAGTCGCGCGTCAATGGCCATATCGAGACACAGGGCACCGCGAAGGCGCCATGGCCTAACGTGGCGTAAATGCTGCAGGATAAAGCGAAATTTCACAATTGGCGATATTTACCGGCCGAAGTTTCGCAAATCATGCTTGTATCTCCACAATAACTCGCATATGCGCAGTTTCGTTGACTCGGGTCTGCGATTTTTGAAAACGCACGCAGCGGAATTGCAGTCCCGGCATCAACGCCAAGCCCCAATGGCCCAAAGAGGCTGACGGGCGACTTAGAGGGGGATGCAAATTGACCATCGTTTACACACCGGTTCGGCTTGCCGCTTTGCTGGCCGGCGCGAGCCTGTCCGCTACAGCCGCCATGGCGCAGGCGCCGGCGACACAGGCTGCCGCGGAAACCGGCGGGGCCTTTGAGGAGATTATCGTCACGGCGCAAAAGCGCGGCGAAAACCTGCAGCGTGCGCCGTTGGCCATTTCGGCAATCTCCGCTCAGAAGGCGGACCTGATCGGCATCACCGAAGTGCGCGATATCAGCGGCCTGGCGCCCAACGTGTCGATTTCGCAGGGTACCACCAATGCCACGGCGGCAGTGGTCACCATCCGCGGCATTCCGACCGCAGCCGACGAAACCCAGGGCTATGACTCGCCGATCGGGCTGTATCTCGATGGCGTCTATCTGGCGCGTTCGTCCGCTGCCTCATTCGAAGTCGCCGAAATCGAGCGCATCGAGGTGCTGCGTGGTCCGCAAGGCACCTTGTTCGGCCGCAACACCACCGGCGGTGCCATCAACTTCATCACCAAGCAGCCCGATGATGAATTCGGCCTCAAGGTCCGCGCCGGCTACGGCAATTACAATCAATGGACCGGCCGGGCGATCCTCAACACCGGCAAGATGGGCGATACCTTGTCCGCCACCCTGTCGTACCTGCACAAGCAGCGCGACGGCGTTGTCGACAATCTGCTGCAGCCCAAGAAGAGCCAGGATCCCGGCGGCAACAACACCGATGCCTTCCGCATCGCGGTGAAGTTCGAACCGAGCGACTCCATCACCATCACCAACATCTTTGACTATACCGTGATCGACGGCGTGCCGCATGCCAACCAGCTTGCCGGCGTCGGCGCCGGCGTGTTCCGCCCGAACGTCACCCTGGATGGCGGCAGCATCGCGCAGGTCCAACCGGCAAATGTTGCCGGCTATCTGGGGCAAGCATCCACGACCGCACTGGAGCCTGGCTGCGGCAAGCCGGTGCAGCGTGCCCGGCTCGATTCGATCTGCCTTGAAGGCGCACGGTCATCGCGTGACAAGCTCTGGGGCAACCTGCTGCGCGTCGAAGTCGATGTGGGGCCGGTCAAGCTGCGCTCCTCGACCTCGTACCGTGAATGGGACAATAATATTCAAGGCAGCGATCTCGATGGCCTGGGCACCGTGCGCGGCGCAGCCTTCACCAACGCCAGCCTGCTCAACGGCATGCCGGCCAGCCTGCTGCAATTCGTGGTGCCGCCGGGCGCTGCCGGCATCGTCGCCGGCCTGCCGGTGCCGACGACGACGCAGCCGTTGTTCCAGGCCAAGAACCTGCGGTCACAGCAACAATTCAGCCAGGAACTCGAAATCATCTCCAACTATGACAGTGATTTCCAATGGGTGATCGGCGGCTTCTACTTCCACGAGGAAGGCTCTGAATCGAATGAGCAGAGCTTTGGCTTCATCCTCGATACCAACCAGATTTTCCTCGCCAATTTCGGCGCTCTCGGGCCCGGCTTTGCGGCGGCCAATCCGGCACGCTTCCGCAATTTCTCGACGCCCAGTTCGACGCTGGCCTACAAGGCCGATGCCGACAGCTTTGCCGTCTATGGGCAGGGCAGCTGGCGTCCGGGCGGTGCCGAAGCGCCGTTCGGGGTCACGCTCGGGCTGCGCTACACTTGGGACAAAAAGGGCTTTGACCGTAGCCAGAACGGCGCGACGCCGTTCACCGCTTCGGTCGACCTGGGGCTGAACCGGCAGCGGACGGATTTCGGCAAACCCACTGGCCATGTCACTGTCGACTATCGCGCAACGGACGACGTCAACCTTTATGGCCGCATCGCGCGCGGCTACCGGTCGGGCGGTTTCAATGCCCGTCAGACCACCAATGCAGCGGCGAACCTGGGGTTGATCCCGTTCAACGAGGAAACCATCTGGTCGTACGAACTCGGCGCCAAGACCGAGCTGTTCGACCGTCTGCGCCTGAACGCAGCAGTGTTCTACAATGAATACAGCGACCTGCAGGCGACCATCCCGATCCCCGGTGGCGCCACCTTTGGTACCCAGGTCACTAATGCCGGCAAGATCAACTACACCGGCGTCGAACTTGAAGGCCAACTCGCGATTACCGAAAACCTGAGCGTCGATGGCTCTTTCGGCTATGTCCACAAGGATGTGAAGAACTTCCCCGGCGCCGATATCACCGGGGTCATCCGCAACATCGCCTCGGTCATCACGCCGGGGAATTCGCCCGACTATACGGCGAACCTGGCGGGCAACCTGGTGTTTCCGCTCGGTGATACGGCAAGGCTGACGGCGCGCGTCGGCTGGAGCTATGTCTCGTCACAATTCTTCTTTGCCAACCCGCTGACGGCGCCGTTCAACGAGGATATCAAGGCCGATCCGCGCAGCCTGTTCGATGCCCAGTTGCGCATCGACAACATCCAGTTCGGTGGTGTCGGCAAGGGGATGGCGGTCACCTTGTGGGGCAAGAACATCACCAACAGCGAATATATCGCGCGCGGCATCGATTTCGGCCAGATCGGCTATGGCTCGGTAATCTATGGCGACCCGGCCACCTATGGCATCACGGTCGACTTCGAATTCTGATCTCGGCTGAGGCGGGTGGTGGGGGCAACCCTGCCGCCTGTTTCAATCGTACCAGGTCAGGAACCTGCTGATATCGATCCGCGCCTCCGGCTTGCGGCCGGTCTTGGCCAGCAAATGGCTGGTGATTTCCAGCTTCGGATCGATCGGCTGCACGACTTCATAGACGCGGTCGTACTCGCTATGCGCGATCTTCCAGCCGGCCGGGCCGCGGACGTAGCGGTCGCGATAGATGGCCGAGCCAATGGTATCGGTGGCGCGTTCGGGGTTGATGAAGCGATCTTCGAGATACCAGGTGCCTTCGGCGGTATCGGGGCCGGTGAAGCGGATTTCGGGCATATGGCCCTGGTGCAGGGCGATGATGTCGGAATTGAAGGCGCTGGCGATGAAATCGACCATGTTCTGCCGACCCTGCAACTGGGCGCGGTAGCCGCCGCCGCGCAAATCGATCGTGACATCGTCGGTGAACAGTGTCGCCAGTTCGGCCTCGTTCGCCGTGTCGATGCAGCGGAAATAGGCGTGCTTGAGCAGCTTGATGTCTTCCAGATCGGATAGTTGTTGCAGCGTGAAGGGCATGGTCAGTCTCCGTGCAGCAGGGCGCGCAATTGGTCGGGGAGGACGGGGGCGGCCATCGCCGACAGGAACGCAATGCGCCCGTCGATGATGGCGCGGGCGTCATCGGGGTGGGTGGCGATGAAGAAGTCGCGGGCTGCGAGACCGTCGAAGATCAACGCTGCGGCCTTTGCCGGCGTCATGCTCGCTGACAGCATCGCCTGCATGATGGCACGGTGGTGCTCGGTCGCGGCATCGCCAGGGTTGGCGGCGGCAAAGATGGCGGTATCGACGGCGCCGGGGATGATCGAGGCGATATGGATCGGCTTGCCGGTCAGGCCGATTTCCAGCGCCAGATTCTCGGTAAAGGCCTGCAAGGCGTGCTTCGACACGATGTAGGCGGTCTGCATCGGCATCTGCCCAAAGGCGCCGACCGAGGCGACATTGGCAACCCACGCCGGCTGTCCAGCGGCCAGCATGTGCGGGACAAAGGCATGGACGCCGTGGATGGCCCCCATGACGTTGATATCCAGCGTCTGTTGCCAGCGGGCCGGGGACACGTCCCAGCTGTTGCCGATGGTTTCGATGCCGGCGCAATTGACCAGCAGGCGGACCGCACCCCAGCGGGCGTGGACGCTGACGGCCAGCGCCGAAACGGCGGCAGCGTCGCGCACATCGGTCGGCGCGGCGAGCGCATCCGGGCCCAGTTCGACGGCGAGCGCGGTGACGGCGGCGGCGTCGATATCGGCGAGTACGACCTTCATGCCGAGCGAGACGGCATGGCGTGCTAGGCCGGCACCGATGCCCGACCCGGCGCCGGTGATGACCGCGACACCGCCCTTGAAGGTTTCGGCAGGGCTCACATCATGCCTCAGGAGGCTTGGCCATGCTCACTTGGGCACCGGGCCGCCGGGCAGCATTGTATGATAGACACCGGCGCTCCAGCCGCCATCGACGGCGAGTTCGGCGCCGTTGATGTAACTGGCGGCATCGGAGCACAGGAACAGGCTCGCGGCGGCGATTTCGTGCGGTTCGCCGATGCGTTGCAGCGGCACCATCGTGTAATCCTTTTGCAGCGCGTCGCCGGTTGCCCCACCGGGGTTGCCCATCACGGTGTTGACGCCGCCGGGGTGGATGGAATTGACCCGAACGCCATGGTGGCCGAATTCCATCGCGGCGGTCTTGCTGATGCCGCGCAGCCCCCATTTGGTGATGGCGTAACCGCCCAGGCCATTGGCCCCGCGCAGGCCATCGACCGAGGAGATGTTGACGATGGCGCCCTTGTTGACGGCCTTCATTACCCGGCCGACATGCTTCATGCCGAAGATCGGACCCTTGAGGTTGATGCCGAGGATGCGGTCGAGGTCATCCGAAGTCAGGCTGTCGATATCCTTGAACATCAGGATGGCAGCATTGTTGACCAGCGCATCGATGCGTCCGTGCTTGGCGATGACGGCGGCAACGAACGCTTCCCACGCCGGTTCGGACGACACGTCGAGATGGTGGAATTCGCTGCCCGGCACCGCTGCCGCCAGCGCTGCGCCTTCCGCCGCCAGCACATCGGCGATGATGACGGTGGCGCCGGCGGCGGCAAAGGCGCGCACGGTGGCGGCGCCCATGCCGCGCGCGCCGCCGGTGATGATCGCGATGCGGCCGGTCATGCGGGGTCCTCTAGTTTGGCGAGTTCGGTCTTGACGACCTTGCCGGCGGCGTTGCGCGGCAGGTCGGCGGTGATGACGACTCGGCGTGGCACCTTGTAATTGGCGATATTGGCGCGCGCCCAGGCGATGATGTCGGCTTCGGTTGGCGCATGACCGGGGCGGGGAACGACAAAGGCGCGGCCGACCTCCCCCATCCGGTCATCGGCCACGCCGATGACCGCGACCATCTCGATCGCCGGATGCCGCGCCAGCAGCTTTTCGATTTCCGCCGGGTAACAGTTGAAGCCGCCCGAAATGTACATGTCCTTCTTGCGATCGGTGATCCGCAGATAGCCGGCGTCATCGAGCACGCCGACGTCGCCGGTGTGCAGCCAGCCGTCGGCATCGATGGCTTCGGCGGTCGCCGCCGGATCGTCGAGATAGCCGGCCATGACACCATAGCCGCGCACCAGGATCTCGCCGGTTTCGCCCGCCGCCATCGGGCTGCCGTCATCGGCGATGGTCATCACCTCCAGCCCCGGCATGGCGCGGCCGCAGCTGGTGGCGATCAGGTCGATGGGGTCGCCGGAGCGGCACATGGTGATGGTGCCGCATTCGGTCATGCCATAGCCGGTGACGACTGTGGCGAAGCCGAGTTCTGACAGCATGCGTTCGACAAGGATGGGCGGAACCGTTGCGGCACCGGTGACGGCAACGCGCAGGGAGGAAGTGTCGCGCGGCTGGCTGGCGATGGATTGCAGCAGCGACTGGTAGATCGTCGGCGGCCCCGGAATGAAGCTGATGCGGTCACGCTCGATATGCGTCATCGCCGTGTCGGTATCGAACGCCGGCATCGGGTAGATGGTGGCGCCCTGCAACAGGCTGGCGACCCATCCGGCCTTGTAGCCGAACAGGTGGAAGAACGGGTTGACGATCAGGTAGCGGTCCCCGGCACGCAGATCGACGACTCCAGCCCAGTTGCTGAACATCGGGATGACGCGGCCGTGCGTGGAAATCACACCCTTTGGGCTGCCGGTGGTACCGCTGGTGAACAGAATGTCGCTGACATCCTCGGGGGTGAGCGCAGCGAGGGCGGCATCGACTGCCAGGTCATCGGGGCTGCCGGTCGCCAGAAAGGCCGGCCATTGCGTGTCGAAGCACAGGGTGCGGCGCAGGTTGGGCAGGTCCTCGCCGGCGACCAGCGCGGGGTAATCGGTGCCGAGGAAATCCTTGATCGTGCACAGGATCGAAACGCGCGCGCGCCGCAGAATGTCGCCGGCTTCGCTGCCCTTCAATCGCGTGTTGAGTGGCACGATGGCGGCGCCGGCGATATGTGCGCCCAGAGCCGCAACGATCCAGTCGCGCCGGTTGGGCGCCCAGATGGCGATACGGTCGCCGCGCCCGGTGCCGGCGGCAAGGAAGGCCGATGCGGCGGTGCGGGCGTGCTGCCACAGCTGGATGAAGGACCAGGTTTCGCCTTTCTCGGTGATGGCAGGCGCGCCGCCGAAGCGCGCCGCGGCGGCCTCGGCAGCGTGCGGGATGGTGGGTGGCAGGTTGCTCACACGATCTCGAACAGGCCAGCGGCGCCCATGCCGCCGGCGATGCACATCGAGACGACAACGCGCTTGGCGCCGCGGCGCTTGCCCTCGATCAGCGCATGGCCGACGAGGCGCGATCCGGTCATGCCGAAGGGGTGGCCGATGGCGATGGCGCCGCCGTCGACGTTGATCTTGTCCGGGTCGATGCCGAGATGGTCGCGGCAATAGAGGGCTTGCGACGCAAAGGCCTCGTTGATCTCCCAAAGGTCAATGTCGTTGACGCTCAACCCGTGGCGGGCGAGCAGCTTTGGAATGGCGAACACCGGCCCGATGCCCATTTCATCGGCGCGGCAGCCGGCCACCTGAAAACCGCGGTAAATGCCCAGGATCGGCAGGTTTTCGCGTTCCGCCGTGGCGCGGTCCATCAGTACCTGCGCCGATGCGCCGTCGGACAACTGGCTGGCATTGCCGGCGGTGATGTGCTGGCCCTGCTTGATGACCAGGCCGTCCTTGAACACCGGGCGCAGCAGCGCCAGGCCTTCGGCGGTGGTGTCGCCGCGCACGCCTTCATCGGCGCTGATGGTGACGGTCTGGCGGCCGACCTCATTGCCTTCCTTGTCGAACAGCGCCTTTTCGACCGTGATCGGCACGATTTCGGCATCCATGCGGCCGGCGGCTTGCGCCGCACCGGCGCGTTGCTGGCTGGTGGCGGCGAAGGCGTCCTGTGCCTCGCGGCTGATATTGTAGCGATCGGCGACGATTTCGGCGGTTTCGATCATCGCCATATAGGCGGTGGGATCGGCGTCGATCACGGCCTTCGATCGGTTGCGATACGCCGGGGCATGCTTGTTGAGGGTCAGCGAGATTGATTCCATGCCGCCGGCGACCGCCACGTCGATTTCGTCGCACATGATGGCGCGCGCGGCCAGGGCGATGGCGTTCATCCCTGAGGAGCATTTGCGATCGAGCACAAAGCCCGGGACGCTGTCGGGCAGCACCGAGGCGTGGACGGTCAGGCGGCCAAGGTTGTAGCTTTGCGTGCCCCAGTGATTGCCGGTGCCGAGAAACAGATCATCGACGCGCGCCGGGTCGATGCCGGCGCGGGCCAGCGCGGCGTTGACGGCGTGCGACGACAAAACCGGCGCTTCGGTATCGTTGAAGGCACCGCGATAGGCCTTGCCGACGGCGGTACGGGCGGTGGAGACAATGGCGGCTTCGCGCATGAGCTTGGTCCTTTCGGTCAGAAACCGTGCATGTTGCCGGGCCCCCAGAAGGCCCGCATTTCGGTGACTTCGTTATCGTCGTTGAAGCGGAAGGTGTCGATGACATCGACGCGCTTATCGCTCCCGCCGAAGTGCAGATTCACCGAAAAGGCGAAGGCGGCGTAATCGGCACCGACGCGGACTGGGCCGTTCAGCGTCAGCTTGGCGCCGGTCTGCATGGACTCGGTGTAAAAGGCATGGATGGCGGCGCGGCCGTGGCGGATCGGGGAGCCGATCGGGTCCTCCACGGTTGCGTCCGCGGCGAACAGCGCGGCGATCATCGCCGGGTCGCCCTTGGCAAAGCCTTCGACATAGGCGTGCACGGCAGCGGTCATTCTCTCGATGTCAGGCATGGTCGGGCTCCGGGATATAGCGGCTGATGGTGTCAACGATGCAGGCGGGCTTGGCCTGGCCCTCGATTTCGACGGTGATGCGGACGGTCGACTGGATGGCGCCGGCCTTCACCTCCTCCACTTTGATGATCTCGCCCTTGCCCCGGATGCGCGACCCGGCGGGGACGGGGCTGAGGA
>JBMOGO010000117.1:0-8733 GCA_049318305.1 Polymorphobacter sp.
TGGTCTGGTTGGTCGACCAGTAGAACATCTGGATGAAGATCATGCCGGTCAGCAGGGTCGGCCAGGGGATGGGGGAGGCGGGGCCACCGACCATGCTGAGGCGTTCCGCCGGGATGCCGTCGAAACTCCAGCCGATCGCCGACATGGCGAGGAACACCACGACGAGCGCACTGCCGAGCACGCCGACACCGGCGATGGTATCATATACCGCCACGGCGCGCAGGCCGCCGAGAATGGCGTACAGCGAGCCGGCGATGCCGAGGATGGCAGCGAGCGGCAGCAGCGGCAGGTCGACCCCCGAGACGGTGCGCAGGAACAGCGCGCCGGTGTACAGCGCAATCGGCAAGTAGATCAGCACATTGCCGATCAGGAACAGTGCCGAGACGAGTGCGCGCAGGTGCTTCGAGCCGTATTTCTTCTGCAAAAGCTCGGTCGTCGTGGTGCAATTGTTGCGATAGTAAATCGGCAGGAAGATCAGCGCGAGCATCGCCAGCCCGAACACCGCCGACAATTCCCACCAGGCCAGCAACAGCATCTGGTTGCCGTTCATGCCGACCAATTGCTCGGTGGACAGGTTGGTGAGGGTGATCGACCCGGCGATGAACGGCCATTTCAGCCCGCCGCCGGCGAGGAAGAATTCGCGGTTGCTGTTGGTGTTGCGCCCAGCCGTTTCGCCCGCCGCGCGCGCCATGCGGCGCACCTGCCACCAGGTGGCGAGCGCCATGATGATGGTCAGCAGCGCGAAGACGCCGATCTGCAAGATATTCAAGCCGCCCCCCAAGCGCGAATTTTCAGCACCGTTGCACGGTCCGCGACACCGCGCTAGGGGCAGGGAATTCCGGTGATGGCCGGGGCGATTAGCTCAGTTGGTAGAGCGCTTCCTTTACACGGAAGATGTCGGCGGTTCGAGCCCGTCATCGCCCACCAGCCTTGCCGGGTGTTGTTGTGCCAGCCCGCGCCCCCGCCCGGCCTCGTGGCAATTGTAAAACTGTTGCCGCACTGCAACACAGACCGGCCATCGGCGACTGTCATATCCTTCACGCTCGATTGTCACTGAACTGTCATATTTGGTCATCATTAGGTCCGGTATCGATTCGAACCGGGCCGGCAGTTTCGGCGCGACCGTCACAGATATCCATATCCAACCTGTTCCGTTCATTCGGCCAAAAGGGGTTTTCTCCATGCGTCATCTTCGTATCGGCTGCGCCATCGCCGCCTTGATCGCTCCGGTCGCGGTTCATGCCCAGGACACCACTGCCGCCATCCGCGGCCAGGTGACCAACGAAGCCGGTGTTGCCGTGCCGAATGCCACGGTCATCATCACCCACACGCCATCGGGCACGCGCACCACGCAGACATCGGATGCGAGCGGTAACTTCAACGCCAGCGGCCTGCGCCTCGGCGGCCCCTACACCGTTGCCGTTTCGGCAGATGGCTTTGACGCCGCCAGCGAAACCATCGAGAATTTGCTCGCCGGCACGCCGCAGCGCCTGTCGGTGCTGCTCGCCGAAGCCGGGCAGACCATCACCGTCACCGCGTCGCGCCAGAAGTCGTCGATCAGCATCGCCAGCGGCCCGGCATCGGTGCTGACCGCCGAAGACATTCGCGGCATCTCCACCGTCAACCGCGACATCCGCAACCTGGCCGTGCGCAACCCGCTCGTTACGCTCGATCCGACCAACGGCGGCGCCATCTCGATCGCCGGGCAGAACAACCGATTCAACCGCATCTCGGTCGACGGGATCCAGTTCGGCGACCCGTTCGGCCTCGAAGCCGGCGGCCTCGCCTCGGCGCGCGGCCCGGTGCCGCTCGATGCCATCGGGGAATTCTCGGTCGAAATCGCACCGGTCGATATCCAGCAGGGCGGTTTCCAGGGCGGCGCCATCAACACCCAGCTCAAGTCGGGTGGCAATGATTTCACCGCGCAGGGCTTCTTCACCTATTCGTCGGACGAACTCGCCGGTGACACCACCCGCGGCGTCACCCGCGCCCGCAATTTCGAATCAAAGATTTTCGGCGCGCAGATCACCGGCCCGATCATCAAGGACAAGCTGTTCTTCGCGGTCACCTGGGAGCGCCTGCGTGACACCACGCCGTCGGCCGTACAGGCTGTCGACCTGGGCATTACCCAGGGGCAGATCGACCAGGTCAACACCATCGCCGACAGCCGCTACAACTTCGATGCCGGCGACGTTGCCACCAACGTGCCGGAAAACGATGACAAGGTCGTTGCCAAGATCGACTGGAACATCGCCGACGGTCACCGCGCCGCCTTCACCTATATCTACAACAAGGGCGACCTGCTTGCCGGCCAGACCGGCACCGGCGAAATCAGCAACGTTGCCACCGGCAACGCCACGCTGTCGCTGCTGTCCAACAACTACACGCAAGGCTCGACCAACCATTACGGCGTGTTCCAGTTGAACGACCAGTGGAGCGACAGCTTCTCGACACAGCTGCGCGTCAGCTACAATGACTATGTCCGCTTGCAGGTGCCGTTCGGTGATCGCAGCTTCGGCCAGTTCCAGGTCTGCCTGAACAACAATCCGGTGGTCAGCACGGGTGCGACGAACCCGGCCTGCCCGGCCGGCACCCGCCGCATCCAGTTCGGACCGGATGTGTCGCGCCAGGCCAACGAGCTTTCGGCGCAGACGCTGGGGGTCGAATTCCAGGCGCAGTTGAAGATGAACAACCACACGGTCAAGTTCATCGCCGAACGCCGAGGCCAGGATTTCAACAACCTGTTCGCGCAGAACGTCTCAGGCAACTTCCGCTTCGACTCGCTTGCCGATCTGAGCGCCGGTCGCGCCAACCAGCTGGTCTTTGCAGCGCCGATCCGCGGCGGCATCGATACGGCGCGCGCGCTGTTTGCCAACAATGTCTACACCATCGGCTTGCAGGATGTCTGGGATGTCAACGACACGCTGACGCTGACCGCCGGCTTCCGCTGGGACATTTATGAAACGCCCGATGCGCCGGTTTACAACGCCGATTTCCTGGCCCGCGCCGGTTTCCCCAACAACAGCACGCTGAACGGCCGCCAGGTCTTCCAGCCGCGTGTTGCCGCTTCGTGGGAAGCCAGTGACCGCCTGCGCGTTCGCGCCACCGCCGGCCTGTTTGCCGGCGGCAACCCGAACGTGTGGATTTCGAACAATTATTCCAACCCCGGCCCGACGCTCGGTTCGGTCACCGTAGCGCGCGGCGCCACCGGTGCCTTCTCGATCACCGGCGTCAACACCACTGGTGTCGATGTGCAGGCACTGGGGGCAGCGACGCTCAACAATGTCACTGGCGGCACGGGCGTTCCGTCGCAGCTGACGCAGTTGATCCAGGGTGCCGGCTCGGCCGCCGCACCGACCAACGTGCTTGACCCCAATTTCGAAATTCCGTCGCAATGGCGCGTTTCGGGCACCATCGATTATGCTGCCGATCTCGGCTTCCTGGGCGATGACTGGAACTTTGGTGCCGATGTCGTCTGGTCGCGGGTCAAGAATGCGTTGACCTATACCGACCTGCGCTCGGTGCCGAACACCGGCGTTGGCGGCTCGCTGACCCCGGATGGCCGCCAGCGGTACCAGGCCTTCAACGCCGCCGCCGGCTCCAACACCGACCTTTTGCTAACCAACACCGATCGCGGTTACAGCTGGAACGTCGTCGCGCGCGTCGACAAGGAATGGGAGAGCGGCTTCCACATCGGCGCCGCCTATACCTTCCAGCGCGCCAAGGACGTCAATTCCGGCACGTCTTCGACCGCTGGTTCCAACTATGGCAACGCGGCTGCCGGCATCGACCCCAACAACGGCGCCTATGGCACGTCGAACTATCAGATCGACGACGCCTATCGCCTGACGCTGGGTTATGAAAAGGCCTGGTTCGGTGACAACAAGACCCGGATCGAGCTGTTCTTCAACAGCCGCGCCGGCCAGCGTTTCAGCTACACCTTTGCCGACACCACCAACAATTCGGCGACGGCCAACCGTTCGTCGGTGTTCGGCACGGTGCAGACCAACACGCGCTACCTGATCTATGTGCCCAATGTCGCTTCGGCGACGGCGGATCCGCTGGTCCAGTATGCCGCCGGTTTTGATTTCGCCGGCTTCCAGAAGGTCGTGCAGTCGACCGAGCTCAACAAGTTCCAGGGCAAGATCGCGCCGAAGAACATCGGCCGTTCGCCGCGGTTCAACAAGCTCGACCTCAGCGTCAAGCAGGAACTGCCGTTCGTGTTCGGCGGCAAGTTCGAAGTCTTTGCCGACCTCGAAAACGTCCTGAACCTGATCGACAACGATTGGGGTTCGCTCCGCCAGGTGGCGTTCCCTTACTATGGCACGCTGGTCAACGTGTCGTGCGTGTCGACGCCCGGATCGACTGGGACTGCGAACAACACCCCGGCCCAGCCGTGCGCCCAGTATCGGTACAGCAACCGGACTGGCGCGGCGGTGACAGAGCCGGCGCAGACACTGTTCCAGAACCAGTCGTTGTGGCAGATCCGCGTGGGTGCGCGGGTTAAGTTTTAAGCGCAGCGCGGCCGCGTGTAGCGAAGCTACGCGCGGACTCGCGCAAGCTCGGACGGCGAGCGAAAAAGGGCGCCCCACAAGGGCGCCCTTTTTTGACTCGTCCGACGGCGCGGCTTAGCCGCGTTCTTGCCTTCTTGCCTTCTTGCTTACTTCAGCAAATCAGCGGACTCGGCAGCTTGCTGCCGGCCGCAGGACAGGGGCCATTTGCGCCCGCACGCGAACCCCTTCTCCCTGCTCGCGCAAGTGCGCGAGTCCGACCTCTCCCGCCCTGGTTGCGCCTTCGCGCAAGCGCTCGGGAAGGGGGAGAGGTTTTAATCCACCGGCACCCCCGGCCGCGACAGTGACGTCCGAATAACGAAACTCGTTTTCACACTCTCCACATTCGGCGCCGGAGTCAGCGCGCTGGTCAAGAACCGCTGAAACTCCTGCAAATCATGCGCCACGACCTTGAGCATGAAATCGATTTCGCCGTTGAGCATATGGCATTCGCGGACCTGGGGCAGGGTGGCGACATGGTCTTCAAAGGCCTTCAGGTCCGTTTCCGCCTGGCTTTTCAAGGACACCATCGCAAAGATGGTGATGCCATAGCCCAGCGCCTGATGGTCGAGATCGGCGTGATAGCCGAGGATGGTGCCGTTTTCCTCCAGTGCGCGCACCCGGCGCAGGCAGGGCGGCGCGGTCAGCCCGGCGCGTTCGGCAAGCTCGACATTCGTGATGCGGCCCTCGGCCTGGAGATGACGCAGGATGACCCGATCGATATCGTCGATCGGGAGCCGGGAGCGATGCATGGATGGGAAACTCCGTGACGATAAGCTTGCTTAACACATAACAATATTGCGACAACGCGCAAGTCCACTTGTCGAATAGGTCTCGGCTTCGGTATCGACACAGGTATCGATGCCGGGGGGTGCAAAACGCCGGCGCAACCGCTAACTGACAGGCTTGCCCAACCGGAGCCGCCATCTGTGTCCGAACCTCGTCATGTCCGTGTCTTGATCATCGGTTCCGGCCCCGCCGGTTATACAGCGGCGGTCTATGCCGCGCGCGCCGCGCTCGATCCGGTGCTGATCGAAGGCTTGCAGCCGGGCGGGCAGTTGACGATCACCACCGAGGTCGAAAACTGGCCGGGTGACGTGACGGTGCAGGGGCCGAACCTGATGATCCGCATGGCCGAACAGGCGCGACATGTCGGCGCCGAACTGGTCAGCGATATCGTCACGAACGTCGATACGTCGCAGCGGCCGTTTGCGGTGACGTGCGATTCGGGCGCAACCTGGCTCGCCGACACGCTGATCATCTGCACCGGGGCGCAGGCGCGCTGGCTGGGCATCGCCAGCGAAACGAAATTCCGCGGCTTTGGCGTATCGGCGTGCGCGACCTGTGACGGGTTCTTTTTCCGCAACAAGGTCGTCACCGTGGTCGGCGGCGGCAATACCGCGGTCGAGGAGGCGCTGTTCCTGACCAATTTCGCCTCCAAGGTGCACCTGGTGCATCGCCGCGACGAATTGCGGGCGGACAAGACCAACCAGGCGCGGCTGTTCGCCAATCCCAAGGTCGAAACGCATTGGAACGCCGAAATTGCCGAGGTGCAGGGCAGTAGCGATCCGTTGACGGTGACTGGCGTGACACTGCGCGACACCAACGACGGCACGACCCGCGACCTGGCCTGCGACGGGCTGTTCATCGCCATCGGCCATGTGCCGGCGACGGAATTGTTCACGGGGCAATTGGCGATGGATACCGAAGGCTATCTGGTGACCGCGCCGGATTCGACCGCGACGTCGGTGGCCGGCGTGTTTGCCGCCGGCGATGTGAAGGACAAGATCTACCGCCAGGCCGTGACGGCGGCGGGCATGGGCTGCATGGCGGCGCTGGAGGCGGAGCGCTTCATGGCGCACAATTGAGGCGCCTGCGATTGTTGGCAGCAGCGAGAGGGAAAGCGAACGCGTGAATCTCGACTGGGAAAAGCTGCGGTTGTTCGAACTGGTCGCCGAAGCCGGCAGCTTTACCGAGGCGGCGCGCCGGCTGCACATGAGCCAGCCGGCGCTGAGCCGGCAGATCGGCGCGCTGGAGGAATCGATCGGCGCCAAGCTGTTTCATCGCCACGCCCGCGGGCTGGCGATGACGCACGAAGGCGAGCAGCTGCGCACCGCCACGCACGACATGCAGGATCGGCTGGAACAGGCGCGGCAGGCGATCGATGCGTCGCGCGATCGGCCAACGGGCGAGATCCGGCTGACGACGACAGTCAGCTTCGGCTCGACCTGGCTGGCGCGGCAGTTGGGGGATTTTCTCGATCGCTTTCCCGATATCACCGTCAGTCTGATGCTGACCGACCAGGATGTCGACCTGGCCAAGCGCGAGGCCGATGTGGCGATCCGCTTTCACCCGCCGTTCCAGTCCGAACTGGTGCAGAAGCCGCTGATCGGCATTCGGCATTACCTGTGTGCCTCCACCGATTATCTGGCACGGCACGGGGTACCGCGCAGCATCGCCGACCTCGAACAGCACCGGTTGATTGCCTATGGCGATGCCGCGCCGGAGTTTCTGAAGGGCATCAACTGGGCGCTGGAGCTCGGCCATCAGGGTGCTCCCCGCACGGCGGCGCTGACCATCAACAACAGCCACGGCGTGTTGCAGGCAGTAGAGGCCGGTGCCGGTATCGCCGCGCTGCCCAGCTATCTCATCCGCTTTTCCGGCAAGGTGCGGGTAGTGCTGCCCGACCTCGAGGGGCCGGTGTTCCGCACCTTCTTCACCTATCCGGCGGAACTGCGGCGGTCGTTGCGCGTCGCGGCGCTGCGCGATTTCCTGGTCGACCGGATGACGGCGGCCAATCTCGAGATCGACCGGTATGCGCTGGGCGCATAGCTGTGTTGCATTTTTGTGCAGTGCACAAAAGCCGGGCAAGGCCATAGATAGCGGGTGTGGCCGTCATTGACGGCGCAGCGTCCGCCTCGTCACTCCCCCCGACGAACGGACGCAGGTTTCCGGCCACTCTCCTCCCCCCTCGATAGTGGCCGGGGACCGACCCGCACCCTGCCTGCTCCATCCCCCCGGAGCCCCAGGACGCCGCGGGTCACCATTTCGGGCCGGGCCTGCCAAGTGCAGGCCCGGCCTTTTTTTTTGTTTCGTGCGGTGCCAGCCCGCGCCCCTTGCCCGGCAACCCCTTGATGCGCTACGCGGTCGCTGCCGGCCGGGCCTGTAGCTCAACGGTAGAGCCGGCCGCTCATAACGGCTAGGTTGGGGGTTCGAATCCCTCCGGGCCCACCGGCGGAACAACGAGGAAGCGACCCTGTCCGAAACGCAACCTGCGGCGCCTGTGTCCTCCGATGCGGCGGCGTTGAAGGCCGCGCCGCGCGGCAACCTGAAGCAATGGATCGGCGCGCTGCTCGGCATCGTCGTGCTCGGGCTGGCGATCTGGGGCATCCGCATGATCGCCGGGCAGGTGAAGCTGGCGGAGATCGTTGCCGATATTCACAACACGCCTTCGCACCTGCTGGTGCTGGCGGCACTGTCGGCAGCGGCATCCTATGTCGTGCTGGTCGGCTATGACTGGCTGGCGACGCGGCACCTGGGCTATCAACTGCCGTGGAGCACCCTGGCAGCGGCGAGCTTTGCCAGTTTCACCATGAGTCATACGCTGGGCGTCACCGTGCTGACCGGTGGCACCGTGCGCTATCGCATCTACACTCGCGCCGGGGTGAAGCCGGTTGATATCGCCATGATCATCCTGCTGTGTGGCTGGACGTTCTGGCTGGGTATTGTTGCTGTCGCCGGGCTGGGGCTGGTCATCGCGCCCGACCTGGCGACGCCGTTCAAGGACCTCGCGCCGAGCGCCGAACGCTGGGCCGGGGCGGTGCTGCTGGCCGGCACCTTGTCCTATCTGGCGCTGGCGAATTGGTGGCGGCGCGAGTTCCGGGTTTTCCGCTATCGCTTTTTCATTCCCGATGGCCGCGAAACACTGTGGCAGATCGTCATCGGCGCGGTCGACCTGGCCTTTGCCGGCGGGGCGCTTTACCTGCTGCTGCCCGATGCCGGCGTGCCGGGGTTGCTGACCTTTCTCACCATCTATGCCGTCGCGATGGTCACCGGCGCGCTCAGCCATTCGCCCGGCGGGCTTGGCGTGTTCGAAGGCGTCATACTGCTGCTGATGCCCGATGCACCCAAGGCCGGCGTGCTTGCGGCGCTGGTGATGTTCCGGCTGATCTACACCTATATT
>JBMOGO010000118.1:0-8722 GCA_049318305.1 Polymorphobacter sp.
TTCTTGACGATACCAATCAACAACACAACGCCAATGATACCAATGACATCGAGCGGCATGTTGAACAACCACAAGAAGGCGACCGCGCCAATGCCGGCGGCCGGCAGGCCCGACAGGATGGTGATGGGATGCGCGAAACTTTCGTACAGGACACCGAGCACGATGTAGATGACGATGATCGCCGCGATGAACAACAGCGGCATGGATTTCGTCGACGATTCGAACTGCTGGGCATTGCCGCCGAAGGAACCGTTGATCGTCGCCGGCTGCCCGAGGTCGTTGGCGGCGGCATCGATCAACGGCTGTGCCTGAGACAGCGCCACCCCCTTGGCCAGGTTGAACGACAGCGTCACCGCCGGCAACTGGCTCTGGTGCGCCACCACCGATGGCGCGCCCTGGATGACGACACGGGTGACCGCCGACAGCGGCACCAACTGCCCCGGCACGCCGGCGCTGCTGTTGCCGCGCACCGTCAGCTTGCCGATTCCGTCCGGCGTCAGCTGTTCGCCGGCGGCGACCTCCATGATCACCTGATAACTGTCGACATCGGTGTAAACCGTTGAAATCTGCTGGTTCCCATAAGCCGCACCAAGGGTCTGGCGAATCGCGGCGACCGGCACGCCGAGCCGACTGGCGGCGTCGCGATCGACTTCGATCATCACTTCGCGCGCACCGCGCTGATAATCCGAAGAGACATCCTCGAACCCCGGCGTGGCGCGCAGTTTTGCCTCAAGCTGCGGCGCAAAGGCGTAAAGTTCGTCGCCATCCACCGATGACAGCGTATATTGATAGTTGCTCGACGACTGGCGGCCGCCGAGCTGCAGGTTCTGCGGGATGTTGGGGAACGCCGAAATGCCGGGAACCGCGGCGAATTTCTTGCGCAGCCGGGCCTGGACGACTTCGGCGGAATCGCGTTCGGCGCGGGGTTTCAGCGGCGCGAACATCCGGCCGGTGTTCGACCCGCCGCCACCGCCGCCGACGAAGCTGTTGACGCGTTCGACTGCCGGATCGGCGCGGACGATGCGGGCAATGGCATCCTGTTTCACCGACATCTGGTCATAACCGATATCCGGTGCAGCCTCGGTACCGATAAAGATGGCGCCGGTGTCTTCGGTGGGAAAGAACCCTTTTGGCACGACTGTAAAGCCCCACACCGCAACACCGATCGACGCGATGGTCAGAATGCCGACGGCTTTGCGGTGGCGCAGGGTCGAATCGAACAGGCGCAGGTACCCGGATTGCAGCCGCCCAAAGGCCCGCGTCGAGGCGCGCGCCACACGGTTGCCCTCCCCCGGGTGGCCGCCCTTGAGCACCCGCGCCGCGATCATCGGGATCAGCGTCAGCGACAGCACAGCGGAAATGCCGATGGCGATGGTCATGGTGACCGCGAATTCGAAGAACAGCCGGCCGATGACGCCGCCCATGAACAGCAGCGGGATGAACACCGCGACCAGCGAGACCGAGATCGACAGCACGGTAAAGGCGATTTCATTGGCGCCGGTGACGGCAGCGACGCGCGGCTCCTCGCCATCCTCGATATGGCGGACGATGTTTTCGAGCACCACGATGGCATCATCGACGACAAAGCCGGTAGCGAGCGTCAGCGCCAGCAGCGACAGATTGTCGAGGTTGAAGCTGAAGAAATACATGCCGGCAAAGGTGCCGATGGCGGCGAGCGGTAGCACCACCGCCGGAATGACGGTGGCGCGGCCGTCGCCAAGCACGAGATAGATGACGAGGATGACGAGCAGCGCCGTGCCGACCAGGGTGTATTGCGCATCGGCCACCGATTCGCGCACCGCTTCCGACCGGTCCACCACCGGTATGACGGTGACCGATGGCGGGATCGATTCGCGGATCTTGGGCAGCATGGCGTTCACATCGTCGACCAGCTTGACGACATTGGCGCCGGGCTGGCGAGTGATCGCCACGGTCAGCGAGGGTTCGCCGTTGAACTTGGCGCCGCCGCGGAGCTGTTCATAGCTGTTGATGACACGCGCCAGGTCGCCGAGGCGCACCGGCAGGCCGTTCCTTGTGGCGACGATGATGCTAGCGAAATCCTCGGGCTTTTCGAGGTTGCCGCTGGCATCGAGGACATAGGTGCGATCCCCGCCGGTGATGGTGCCGACGGCGACATTGCTGTTGGCAGCGGCGACGGCGTCGCGAATGTCACCCGGCGTCAGGTCGCGCGCCGCCAGTGCCGCCGGGTCGAACTGGATGCGGATGGCAAAGCGCCGGCTACCGTAGGTCTGCACTTCGCCGACCCCGGCCATGGTCGAAATGCGCGGGATAACCAGCGTATCGACGATGGTTTGCAGGGCGTTGGCGGGTCGGGTCGGGTCACGCACCGACAGGATCATCACGGCCTGGTCGGCGGGATTGACCTTCTTGAAGGTCGGCGGCGACGGCATTTCGTCGGGCAGTCTGCGGCTGACGGCAGAGAGCGCGGATTGCACATCGAGCGCGGCCGCATCGATATCGCGATCGAGTGCGAACTGGATGGTGATGTTGGTCGAACCGGTCGACGAGGTGGAGGTGATCTGGTCGATGCCGGCGATGGTGGCGAGCTGGCGTTCGATGGGGGTGGCGACCGAAGACGCCATCGTTGCCGGGTTGGCACCGGGCAGGCTGGCGCTGACCTGGATGGTCGGCAGGTCGACCTCGGGCAGTGCCGACACCGGCAGCTGGCGGTACCCGAAGAAGCCGGCGAAGATGATCGCCAGGCTGAGCAGCACGGTCGCCACCGGCCGATCGACGGCGAGGCGGACAAAGCCCATCAGCCGGCGACCGCAGCAGGTGTGCCAGCCGTGCGCGGCGGCTTGCCGGGGCCGCCGGCGCGGGTGCGCACCTTGTCACCGGGCTTCAGTTTCGACAGGGCATCGGTGACGATGCGTTCGCCTGGCGCAACGCCGCTGGCGAGATAGACCTTGCCATCGGCGCGGCCGGCAACGGCGACGGTGCGCATGGCGATCTTGCCATCGGCGCCGATGGCCCAGACGAACGGCGCCTCCCGCCCGGTCTGCACCGCGGCTTCGGGCAGCGCGATGCGCGGCGTGGTGGCACCAAGCGGCAGTTCGACATTGACGATGGCGCCGGGCCACAAAGTATCGTCGGTGTTGATGAATTCGGCCTTGGCGGTGACCGATCCACTGCCGGGATCGACATTGTTGTCGAGAAAGGCGAGCCGCCCGGTGGCGATCGGCGGCGCGCCGGGGCTGTTCTGCGGGCGCGCGGTGACGGTCAGCCCGCTGCCCGAAAGCCCGGCGCGGACCAGCTGGACCTGTTCGGGCGGCACGGCGAAACGCACCGAGATCGGCGACAACTGGTTGACGGTGACCAGCGGCACCGCGTCACCGGCGCGGACATTGGCGCCCACCCGGAACCCGAGTTCGCCGGTGCGGCCGCTGACGGGCGCGCGAATGGTCAGGTAGCTGAGCAGTGTTTCGGCGCTTTGCACACTAGCCTCTGCCCCGGCGATGGCGGCTTCGGCGCTGCCGGCGACGGCGCGGCGCTGGTCGAGCACTGCCTTGGAGACGAAACCCTTGCCGACCAGTTGCTCGGCGCGGCTGTAATCGCCGCGGGCCTGCACGGCGGCGGCGCGGGCGCTGGCCAGCGACGCGCGGCCCTGCGCCAGTTCGGCGCGCGCAGCGCGGTCATCGAGCCGGAACAGCGGCTGGCCGGCGCGGACGTTGTCGCCCTCGCGGAACAGGATGGCGGTGATCTGGCCGTCGATGCGCGGCCGGACCGCCACCGTCTGCAACGGCGTTACGGTGCCGAGCGCGACGAGGCGCGGCGCGAAATCGGCGGTTGCCGCTGCCATCGCGCCGACCATAACCGGCGGACGCGCCTTTTTGCCGTCGGCCGCGTCCTTGCCACCGCACGCGAACAGCGCCAGCGAGAGTGCGCCAGCGGCCAGCAATCGGGGAAGGGAATCGGACTTCATCAAAGCAACTTAACCTCATACGCCGCACTTTGCGACTTTCACCCGGTGCGTCCGGCTTGTTCCTGGTCAGGCCTTCAATCGCCAGCCCGAACGCAGGACCCGGTAACACACCGCCCACAAGGCGATATTCACGACCAGCAGCACCACCGCCCCCTGCCCCAGCAAGCCATCGGACACGCCGATGAAGCCGCTGCGAAAGCCATCGATGACATAAAAGAACGGGTTGGCATGGCTGATCGACGCCATCACCGGGCTGACCCTGTCGATGGCGTAAAAGGTGCCAGAGAGCAGCGTCAGCGGCTGGATGACGAAGTTGGTGACCGCGGCGGCATGGTCGAACTTGTCTGCCCAGACGCCCGTCAGCACGCCGAGCAGCGCCAGCATGACCGCGCCCATGGTGCCGAAATACAGCACCAGCAGTGGGTGGCGGATCGGCACATCGACTCCCGGCGCCACCAGCATGACCAGCCAGACGGCGATGCCGACCAGCCAGCCGCGAGTCAGCGCGCCGGCGACATAGGCGACCAGCAATTCACCGGCCGACAGCGGCGGCATCAGCACATCGATGATCGAACCCTGCACCTTGGCGACCAGCAGCGACGACGAGGAATTGGCAAAGGCGTTCTGGATCATGCCCATGACGATCAGGCCGGGCCCGAGGAAATCCGCATAGGGCACGCCCAGCACGGCTGCGCGCGTACCGCCCAGCGCCAGCGAAAAAATCACGAGGAACAACAGCGTGGTGATGGCCGGCGCCCAGATGGTCTGCAACTGCACCTTGAAAAACCGGCGCACTTCCTTCAGATACAGGGTCTTCAACCCTTGCCAATTGACTGACGGGATCACCACCACACCGGGTTCGGGGTGGCGGCCGACGGGATTTTCGGGGGTAGGCATGCATCGGCTTTACCGCCGCGACCGCCCGGGCCGCAACCCGGAGCGGAAATTGGGACGAAATATATGGCCTGGACCGACGAGCGCATCGCACAGCTGAAAGCCGGCTGGGAAGGCGGCATGACCGCGAGCCAGATCGCCGAGCAGCTCGGTGAAGGCGTGACGCGCAACGCCGTCATCGGCAAGGCGCACCGGCTGGGGCTGGAATCGCGCCCGTCGCCGGTGAAAGCTGGCGACGAGGGTGTTGAAACGCCGGTGGTGGTAACACCCGCGGCCGCCGCGCCAGCGCCCGCAGCGCCCGCCGCTGCGACGCCGATGGCCGCGCGCCCGGCTGCCAAAAAGCCGGTGCGCACCGGCAAGGCGGCCCGCACGACGCTGCTCGATCTCAACGAAAAAATCTGCAAATGGCCGATCGGCCACCCTGGCGATGCGGATTTCCATTTCTGCGGCAAGGCCTCGCAGGCCGGCTTCCCCTATTGCACCGAGCATTGCCTGCAGGCGTATCAGGCGCAGTTGCCGCGGCGTGATCGCGATCGCCGGCCGCCGCCGCAGATGCCGGGTATGCCTCGCCGCTAGCGCGGCGCGGCAATAGCGCAGCTATTGCGCGACTCGGCGCACAACGCGCCGCGTTGCGCGCCCGCGGCCCTGCGGCTAACGTCCGCGTCAACTAGCCGGGAGCCGCGCCTTGACCACCCCAGATTTCGACGTGCTGATTGTCGGCGCCGGCCTGTCCGGCATCGGCGCCGCCGTCCACCTGCAACAGGATTGCCCCGGTCACAGCTATGCCATCCTGGAAGGCCGCGCCGCCATCGGTGGCACCTGGGATCTGTTCCGCTACCCCGGCATCCGGTCGGACAGCGACATGTACACGCTGGGCTATAACTTCAAACCTTGGGAGGAAGCCAAGGCAATCGCCGACGGCCCCAGCATCCGCAAATATATCCGTGCCGCCGCCAGCGAGCATGGCGTCGAACGCCACATCCGTTTCGGGCACAAGGTGCTTGCCGCCGACTGGAACTCCGCCACCGCGCGCTGGACGGTGACAGCCCGGCTGGCCGATGGCAGCACCACCGAATTGACCTGCAATTTCCTCTACATGTGCTCGGGCTATTACGCCTACGAACAGGGCTACAAGCCCGAATGGCCGGGGGAAGCGAGCTTCAAGGGCCAGGTCATCCAGCCGCAGTTCTGGCCAGAAAACCTCGATTATGCGGGCAAGAAAGTCGTCATCATCGGTTCCGGTGCCACCGCGGTGACGCTCGTCCCCGCCGTCGCTGAAAAGGCGCAGCACGTCACCATGCTGCAACGCTCCCCCACCTATATGGTCAGCCGCCCGGGCAGCGACGCCATCGCCGATTTCCTGCGCAAGGTTCTGCCCGCGCAACTGGCCTATGACATCGTGCGCTGGAAAAATGTCACCTTTGGCATGTGGTTCTATGACCAGACGCGCAAGCACCCCGAAAAGGTCAAGGCCAATTTGCTCGGCCGGCTGCAGAAACTGCTGCCCGAAGGCTATGACATGGGCAAGCATTTCACGCCGAAATACAACCCCTGGGATCAGCGGCTCTGCCTCGTTCCCGATGCCGACCTGTTCGATGCCATCAAGGCCGGCCGCGCCGACATCGTTACTGATACGATCGAAAAGTTCGAAGCCGGCGGTATCCGCCTCACCTCAGGCACGCTGCTAGACGCCGATATCATCGTTGCCGCCACTGGCCTGAAACTCGAAGCGCTGGGCGGCATGACGGTCAGCGTCGATGGCGAAGCCAAGCGCATCGGCGACACGCTGTCCTACAAGGGCATGATGTTCTCGGGCCTGCCCAACCTCGCCGTCAGCTTCGGCTATATCAACGCCAGCTGGACGCTGCGGTCCGACCTGATCGCCGAATATGTCGGCCGGCTGCTCAACCATATGCAGGCGAAGGGCTTTGCGGTCGCCACGCCCACCCCCGGCGCCGATGTGCAGCCCGAACGCCTCGCGATGGACCTGTCATCAGGTTATGTGCAGCGCGGCGCCGACGCCCTGCCCCGCTCCGGCAACCGGGCGCCGTGGATGGTCACCGCCAACTACAAGCTCGACAAGCAGGAGCTGAAGGACGGTGACCTGGGCGCGGACATGGTGTTCGGCAAGGCGCCCGTGACGGTGAAGCAGCCAACGCTGGCAGAAGCGGCCGAGTAAAGCGACCCTGCCGCCCCCGATCCGTTTTTAGTCGCCATCCGGGGTCATGGCCAAACCTGGCGGCCAATCACCCTGCACCAGCAAACCAATCCTTTAGCGCGACGTTCCGCGACGGCGGTGATTGGGCGGTTCATGGGCTGGCGGCTTGTGGAGCGGAGATTGAAGGAAGCTGCCATTGCCCGGCCGCCCGCTATCGCGACTGCTTCCGACCCAGTTACGGCCGTTAATCATTCGACTTGGGAATGGCTGCTCGTGCCAGAAACCGCCTTTCAACCAGCGGATAGCCAGAAGTGAAGCCCATATTGGCGAACTTTCGAAAGGCGATTATATTGTAAGGTGATTGACAATATGGCGACATGCGGTATTTTTTCGGCATGAAGCTTGTTGCATCCGTGACCGGGGCCGCTTTTCCGACCGCGCTCGACGCATTGACGTTCCGCTTCGAAGACTTGCCTCGCCAGCTTCGGCGGATTGCCGATGAAGCATTGGACGGTCATGACCTTGGCCGCACCCAGTGGCGCTTGCTGGCTTATGTCCTGCGCAAGGAAGGCATGACCCAGACGGAACTCGCCCGCTGTCTCGAGGTGGAGCGCGCCAGCGTCGGGCAGGCAATCGATGCGCTTGAAGGCAAAGGCCTATTGGCGCGCCGGCAAAAGGATGGCGACCGACGCGTGTGGTGCATTGTCGCCACGGACAAGGCCCGCCGACTGCTCGCTGAACTGAGGGTCGTCGTTGACGAGGTCTATGAACAGATGTTCGCCGGTTTTTCATCAGCAGACATCGCATTGCTAGAAGGCTTTTTAGACCGGATTGCCGAGAACATTCGCGCCTGAAGGAACACCCGCCATGGCCACGCAAACCATCGAATCGCTCGAAAGTCTCGATCCCGCACGTCCTGACCGCTTTGCCGAAGGGACAATACATGCCATTTTCGATCGGCTGCGACGCGAAGCGCCGGTACATTATTGCGCCGACAGCCAGTTCGGCCCTTATTGGTCGATCACCGGCTACAACGACATTGTCGAGATCGAAAGCCAGCCGCAGCTGTTTTCATCGGAGGCACTGTATGGCGGCATATCGATCATCGATATCGAAACGGCCGGCAACCCCGGCTTTCAATCGTTCATCGCGATGGATCCGCCTGATCATGGCGCCAAGCGCCGCGGCATTGCGCCAGCCTTTGCGCCATCGGAAATGACGCGGCTGAGCGACGCAATCCGGGCGCGGACGGCGGCAAAGCTCGATTCCCTGCCCGTCGGTGAACGCTTCGACTGGGTCAGTACCGTCTCGGTTGACCTGACCATCGACATGCTGGCGATCCTGTTCGATTACCCTTGGGAGGAGCGGCACCAGCTGCGCATCTGGTCCGACGCCATCACCTCGCTCGACATGATCAGCAACAACCCTTCGGAACGGGCGCGCCTGTTGATGGAAATGGCCACCCGCTTCTACCAGCTGTGGCAGGAGCGCGCCGGGCAGGGGCCGGCACCCGACCTGTTGTCGGTGATGATCCATTCGCCCGCGCTCGGGCAGATGGAGGTCAGGGAGTTCATGGGCAGTGTGGCGACACTGATTGTCGGCGGCAACGACACCACCCGCAATTCGATGTCGGGCATGATCGATGCGTTTTCGCGCTGGCCTGATCAATGGGACTGTCAATCGGCGTTCAAACGGGACCCACTTGAAGGGCATATCGGCGTGCAAAA
>JBMOGO010000119.1:0-8719 GCA_049318305.1 Polymorphobacter sp.
CGGCCACCTGCGACGACGCCCCCCACCCCGGCCCTCCCCACTCTCGGTTCGCTGCGCTCAATCGGTCTGATGCGTTCGCTGTGCTCACCGGGGGGGAGGGAGCATGAACGACCTTGCCGCCCTCTCCGCCACCTGGCTCGCCTCTCTCGAAAACGCCCGTCGCCTGTCGCCGCACACTGTTCGTGCCTACGCCGCTACCCTCGATCGCTTCGGGGATTTCCTCATCCCCCATGTCGGCGGCACTCCGACGCCGGCGGCGCTGGCCGCCCTGACCATCGCCGATTTCCGGGCTTTCCTGGCATCGCGCCGCAGCGACGGGCTCGCCAATGTCTCGGTGGCGCGCGAAGTTTCGGCGCTGAAGACGTTTTTCGAATGGGCGCGGCGGCACCATGGCATCACTTGTGACGGCATCGCCGGACTGAAATCGCCAAAGGTGGCGCGCCGCGTGCCGCGCCCCGTGTCGCCGGCGGACGCCAGCGGGCTGATCGCTGCGGTCGGCGACGATGCGCGCCAGCCCTGGACGGCAGCGCGCGATACGGCGGTGCTGCTGCTGCTCTACGGCGCCGGGCTGCGCATCGCCGAGGCGCTGTCCTTGACCGGCGCGGTGCTGCCGCTTGGTGCCACCATCACCGTCACCGGGAAACGCAACAAGACCCGCGCCGTGCCGCTGCTCCCGGTCGTCGCCGAAGCGATCATGGCCTATGCGGCGCTGACACCCTGGCCGCCCAGCCGCGATGCGCCACTGTTTCGCGGCCTGCGCGGCGGGCCGCTCGATCCCGGCATCGTGCGCAGCGCCATCCGCGCCGCGCGGCCGGCACTCGGCCTGCCCGACAGCGCGACGCCGCACGCGCTGCGCCACAGTTTCGCGACGCATCTGTTGGCGCGCGGCGCTGATCTGCGCAGTATCCAGGAATTGCTCGGCCACGCCAGCCTGTCGTCGACACAGATCTACACCGCGGTCGATGCGGCGCAGCTGCTCGATGTGTACCGGAACGCCCACCCGCGGGCGTGATCAGACCTCGCTCGCCGCCACCACCTCATCCGCGCGTGCGAACCATGCCCCCGGCTGTGCGGCCAGCCAGGCCAGCAACGTCTCGATCGCGTCGATGCGATAGGGCAGGGCGCTGATGTAGGGCGTCAGATGGATCGGCAGCATGCGGCCGCCGCCGGTATCGACTTCGGAATCGAGCCACAAATAGGCATCTCGGAGCTGTTCGGCATAGCTGTCGGCGGATTGCTGACAGGTGGCGATGACCTGGCGGTCGCTGAGTTCATGGTTGAGCGGCAGGTTGACGAGCGGCCCCGAAGCTGTGGCCAGCCGGAACGGCAGTTCGTCGTTCACCCAGTCGAGGCAGTAACCGAGCCCTGCCTCGGCGAGCAGGCACGGCGTGTTCCAGCTTTGCGAGCGGGCGATCGACAGCCAGCCGGTCGGGCGCTGTCCGGTGATCGCCTCCAGCCCGGCGATGGACTCCGCGATCAGGGCGCGTTCGTCGGCCTCGGCAAGGCCGGTGGCGATGGTGCCGTTCATGTCGGTGCTGTGCGCCACCACCTCATGGCCGGCAGCGACGATGCTGCGTGCCATGGCGGGAAAGCGTTCGGCCCAGCGGCTGTTCATTGCGAAGCTGGCGACGGCGCCAACTTTGGCAAGCGCTTCGAACAGTCGCGGCACGCCCTGCCGCGAGCCATAGTCGCGGGCGGTGAAGTGGCGATAATCCGGAAACGCGGTCTGCATGTGCCCCGGCGCGCGGAACGGCGTTTCGCTGGGGGTCAGCGGGAAGAATTCGCACGAAATGACGATGACGACGGCAACCCGCTTGCCGTCCGGCCAGGCGATGGGGGGCCGGTCGGCGATGTTCGACCAGGGGTAAAGGTCATGGTCCATGCCGCGCTGGCGGCGGGGGTATTCCAGATAGGCGGGATCGAGCCCCGTGGTCGCCTTCGCTCCGTGCGTCATGCCTGCCCCCGGTACGCATCGGCGATCGCGCCGGCGGTGGTGATCCACGCCCGGCCATCGGCGGCGATGTGTTCGAGAACGCGCTCGAACGCGCCGATGCGGTGCGGCTGGCCGATCAGGTAACTGTGCAGCGGAATGCACATCACGGCGCCTGAAACCGCCCCCTCGCGCGCCAGCCGGTCATACTGGCGGATCAGTGCGTCGGCATAATCGCGCGGGCTCATGTTGTAGATGAAGAAGCCATAATGGTCGTTGACCTCCAGGCTGTAAGGCATGGAAATCAGGTCGCCGCTGGCGGTGCGCACCCGCCCCGGCCGGTCATCGTGGTACAGGTCGCAGGTGTAATCGAGGCCATATTCGGCGATCAGGTCCATCGTCCGCACCGTATGGGTCAAGGCCGGCGCCAGCCAGCCGCGGATGCGCTGCCCTGTGGCGCGCTCGACCGTTGCGATACTGTCCTCGATGATCGCGCGTTCCTGGGCCTCGTCCATGTCATAGGCGTAGCGCGTGTTGTAGATGCCATGGCTGAAGAATTCCCAGCCGCGCGCCGCGCCATCGGCGACGACTTCGGGGATATGGTCGCACAGCGCCACCGACAGGCTGACAGAGCCCGGAAAGCCATGGCGCGTCATGGCGTCGGCCATCCGCCAATGGCCGACGCGGTTGGCGTGGTCGCGGTGGCTGTAGCCGACGACATCGGGGTGCGGCTTCGTCCAGCTCTTGCGGCGCGGGTGCGGCGGCGGGTCGATCTCGTAATATTCGAGGTTGGGCGCCACCCACACCGCACAGGTCTTGCCGCCCGGCCAGCGCAAGGGCGGCGCTGCCGGGTTCGGATCGTAAAGGCCGGGGTCGCTGATCATCGCCGCCACCTTAGCGGGTGCAGCGGCCATGAAAAGCTGTCCGGACAAACACTGTCCGTCAGGAGAGCAACCGCTACAGGATGAATTTCGACAGGTCGGTATCGCGCGCGATGGCGCCCAGCTCGCGCTCCACATAGGCGGCATCGATGGTCACCGCGTCGCCGGCGCGTTCGCTGGCGTCGAAGCTCAGGGATTCGAGCAATTTCTCCATCACTGTCTGCAAGCGCCGCGCGCCGATGTTTTCCACCGCGTCGTTCACCTGTTCGGCGGTCCGCGCGATCGCGTCGATGCCATCGTCGGTCAGCGTCAGCGTCACGCCCTCGGTGCCGAGCAGCGCGACATATTGGCGAACCAGTGACGCCTCGGTATCGGTCAGGATGCGCTTGAAATCCTCATAGGTCAGGCCCTTCAGCTCGACCCGGATCGGCAGCCGGCCCTGCAATTCCGGCAACAGGTCGCTGGGCTTCGAGACATGAAACGCGCCCGAGGCGATGAACAGGATGTGGTCGGTCTTCACCGGGCCATATTTGGTGGCGACGGTGGTGCCTTCGATCAGCGGCAGCAGGTCGCGCTGCACGCCTTCGCGGCTGACCGAGCCGCCGCGCACATCCGATACGGCGATCTTGTCGATCTCGTCGAGAAAGACGATGCCATTAGCCTCGGCGCTGCGCACGGCTTCGCGGGCGATGTCCTCGTCATCGAGCCGCTTGTCCGATTCCTCAGCGAGCAAGGCCGCAAACGCCGCCTCCACCGCCATCTTGCGGCGCTTGGTGCGGCCGCCCATCGCCTTGCCGAGCATGTCCGACAGGTTGATCATGCCGACCTGGCCGGGCTGCATCCCCGGCATGTCGAAGCTCGGCGCGGTTTCGGCGACTTCGATCTCGACTTCGCGGCCCTTCAGGTCACCGGCGCGAAACCGATCGCGAAACGCCAGCCGTGTTGCCTCGCTGGCGTCCTTGCCGACCAGCACATCGAGCAACCGGGCTTCGGCGGCGGCAACGGCGGCGTCCTTCACGCCGGCGCGGCGGGTTTCGCGCACCAGCCGGATCGATTCCTCAACAAGGTCGCGGATGATCGAATCGACGTCGCGGCCGACATAGCCGACCTCGGTGAACTTGGTCGCTTCGATTTTCAGGAACGGCGCGCCGGCCAGCTTGGCGAGCCGCCTCGAAATCTCGGTCTTGCCGCACCCCGTCGGCCCGATCATCAGGATGTTCTTGGGGCTGACTTCGTCGCGCAGGTCGTCATCGAGCCGCTGCCTTCTCCACCGATTCCGCAGCGCCACGGCAACCGCGCGCTTGGCATCGCCCTGGCCGACGATATGGCGGTCGAGCGCGGCGACGATCTCGCGCGGGGTCAGGCCGGCTTCATCGGCCGCGATGGCGTTCATGACGTTCATTTCCCTTCTCCGGCGTCGATGCTTTCCACCGTCAGCTGGTCGTTGGTGTAGATGCACAGTTCGGCGGCGATCGCCATCGCGCGGCGCGCAATCGCTTCGGAATCATGGTCCGAATCGGCCAGCGCCCGCGCCGCCGCCAGCGCAAAATTGCCGCCCGAGCCGATGGCGGCCACCCCGCCCAGCGGCTCCAGCACGTCGCCGGTGCCGGTCAGCACCAAAGTCACGTCCTTGTCGGCGACGATCATCATGGCCTCCAGCCGGCGCAAATAGCGGTCGGTGCGCCAGTCCTTGGCCAACTCGACGGCGGCGCGCGTCAACTGGCCGGGATAGCGTTCCAGTTTGGCCTCGAGCCGTTCGAACAGGGTGAAGGCGTCGGCGGTTGCGCCGGCAAAGCCGCCGATAACGGCGCCGCCGGGGCCGAGCCGGCGGACTTTCTTGGCATTGGGCTTCATCACGGTCTGGCCCATCGTCACCTGGCCGTCGCCGGCGATGGTGACGCGGCCGTTCTTGCGCACCGAAACGATGGTCGTGCCGTGCCAATCGGGAAAATCTGCCATGGGAGGGTGTGGGCTTTCACTGAGACCTTGTTGCAACCGATGTAGGAAGGCGCAGCCCGGCATAAAAGCCCTGCTGCAAAGTGACAGCGTGGCAAGCGGATGCACCATCTGCTACCCGCTGTTGATGGCAGCGCCCGGCACCCTCATCACCCACGACCTGTCAACGGCGCGGGCGCGCCCGTCTCGGGGGTTGCTCGTCGATTTCTGGCGCGGCTGCGGCCGGCTGTTCCTGGCGATCGGCGGCTGGAAAATCGCCGGTGACTGGCCGGCGGATCCGAAATGCGTCATCATCGCGGCGCCCCACACGTCGAACTGGGACGGCATCTGGATGATCGCGGCGGCCGCCGCCTGGCGCATCCGCCTGCGCTACATGGGCAAGAAAAGCCTGACCGATGGTCCCTTTGGCGGCATCGTGAGCTGGACCGGCTGCATCCCCATCGATCGCAGCAAGAGCAACGATGTCGTCGCCGCGATGAAACTGGCCTTCGCCGCCGAATCCGGCCTCATCCTTGCGGTCCCGCCCGAGGGCACCCGCGATGCCGTGCAGAAATGGAAATCAGGTTTCTACCATATCGCGGTGGGCGCCGGCGTGCCGATCACCTTTGCAGTGATGGATTATGCGACCAAGACCGTCAGCCTGCCGGCGACGCTGTGGCCGAGCGGCGATTATGAGGCAGACCTTGCCGTCATCCAGCGCTTTTACACCGACGCCAGGGGCAAATATCCGGCGAACTTCGTGATGACCGGGAAATAGCTGCGACCCCCGTCCAGCTTGCTCCATCCCCCCCGATGCTCTACCGCGCGCCGCATGAGCCAGCGCATCGCCACCGTGACCCGTGCCACCAAGGAAACCGCCATTGCGGTGACCGTCAACCTCGACGGCAGCGGGGAGTATCATGTCAGCACCGGCATCGGCTTTCTCGATCACATGCTCGAACAGCTGTCGCGCCATTCACTCATCGATATAGAGCTGACCGCCAAGGGCGACCTCCACATTGACGGCCACCACACCACCGAAGACAGCGGCATCGCGCTGGGGGAGGCGTTCGCCAAGGCACTGGGCGATCGCCGCGGCATCACCCGTTATGGCGACGCGCTGATCCCGATGGATGAAACGCTGACGCGCGTGGCGCTGGATATCTCCGGGCGGCCGTATCTGGTGTGGAAATCGGGATTCACCCAGCCCAAGCTGGGTGACCTGGATACCGAGATGGTCAAGGAGTTCTTTGCCGCCTTTGCGGGCGCCGCCGGCATCACCCTGCACATCGAAACGCTGTACGGCGTCAACAATCATCACATCGCCGAAAGTTGCTTCAAGGGGCTGGCGCGGGCGCTGCGGGCCGCGGTCGCCATCGACCCGCGCAAGGCCGATGCGGTGCCGTCGACCAAGGGGACGCTGGGTGGTGTCTGAACGCATCGCCGTCGTCGACTACGGCGCCGGCAACCTGCGGTCAGTGGCGCGGGCGCTGGCGGCGGCCGGGGCGGGCGACGTCGAGATTACTGCCGACCCGGTCCGCATCGCCAGCGCCGACCGCATCGTGCTGCCCGGGGTCGGCGCTTTTGCGCAGTGCATCACGGCGCTGCGCGGTACCGCCGGCATCGAACCGGCACTCGCCGAAGCCGTGCAGGGCCGCCAAGTGCCGTTTCTCGGCATCTGCGTCGGTATGCAGTTGCTGGCGAGCGAAGGCCATGAACATGGCGTTCACCGGGGGCTGGGCTGGCTGCCGGGGCAGGTGACGCGGCTGGTGCCCGATGATCTGGCGCTAAAAATCCCGCACATGGGTTGGAACCGGGTCAGTGCCGCGAATGGCAGCGGCGTTGCGGCGGGCGACGCCTATTTCGTCCATAGTTATCGTTTCGACCCTGACGACGCCGCCGATGTCCGCGCCGTGTCGGACCATGGCGGCGTGTTTCCCGCCATCGTCGCACGCGGCAACATCACCGGCGTGCAATTCCACCCGGAAAAGAGCCAGGCCTATGGCCTGGCGTTCCTGAAGGCCTGGCTCGCATGATCATCTTTCCCGCCATCGACCTGAAGGGCGGCCAGTGCGTACGGCTCGCTGAAGGCGATATGGACCGCGCGACGATCTACAATGACGATCCTGGTGCGCAGGCGAAGCTCTTTGCCGATGCCGGCGCCCGGGCGCTGCACGTCGTCGATCTCGATGGCGCCTTTGCCGGGGCCAGTCGCAACGGTGACGGCGTGGCGCGGGCGATTACGGCCTTTGGTGGACGGGTCCAGGTTGGCGGCGGCATCCGCAGCCGCGCCGATGTCGAACGCTGGCTGGAGGCCGGGGTGTGGCGCACCGTGATGGGCACCGCCGCGCTGGAAAACGCCGATCTGGTGCGCGAAGTGGCGCGCGCGCATCCGGGGCGCATCGTCGTCGCCGTCGATGCGCGCGATGGTTTTGTGGCGACGCGTGGCTGGGCGACGCGCTCCACCGTGTCGGTGGCGGAACTGGCGCGGCAGTTCGAAGATGCCGGCGTTGCGGCGCTGCTGTTCACCGATGTCGGCCGCGACGGGATGCTGAAGGGCGTCAATATCGATGCGACGCTCAACCTGGCGGCGGCCACCACTTTGCCGGTGATTGCCAGCGGCGGCGTAGCCGGGCTCGATGATATCCGCGCGCTGGTCGGCCAGCCGGGGATCGAAGGCGTCATCACCGGCCGGGCGCTGTATGATGGCCGGCTTGATTTGCGCGAAGCGTTGGCGCTGGCGGCATGAGCCTCGCGGTCCGCGTCATCCCCTGCCTCGATGTCGCCGGCGGCCGCGTGGTCAAAGGCATCAACTTCGTCGCGCTGCGCGATGCCGGCGACCCGGTGGAGGCCGCGCGTGCCTATGATGCTGCCGGCGCCGACGAACTGACCTTTCTCGATATCACCGCGGCGCATGAAGACCGCGGCACCCTGCTCCACATGGTCGAGGCGACCGCCGACGCCTGCTTCATGCCGCTCACCGTCGGCGGCGGCGTGCGGTCGGTCGCCGATGCCCGCGCGCTGCTGCTGGCGGGGGCCGACAAGGTCGCGGTCAACTCCGCCGCCGTGGCGCGGCCGGCCCTGATCGGCGAACTGGCGATGCGTTTCGGCGATCAATGCGTCGTCGTCGCCGTCGATGCCAAATCGGTCGGCGACGGCCGGTGGGAGATTTTCACCCATGGCGGCCGGCGGGCGACCGGCATCGATGCGCTGGCCTATGCCATCGAGGCAGCGCGGCTGGGGGCCGGCGAGATCCTGCTGACCAGCATGGACCGCGACGGCACGCGCGTCGGCTATGACCTGGCATTGACCCGCGCCATCGCCGATGCGGTGCCGGTGCCGGTGGTGGCGTCGGGCGGCGTCGGCAGCGTCGCGGACCTTGTCAGCGGCGTCATCGACGGGCATGCCAGTGCGGTGCTCGCCGCCTCCATCTTCCATTTCGGCCAGGCTTCGGTCGCCGATGCCAAGGCCGCGCTGGCGGCGGCCGGGGTGCGGGTACGGCTATGAGTGATGATATCCTCGACCGGCTGCTGGCGCGCATCACGCTCAACCGCAACGGTGACCCGGCGACGTCCTATGTCGCCAAGATGACCGCCAAGGGCCGTGCCAAGATCGCCCAGAAGCTGGGGGAGGAGGCGGTGGAAACCGTTATCGCCGCCATGGGGTCCGACCGCGCCGAACTGGTCGCTGAAGCCAGTGACCTGGTGTTCCATCTGGCGCTGCTGCTCGCCGATGCGGGATTGAGCTTTGATGATATCCGCGCCGAACTGGCGCGGCGCGAGGGCGTGTCGGGGCTGGCCGAGAAGGCGTCGCGCAAGGGTTAGGGAGCTGCGGCGGGCGCCGTCTCGGGCTCGACCGGAACCGCTGCCGCCCGCACTTGCGCCACCACATCGCGCACCGATGCCACCACCAGGTCGGGGTTTTCCCCCGCAATCGCGTGCCCGGTGTCCTTGGCGATCACCAGCCGGCTGTT
>JBMOGO010000120.1:0-8636 GCA_049318305.1 Polymorphobacter sp.
CGGCCTGCGTTCGGTCGAACATGTCGGCGGCCTCGACAATTGGCTGATCAAGACCCGCGCCGAAAAGCTGAGCGATCGCGCCGTCAAGCTGAAGCGCGAAATCAAGAAGAAGATCGCCGCCAGCGCCGTGACGCCGGCCTGATCGTTCATCGCAAGATGGTGGAATGCGGCCCGGTTACCCCGGGCCGTTTTCATGTCCGGGCCGCATGATGTACGCTGTTCGCCCCGTCGTCCGCCCTGCCGCCGATGCCGATCGCAGTGCCGTTGCCGATGTGCTGGCGCGCGCCTTCATCGATGATCCGGCGATGGCATACTTGTTCCGGGATGCCGCCGACCGGCCACGGCGATTGCGCAAATTCTTCGATCTGATCGGCAGTGCCGATGCCGACGCCGGGCAATGGGATGTCGCCATCGGGCCGCAGGGCGCCCCGGTGGCAACGGCGATGTGGCGGCCGCCCGGCCTGTGGCAGACCCCGGCGACGGCGATGCTGCGGCTGTTGCCGCGGCTGGTCGGCGCCTTCGGGCTGGCGCTGCCGCGCGCGCTGGCGCTGCAATCGGTGATGGAGGCGCACCACCCGCATACGCCGCACTGGTATCTGCAATTCACCGGCTGCGTGCCCGAACACCAGGGCAAGGGCTATGGCGGCGCGGCGATTCGGGCGCGGCTGGCGCAATGCGATGCGCAAGGCCTGCCGGCGGCGCTGGAAACCGCCACCGAATCGAACCTGGGGTTCTACCAGGCGCTGGGGTTCGCCATCGCCGACACCTATGACATCAAGGGTGGCCCGACCTTCTGGACGATGTGGCGCGAACCGCGTTAACCTGCGCAGTCAGCCGGGGAGGACTAGCGATGAAGATGCTGCTGCCGATTCTGTTGTTGCTTGCGGCCACCCCGGCGCTGGCGCGCGACCCGGCCCGGGTGCTGATGCCCACCGATCCTGCCGCGCTCGCCCAGCAGACGCAGTTTGGTTACGCCGAAGCCGTCATCGCCGGCGACACGGTGTATCTGTCGGGTGTCATCGTCGCGCCGGCACCCGGCGAAACCGGGTTGCAGCCGGCCTATGACCGGGCGTTCAGGCATATCGCCGGCATATTGAAGCGCGCCGGCGCCAACTGGGACGACGTCGTCGACCTGACCAGTTTTCACACCAACCTGGGAGCACAGATCGCCGATATGGCCGCGGTAAAGGACCGCTATGTCAAGGCGCCGTTCCCGGCCTGGACGGCGATCGGCATCACCGCGCTGTTCGAGCCGACGGGGGTGACCGAGATCAAGGAGGTGGCGAAACTGCCCAAGAAATGATGGTCGCTGCCCCGGCGGCACGCGCGGCGGGCTACAGCTGCAGTTCGAACTTCATCAGCAGCGTGCGTTGCAGGCTGTTGAGGTTGTCGTCGCTGACCAGATAGACGAACAGCCGGTCGCCGCTGTGGCGGATGGCGAGGCCTTCCATATTGTCAAAGGTCAGCGGCGCCTGCAAACGCGCCAGCTCGCGTTGCGGCAACGGGGTTGCGGGCGGCGACGGCCCCAGCATCGGTGCCAGGTCCACCAGCGCCAGCGCCGCCGCCCAACCGCCCAGCGGTGAAAAGCGGCGTTGCAGGACGAGGATGCGGGTGTCGTCGATGGCGATGGCATCGGTCGGGCTGAAGCCGGGGATCAGCGCCAGGCCATGTTCGGTGGTGGTCCCGCTGCGGGTCAGCAACAGCGGCGCCGAGCCATCGCTGCGGCGGGCGTGTTCGGCGATGATAACGCGCGTGCCGCCGGGCAGCACCGCCATCGCTTCGCCGCCGCCGTTTTCGGGCCAGCCGGCCATCGCGGTGAGGAATTCGGTGCGGTCGGGTTGGCGGGCGAGGGTTGCCGGGCGGGCGGCGTCGATACCGCTGAACTGCACCATCCGGTGCTGCTGTTCATAGACGATGGTGGCGCCGCCGGTGCCTGCGTCCCACTCCAGCGCTTCGGCATCGCCTTGCGCCTTGCTGGTGATCGGCTGGCCATCGGGCGTCGGGATCGCGGCCAGCACGGCATCCGCCACGCCAACCAGCCGGTCGCCGCGTTCGGTGGTGGTGAAGGCCAGCCAGTTGCCGGTGTCGGTGACCGCAAGCATCCGGCCGCCCGGCCCGGCGCGCAGGCCGGAAATGCCGCCGAACAAGGGGTTGGTCGATCGCATCTGCACGGCGCCCAAAAAACGCAGCGCGCCGACTTCGGCCCGCGCCGGGTCGTCGCGATCGAGCGGCAGCGGCGTGACGGTCAGCGTCAGCGCGGCCGGGGCAGGCACGGCGTTGGCGGTTTCGGGTTGCAGCGCCATCACCGCCAGCGTGGCGGCAGTGAGCAGCACGCCCGCGGACAAAATTCGTTCGATGAGCATCACAGCGCCATAGCAGTGCAACCCGGCCTCCGCTATCGCTGCGCCGTCCATGCTTGCCGCCACCACCCCACACGCCGTCCTCCATTCGGTTTTCGGCTTTCCGGCGTTTCGCGGTGAGCAAGAAGCCATCATCACCGATGTCTGCGCCGGGCGCGACGTGCTGGCGATCATGCCAACGGGATCGGGCAAGTCGCTGTGCTACCAGATCCCGGCGCTGGTGCGGCCCGGCTGCGCGCTGGTCATTTCGCCGCTGATCGCGCTGATGCAGGACCAGGTGCGCGCCATGCGGGCGTTCGGGGTGCGTGCCGGGGCGCTCAACAGCCAGTCGACCGACAGCGACGATGTCATCCGCGCGCTGCGCGATGGCGAGCTCGACCTGTTGTACGTGGCGCCCGAACGCGCCGCGATGGACGGGTTCCGCGCCTTGGTGGCGCGCGCCGAAATCGCGCTGATCGCCATCGATGAAGCGCATTGCGTCAGCCAATGGGGGCATGACTTCCGCCCCGAATATCGCCAGCTGAAATCGCTGTGCGACGCACTGCCCGGCACGCCGCGGGTCGCGCTGACCGCCACCGCCGATGTGGCGACGCGCGCCGATATCCTGCAACAGCTCGGTATCGCGCCCGATCGCATGGTGGTGGCGGGGTTCGACCGGCCTAACATCCGCTATGAAGTCAGCCCCAAGCACGACAGCCACCGCCAGTTGAGCGCCTTCATCGCGTCCCAGGCCGGGCGGCCGGGAATCGTCTATGCCCCCACCCGCGCCGTCACCGACCAGGTCGCGGGCTGGCTCGCCAAGGATGGCGTCAACGCCCGCGCCTATCACGCCGGGCTCGACCCGGTGACCCGCGCTCGCAACCAGTCGGATTTCGTCAAGAGCGAAGACATGGTGATGGTGGCGACGATCGCCTTTGGCATGGGCATCGACAAGCCCGACGTGCGCTTTGTGGCGCATATCGGCCTGCCGAAATCGATCGAATCCTATTATCAGGAAACCGGTCGCGCAGGCCGCGATGGCGACCCGGCGGTGGCGCATCTGTTGTGGGGCGCCGAAGATATCGCGCGGGCGCGCGGCTTCATCTCGCAAAGCGAGGCGAGCGAGCAGCGCAAGACCGAGGAAACCCGGCGGCTCAACGCGCTGATCGCGTTCCTCGAAACCGGCGGCTGCCGGCGGGTGCCCTTGCTCGAATATTTTGGCGAGCCCAAGCCGCCGCCGTGCGGGAATTGCGACAATTGCCTCAACCCGCCGGCGTTGCAGGATGCCACCGAGGCAGCGCGCAAGCTGCTCTCGGCGGTGTTCCGCACCGGGCAACGCTTTGGTGTGGGGCATCTCATCGACGTGCTGATGGGCAAGCCGGCGGAAAAGGTGGTCAAGTTCGGCCATGACCAACTGACGGTGTTCGGCATCGGCAAGGAACTGTCGGGCGAAGGCTGGAAGAGCCTGGCGCGGCAGCTGGAGGCCAATGAGGCGCTGGTCCGCGACGGTGAATACGGCGGGCTGGTGCTCGGCCCGGCGGCGCGGGCGATCTTGAAGGGCGAGGTGCCGGTCAGCCTGAAAGTGGTGACCGATGCGCCGAAACGCAGCCGCGGTAGTACGGCGACAACCGCCGCTGTCGATGCCGGTGACGTACCGCTGTTCGAAGCGCTGCGCGCCGTGCGCCGCGAACTCGCCGCCACCGCCAGCCTGCCGCCCTATGTGATTTTCCACGATTCGACGCTGCGCGCCATGGCGGCGACGCGGCCGAAATCATTGACCGAAATGGGCCGGATACCGGGGGTGGGGGCGCGCAAGCTGGAATCCTATGGCGCGGCGTTTTTGGCGGCGATCAAGGGCTGCTAGTTCCCTCCCTAGGAGGTGTGAGGGTTTGGCCTAATAGCCGCAGCGCTGGTTGCGCTCGATCGCGGTACCGGTAACCGCGCCGAGTCCGGCGCCGAGCACGGTGCCCAGGCCGCGATCATACGGCCCGGCAACTCCGTTGCCGATCAACCCGCCCGCGATGGCGCCGATGACCGCGCCGGCACCCGATGACTGGCAAGGGTCGTAATAACCGCCGCCATAACCGGGAGCATAAACGCCGCCGTAGCCGCCGACATAGGCGGGAGCATAAGCGACCTGGCTATAAACGATCGGCGCGCCAAAAACTGGCGGGTAAAAAGCGCCAAAATAGCCCGGATTGCCGAAATAGGCCGGCGGGTAATAGGCCGGGCGAAAGCGGATTCCGGGCGGGCGATAGTAGCCGGCGTGGCCATAAACGGGGCGTCCATAGCCGTAACCGGGGCGTCCATAACCATAGCCCGGGCGACCATAGCCATAACCATAGCCCGGGCGGCCGTAACCGGCATTGCCATAATAGCCGCGATTGTTGTCACGATAACCGCCGCGATAACCGCCGCCATTGTAGCCGCCACCGTTGTTGCCGCGATTATAGCCTCCGCCATAGCCGCCCTGGCCGCCGCCGCGGCCATAGCCGCCGCCATTGTTGCCACCGCGGCCACCGCGATCATCCGCCATCGCCGGCACTGCCAAGGTTGCCGCCAGCATCGCTGCGAGAATCAGCTTGTCCATCTGCCACACTCCTGATCGCCCGATAGCAGCGGACGAATATGACAATATTGCAACGCCGGGCTGAACGCATTCTGAATTCATTGGATGGTGTGGGTTCAGGGAAGCATGGTTATATTGTCCCGTCACCACAGGAGACACGATATGCGCCTTATCCCGACCTTGCTGATCGCCGCCATCGCCACCGGCCTGCCGGCGCTGCCCGCTGCCGCGAAAAAGAAGGAGCAGGTCCGCTACGAATATGACGGCCACTATTACGATTCGCTGGCCGAGTGCCAGGAGAAGAAGCGCAAGGCCAAGAAGGACGGCACCATCGTCGGTGCGGCGGTTGCCGGCGTCGGCGCTGCCGTGCTGGGCGCCAACCTGGGCGAGACGGCGCTCATCGCCGGCGGCGGCGCGCTGGTGGGGAACCAGCTCGGTAAATCGAAGAAGTGCTGAGCTGAACCATACCTCCCCCGCTTGCGGGGGAGGTATGGGGTTATCCCGAACAACTAGCTCCGCCGAGCACACAGAAGCGCGCGCAATGCGGGTGGTTGAGCGGCACCGGCCGCGCCGCCTGCGCCAGTGTCGCGCCGAGTTCGAACTGCGGATCATAGGCGAGCAGCGTGCAGGCCAGCACCGCCGGCGCCTCCGCCCCGCGCCGCCGCACGACCATGCGTGATGACGCGCACATCATGGTTTCGGGCGCGACGTCGAGGATGCCCCAACAGGCGGTGGTGATTTCCGGCACATCGGCAGCGGCGTCCATTTCCGGGAACAGCACCAGCGGCGGCACCGGCAAGCCCATCGTGGCGAACAGCGCCGCATAGCCGGCCCGCGCCTCGGCGTCCGATTCGCCGGCCAGGTGGCGCCCGGCGATGGCGATGGCGAAACCCTCGGCCGCCAGCCAGACAATGCCGGCCAGCGCGATGTCCCAGGTGCCGGCGCCGCGTTCCGCCTCGTGGACGCCTTGCGAGTAATGGTCGAGGCTGATGCGGAAGGTCAGCCGCTCGCGGGGCAGGGCGCGAATCGCGGCTTCGAACCGCCGCATCGGGCGCATGGCGTTGGTCAGCACCAGCACATCGAAACCGCGGGCCTGTGCCAGCACCATCATCGTGGGGAATTCGCGGTTCATGAACGGCTCGCCGCCGGTAAAGGCGATCTCGCGCACCGGCAAGCCATCGGCTGCGATTTCATCGAGATACTGGGTGAAATCCGCCAGCGTCAGATAGGCGAGCGCGTCGTTGGTCGGGGAGCTTTCGATATAGCAGCTGGCGCAGGCGAGGTTGCACAGCGTGCCGGTGTTGAACCACAGCGTCGTCAGGCCATTGAGCGCCACCGCAGCGCGCGGTTCCCCCTTCGCCGTGACGTGCGGGTCGCGGAACTTGGCCGGGTCGATTGGCGTGGCGGCAACGGCAAAGGGCGAGGCAGCAGCGATGACAAACGCTCCGGTTTGTGGCGGTATGCCGCCAGATACGCGCCGCCGGTTGATTCGGTGACACAGCACCGTCGTAACCCGGACATGCGTATCTGCGAAACAGCTTTGAGCATCGGGGACGGGGCGCGCGCATGAATATCGAAAACAGCCGCAACTATTACGGCCAGGTGCTGCAAGGCTCCGCCGACCTGCGCACCGATGCGTGCAGCACCACCGACGCGCCGAGGCCGGAGCTGCGCGCCGCGCTGGCGCGCATCCACCCCGACGTACGGGCGCGTTATTATGGCTGCGGCTTCATCGCGCCGGCCGATATAACCGGTGCGCGCATTCTCGATCTCGGCTGCGGCGCCGGCCAGGATGTCTATGCGCTGGCGCAATTCGTCGGGGCCGACGGGCATGTGACGGGGGTCGATGCGACGCCGGAGCAACTGGGAGTGGCGCGGGGCACGCAGGACTGGCACCGGGATGCGTTCGGCTTTGCCAATGTCGATTTCGTCGAAGGCGATATCGAACGGCTCGATGCGCTGGGCCTGGCCGATGCCAGTTTCGATGTCATCGTGTCGAATTGCGTCATCAACCTGGTTGCCGACAAGGGCGCGGTGTTCCGCGCCGCGCATCGCCTGCTGAAACCCGGCGGGGAGCTGTATTTTTCCGATGTCTATGCGGATCGCCGCGTGCCCCAGGCGTTGAAGTCGGACCCGGTGCTGCACGGCGAATGCCTGTCGGGGGCGCTGTACTGGAATGATTTCCTCACCCACGCCAAGGCGGCGGGGTTCGAAGATCCGCGGCTCGTTACCGATCGCCCGCTCGGCATCGGCGATGAAGCGGTCAAGGCGATGACCGATGGCATCAATTTCTATTCGGCGACCTTCCGCCTGTTCAAGCTGGAGGGCCTGGAGCCGGAATGCGAGGATTACGGCCAGGCTGTCGTCTATCGCGGCACCGTGCCGGGCCATCCGGGTCGGTTTGTGCTCGACAAGCATCATGTCATCGAGACGGGCAAGGTGTTCCCGGTGTGCGGCAACAGCTGGAAAATGCTGCACGACACGCGCTTTGCCCGGCATTTCGACTTTATCGGCGATTTTTCGCGGCATTACGGCATTTTCGCCGGCTGCGGGACGAGCCTGCCGTTCGATACGGTGGCGGCCGGCGCGGTGGCATCATCGGGCTGCTGCTGACCCGATGCGGATCCTGGTAACCGGCGCTGCCGGGCTGATCGGCGCCGAACTCTGCGCGCAACTGGCGGGCGCGGGCCATGCGGTCACGGCGCTGGTCCATCGGCGGCATGCGTTGACCGACAATAGCGGGCGGCTGGTGCCGAGCCGGGCGGAGGGCGATCACCCGGCGCCCGGCGAGGTGGTGACGCGCAGCGGCGATGTGCGGCTGCCGGGGCTGGGGCTGGCGCAGGTGCCGGCGATCGACCTGCTGGTCCATTCGGCGGCGGTGACGGCGTTCGACGCGGCGGAGGATGTGTATCGTGCCGTCAACATCGATGGCACCCGCCACGCCATCGCCGCGGCCCAGGCGGCCGGTGCCGGGCTGCTGCACGTCTCCACCGCCTATGTCTGCGGGACGACCGACGGCCCGATCGCGCCGGGGTTCACCGGCGCCGCCTTCACCAACGGCTATGAAGCCAGCAAGGCGGCCGGCGAGGCGCTGGTGCGCGCCTCGGGGCTGGCCTTCGCCATCGCGCGGCCATCGGTGGTGGTGGGGGATTGGGGCAGCGGGCAGATTTCGCGCTTCGAAAACATCTACATGATCTTCAAGCTGATCGCCGAAGGCCGCATCCGCACCCTGCCGGCGGCGGCGGGCGCGACGCTCGACCTGGTGCCGATCGACCATGTGATTGCCGGGCTGTTGCTGATGACCGAGCGCTTCGCCGACCTGGCGGGGCAGACCGTGCATCTGACGGCGCGCACCCCGACGCCGATCCCTGCCATCGGCAGCGCCATGGCGCGCGCCGGGCTGGGCACGCCGGAATGGGTGGCGCCGGCGCAGTTCGACCCGGCACAGCTGCCTGCCGGTGAACGCCGCTGGCACGCGGCGGCAGCGACGCTCTACACCGCCTATCTGCTGCGCGATCCGCGCTTCGTCGCGGATTGCGCGTTGCTGCCGGCGTGCCCGCCGACCGATGCGGCGTGGACGGACCGGTTGATCACCTTTGCGGTCGCGGCGGGTTTCGTCCGGGTAAAAGCGGCAGCCTGAATCCTTTCACCTCCCCCCGGCGGGGGGAGGTGAATCTGCCCCCTCCCCCCATGTGAGCGCAGCGAACATAGAGTGGGGAGGGTCGGGG
>JBMOGO010000121.1:0-8614 GCA_049318305.1 Polymorphobacter sp.
TTGTGTCCCCCATTCAGGTGGCGCGCGCGGCATGCGCTCCGATCGCGGTGCCACAGCCATCGAGTACGGCCTGATCGTCGCCTTGGTGGGCGTCGTGATTATCGTTGGCGTGACCCTGCTCGGCGGTCAATTATCTGCGCTCTTCGGCCGGACCGCGGCCTGGGCGGCGCGGTGATTCGGGCGCGGCTGGCGCAATGCGACACTGATGGCCTGCCCGCGGCGCTGGAAACCGCCACCCCGGCCAATGTCGGGATCTACGAGGCGCTGGGGTTCGTGGTGACGGGGACATACCGGATCAGGGGCGGCGGGCCGGAATTCTGGTCGATGTGGCGGGAACCGCGGTAGGGCACTGTCCTGCTCCCTCCTCCCCACTCTACCGGCTGCGCCGGTGGGGGGAGGGAGCAGTACAGAGGCGCGCGCCTGGTTCAGAGGATGCTCTGCCCGGTCTTGGCCCAATCCGCGGTGAACATCGCCAGCCCCTTGTCGGTCAGCGGGTGGCTGGCAAGCGCGCGGATCACCGACGGCGGCATGGTGGCAACATCGGCGCCCAGCTTGGCCGCCTGCAGCACGTGCACCGGGTGGCGCACGCTGGCGACCAGGATCTCGGTTTCAAAGGCGTAATTGTCGTAGATCATCTTGATATCTTCGATGAGCTGCATGCCGTCGAAGCCGATATCGTCGAGCCGGCCGACGAACGGCGAGATGAAGGTCGCGCCGGCCTTGGCTGCCAGCAGCGCCTGGTTCGCCGAAAAGCACAGCGTCACATTGGTCATCACGCCTTCGTCCGACAGCGCCTTGCACGCCGTCAGCCCGTCGATGGTCAGCGGCAGTTTGATGCAGATGTTGTCGCCGAGCTTCTTCAACACTTCGGCCTCGCGCAGCATGTCGGCGGTGGTGGTGGCGACGACTTCGGCGGAGACGGGGCCGTCGGTCAGCGCGGCGATCTCGCGGATGACCTCGAGAAAATTGCGGCCGGATTTGTGGATCAGCGACGGGTTCGTGGTGACGCCGTCGAGCAAGCCGGTGGCGGCGAGCGCGGCGATTTCGGCGGTGTCGGCAGTGTCGGCGAAGAATTTCATGGGCGGGGTTCCTGGGGGATTTCGGGGTTTAGCGGGTCGGTTGAGCAGAAGGAAGGAGAGGGATCAGGCGGAGCGAAGCACCCAGTCGTAATCGAGCGGGGTGACGATGGCATTGTACCGCTCCGCTTCGACGCGCTTCATCACCGCGTACATTTCGGTCGCCCGGCCGCCCCAATATTCGGTGAGCAGGCCCGAGCCTTCGAACAGTGCCAGCGCGTGCGACCAATCGGTGGGCAGGCGCTCGCCGGTCGTCTGGCCATCGCCGGTGACCGGCGGGCCGGGGTCGATCCGGTGAGTGAGGCCGTGGTGGATGCCGGCGAGCACCGCCGCCACCGCCAGATAGGGGTTGGCATCGGCGCCCGACAGCCGGTGTTCGAGATGGCGCGATGCCGGCGGCCCGGCCGGAATGCGCAGCGGCACGGTGCGGTTGTTGACCCCCCAGCCGGCACGCACCGGGGCGTAGCTGTTCGGTTTGAAGCGGCGATAGCTGTTGGCGTTGGGGGCGAACACCGCGATGCTGGCCGGCATCAAATTGGCCGCGCCACCGATGGCATGGCCCAGCGCCGTGGTGCCATGCGGATCATCGCTGGCAAAGATGTTGCGGCCCTTTTTGTCGAGCACCGAGACATGGATGTGCAGGCCGGAGCCCGACAGTTCGGCAAAAGGCTTGGCCATGAAGGTCGCGGTGCGGCGGTGGCGATCGGCAACGCCCTTGGCGGCGCGCTTGAAGCGCACTGCGTCATCGGCGGCGCCCAGCGCATCGGGCTTGTGCGCCAGCGTCATTTCATATTGGCCGGGCGCATATTCGCCGATGGCGGCGCCGGTCGGCAGGCCGAGCGCGTCGCACGCCGCCCACAGGTCACGCAGATAATCGCCATCAAGATCGACACTGTCGAGGCCATAGACCTGGCGATGGTCCTGCACCCGGCCATCGGCGCCGCGCGGCAGGCGGACGCCGCCATCGCGGCCGCGGCGCGCGTCGAGCAGGTAGAATTCAAGTTCGCAGGCGACCACCGGGGTCAGGCCGTCGTCGGTGAAGCGCGCGATGACATTGCGCAAAATCTGGCGCGGATCGAGATCGCAGGCCCGGCCATCGAGCTCGTGCATCGACAGCATCAGGTCGGCGCTGTCGGCCCCCAACCAGAGCGCCGGGGCGAGGCTGCCGGCGACCGGCCAGCCGATGCGATCGGCATCGCCATCTTCCCAGACCATGCCCGATTCCTCGACATCGAGGCCGGTGATATCGACGACGAGAATCGAGCCGGGCAGGAACCGCCCCTGCTCGAATGCCGAGGCAAATTCATGGGCGCGCAGCCGCTTGCCGCGCGGCACCCCGGCGAGGTTGGTGTAGAAGACGTCGAGGAATTCGACGCCGGGGTTGGCGGCGAGAAACGCTGCCAGTTCGGCAGGGTCGGCGGCGGTGGCGGGGCGCTTCATCCGCCGGGGTTAGCGCGAACCGCCGGGCGGGGCAAACCCCCCCGCGCGCCATCAGCGAAAGACGAAGATGTAAAGCAGGATGATGATCGGGATCGGCACGCCGACCAGCCAGAGGAGACAGCCCTTGCCCATGATGGGACCCCTTGTTGTTGCAAGGGCCTAACCCGGCAGCGCGGCGCCGGTTCCTCAATCGATGCTGCGGCGGAAGGTTTCGGGCAACAATACTACCCCGGCAACGCAGGAGACCGCGGCAACGATGATCGGATACCACAGGCCATAACTGATATCGCCGGTGGCAGCGACCATGGCGAAGGCGATGGTCGGCAGGAAGCCACCGAACCAGCCATTGCCGATATGATAGGGCAGCGACATCGACGTGTAGCGGATGTTGGTGGGGAAGAGTTCGACGAGCAGCGCGGCGATCGGCCCGTAGACCATCGTCACATAGAGAACGAGGATGAACAGGATGGCGACGACCATCGGCTTGTCGATCGCCGCCGGATCGGCCTTGTCGGGGTAGCCGGCCGCCGCGAGAGCGGCCCTGGCCTCGGCCTGGAACGCGGCGATGGCGGCCTTGCGCGCGGCAGGGTCGAGCGCGGCCGTCACCGGCACGGCGAGGGTGGCGGCACCGATACGGATGCTCGCCTCCGCCCCCGGTGTTGCGGCGTTGGTGTACGACACGCCGGCCTTGGCGAGGAAGCTCTTGGCGATATCGCAGCTACGCATATCGAATTTGTTGGCGCCGATGGGATCGAACTGCAGCGAGCATTGCGCCGGATCGGCGAGCACCACCACAGGCGACGCGCGGGTGGCGGCGTACAGCACCGGGTTGGCGCGCTGTGCCAGCGCATCGAACAGCGGGAAATAGGTTAGCGCCGCCAGCGCGCAGCCGGTCAGGATGATCGGCTTGCGGCCGATACGATCCGACAGCCAGCCCCAGAATACAAACGCCGGCGTGGCCAGCGCCAGCGCGATGGCGATCAGGATATTGGTCGTCGCGCCATCGACCTTGAGCATCTTTTCAAGGAAGAACAGCGCATAGAATTGCCCGGTGTACCAGACGACGGCCTGGCCCATGACCGCGCCGACCAGCGCAATCAGCACGATTTTCAGATTGCCCCAGCGCGCAAACGCCTCGGTCAGCGGCGCCTTCGACACTTTGCCTTCAGCCTTCATGCGGGTGAACGCCGGGCTTTCGGCCAGCTGCATGCGGATCCACAGCGACACGCCGAGCAGCAGCGCCGACACCAGGAACGGCACCCGCCAACCCCAGTCCTTGAACGCCTCCTCACCCACCGCCACCCGCACGCCGATGACGACGAGCAGCGCCGCAAACAGCCCCAGCGTCGCCGTCGTCTGGATGAAGCTGGTGTAGAAACCGCGTTTGTCATCGGGCGCATGTTCAGCCACGTACGTCGCTGCGCCGCCATATTCGCCGCCCAGCGCCAGCCCTTGGAGCAGCCGCAGTGCCACCAGCATCAGCGGTGCCGCCACCCCAATGCTGGCGTAATTGGGCAACGTGCCGACGAGGAAGGTCGACAGCCCCATGATGCCCATGGTGACGAGGAAGGTGTTCTTGCGCCCGACCATGTCGCCGATGCGCCCGAACACCAGCGCCCCAAACGGCCGCACCGCAAAGCCGGCCGCAAACGCCGCCAGCGCAAAGATGAAGCCGGTGGTTTCGTTGACGCCCGAGAAAAACTGCGCGGTGATGATCGTGGCCAGCAGTCCGTAAAGGTAGAAATCATACCATTCGAACACGGTGCCGAGCGACGAACCGAAGATCACCAGCCGCTCGTTGGCGGTCATCCGGTGATGCTGTGGCAGCCCCTCGTCATCGCTCCGGCTGCTGGCCATGATGTTCCCCCTGCGCCTTGATATTCCAGAACAACCATCTCCGCGCAAATGCGCATTGTTTGGCGGGCCGCGACTGGCCTAAAGCCAATGGGCGAAGTTGCCGGAGAGCCCTGATGAGCGACGCCCTCTATCCTGTCCAAGCCGCCTGGGCCGACCGCGCCCATGTCGATGCCAAAGGTTATCGAGCGCTCTACGCCGAATCGCTCGTCGACCCCGATGGCTTCTGGCGGCGCGAAGCACAGATCATCGACTGGATGGTGCCGTTTACCAGCGTGTCGAACACCAGCTTCAATGAGGCGGATTTCGGCATCCGATGGTTCGAGGATGGCGTCCTCAACGTCTCGGCCAACTGCCTCGACCGCCATCTCGCCGAGCGCGGCGACACGCCCGCCATATTGTGGGAAGGCGATGACCCCGCCGACACGCGCACCATCACCTATCGCGAGCTGCACGCCGAAGTCTGCCGCTTCGCTAATGTGCTTAAAGCCAACGGTGTGAAGAAGGGCGACCGCGTCACCCTGTACCTGCCGATGATTCCCGAAGCGGCGATGGCGATGCTCGCCTGCACCCGTATCGGCGCCGTGCATTCGATCGTGTTCGGCGGCTTTTCGCCCGACAGCCTGGCCAACCGCATCCAGGATTGCGATTCGAAGCTGGTCATCACCGCCGATGAAGGCCTGCGCGGTGGCAAGCCGGTGCCGTTGAAGGCCAATGTGGACGCCGCGCTGGCCAGCTGCCCGTCGGTCGATCGCGTCATCGTCGTGCGCCGCACCGGCGGCGCGGTGACGATGCTGCCGGGCCGCGACATCTGGTACCAAGCCGCCCGCGATGCCGCCCCGGCCGATTGCCCGCCCGAACCGATGGGCGCCGAAGACCCGCTGTTCATCCTTTACACCAGCGGATCGACCGGCAAGCCCAAGGGTGTGCTCCACACCACCGGCGGCTATCTGGTCTGGGTGGCGATGACCCACCGGCTGGTCTTCGACTACCGCCCCGGCGAGGTGTTCTGGTGCACCGCCGATGTCGGCTGGGTGACCGGGCACAGCTATGTCGTCTATGGTCCGCTCGCCAATGGCGGCACCACGCTGATGTTCGAAGGCGTACCGAACTACCCCGATCATGGCCGGTTCTGGGAGGTTTGCGACCGCTGGAACGTCAACATCTTCTATACCGCGCCCACCGCGCTGCGCGCGTTGATGCGCGAGGGTGATGCCTTCGTGACCCGCGCCTCGCGCGCCTCGCTGCGCCTGCTCGGCAGTGTCGGCGAACCGATCAACCCCGAAGCCTGGGAATGGTATCACCGGGTCGTCGACGACCACCGCTGCCCGATCGTCGACACCTGGTGGCAAACCGAAACCGGCGGCGCGCTGATCAGCCCGCTGCCCGGTGCGACGGCGCTGAAACCCGGCTCCGCCACGCTACCGCTGTTCGGTGTCGAACCGCTGCTCGTCGATGCCGAAGGCACCGAACTGCACGGCGCCACCGACGGCAATCTGTGCCTGGCGCGGTCCTGGCCGGGGCAGATGCGCACCGTCTGGGGTGATCACGCCCGGTTTTTCCAGACCTATTTCACCACCTATCCCGGCCGCTATTTCACCGGCGACGGCGCCCGCCGCGACGCCGACGGCTATTGGTGGATCACCGGCCGCGTCGATGATGTCATCAACGTCTCAGGCCACCGCATGGGCACCGCCGAGGTCGAAAGCGCGCTCGTCGCCCATGCCAAGGTCGCCGAGGCCGCGGTTGTCGGCTTCCCCCATGATATTAAGGGGCAGGGCATCTATGCGTATGTCACCCTCAACGCCGGCGAGCCCGAGGACGAGGCGCTGCGCCGCGAGCTGGTGCAATGGGTGCGCCGCGAAATCGGGCCGATCGCCACGCCGGACGTGATCCAGTTCGCCCCCGGCCTGCCCAAGACCCGCAGCGGCAAGATCATGCGGCGCATCCTGCGCAAGATCGCCGAAGGCGAGACCGGCAATCTGGGCGATATCTCGACGCTGGCCGACCCATCGGTGGTGGCGGCGCTGGTGGCAAACCGGGCCCCTTAACCCCTCTCCCGCTTGCGGGAGAGGTCGAGAGGCGCGTCTTCGCGCCCCGGGTGAGGGTGTTCTCTCGTGCCGCAGCCTGTGTACACCCTCACCCGGCGCACTGGCGTGCGTCTCGCCTCTCCCGCAAGCGGGAGAGGAAGACCTATCCCCCCACCAACTTCTTCAACTCCGTCTTCAGGATCTTGCCATTAGCGTTGCGCACCAGCGGCTCGTTCGAGAAGGTCACCGCCACCGGCACCTTGAACGCCGCCAGCCGCGCCGCGACGAAACTGCGCAATTCATCCTCGGTCGCGGTCGTTCCGGCTTTCAGCGTCACGAACGCCACCGGCTCCTCGCCCAGCGTCTTGTGCGGCCGCCCCACCAGCGCCGCGTCCATAATGGCAGGGTGTTCGTACAGGGCGTTCTCGACCTCGACGCAGTAGATGTTCTCGCCGCCGCGGATCAGCATGTCCTTGGCACGGTCGATGATGAAGCAGAACCCTTCCTCATCGAGCCGCGCCAGGTCGCCGGTACGTACCCAGCCGTCGACGAACGTCGCCGCGCTGGCTTCGGGCTTGCGCCAATATTCCTTCACGACATTGGGGCCATAACCCCATAATTCGCCGACCGTGCCGACCGGCAGCACATTGCCATCCGGGTCGGTCACCTTCAGGTCGCACACCGCGCACGCCGGCCCGCAGCTATCGGGGCGCAGTTCATAATCCTCGCCGACATGGCTGGTGAAGGTGGCGCTGGTCTCGGTCATGCCCCAGCCATTGCCGGGCATCGCCTTGCCGAATACCTTCTTGATCTGGCGCACCAGTTCCGGGGCGGACGGCGCGCCGCCATAGCTCACGGTTTCCAGGCTCGACAGATCGAACCGCCCGCGCTCGGGATGCTCGATGATCTGCCAGGCGATGGTCGGCACGCCGCCGCAGCCGGTAATGCGCTCCTTCTCGATCAGCGCCATCGCCTCCAGCACGTCCCATTTGCGCATCAGCACCAGCTTGGCGCCGGCAAACAAGGACGGCGACAGCACGGCATGGCAGCCGGTGGCATGGAAGAACGGCACGCTGAGCAAGGTCGCCTTTTGCGGCGCCGCCGGGTCGGGCACCGGCGGTTGCTCGCCGCGGCGCAGATAGGCGCGGGCGGCGGCAAAGCCCGACGCCATGATGTTCGACACGATGTTGCGATGCGTACCGAGCGCGCCCTTGGGCTTGCCAGTGGTGCCGCTGGTGTAGAATAGCGTCGCATCGTCATCGGGGTGCAGGTCGATATCGGGCAGCGCCCGGTCGGCAAGGCTGCCCCAGCTTTCCGGCGCGCCGATGATCGATTCGAGCCGCATCTCGCGCGGATCGCCCAGCGGTTCCTCGGTACTGCGGCTGACATAGATGCGCGACACTTCGGGCAGGTCGGGCAGGTGCGGCGCAATCCGCGCCAGGCGTTCATTGTCGGTAATCAACACCTTGGTGCCCGAATCGGCGAGGCCATATTCCAGCTCCCCGCCGGTCCACCAGGCGTTGAGCGGCGTGACGATGGCGCCGGTCAGAGTGGCCGCGAAAAACGCCACCGGCCATTCCGGCAGGTTGCGCATGACGACGGCAACGCGGTCACCCTTTACCACGCCATCGGCGACCAGCTGCGCCGCCAACCGCAGCACGGCGCGCGAGAATTGTTCGAAACTGACCCGCTCCTCCTCGTTGACGAGGAAGATCTTGTCGCCATGCGCCCGCCCGGCGAGGAACACATCGCGCAGCGTCGGCGGCGCGTTCTTCCACGTCCGCACCGGCAGGCCGCGAATCGTGACGGTCTCCATCTCCAGCGGGGAGCCGGGGGCGGTGAGCAGGGCATGCGCCTGCGCGATGCTCATGGCGGGGAAATTGGCGGGCAGGCTCATCGATGATCCCCAGAATAAAGTCGTGTTGAGACCATCAAAGCGCAAAGTCCGGCGCGGCGCCAGCGCGAATAGCCGTGATCAGTCGAGCCCGGTCATCCGGGCGCTGGCGGCCCACAGATCGGCCATTGCCGTATCGTCAAGCGCGATGACCGACGGGTCGGGCCAGGTCATGCGGCCCTTGCGGAGCGAGGCATAAATGCGCCCGGCCGGCGGCTGCACCTGGCTCGCCAGATCGGCAAGGCCATGGCCGGCGTTGCCAAGGCTGTTCATATGCTTGCCGAACGGCAACAGCAGCGGCAGCAATGGCCAGACCAGGG
>JBMOGO010000122.1:0-8499 GCA_049318305.1 Polymorphobacter sp.
CTTTTGCACGCCGATATGCCCTTCAAGTGGGTCCCGTTTGAACGCCGATTGACATTCTCGCCACCACCGCCGAGACCTGGCAACCCGGCGAGATCAAGGCTGATCTCGTTCGCACCGCGCCCGGCACCTACCGCATGGTCTATCGTGCCGGCGACCATGGTGCGCATGATGTGGCGCCGACTCTTGCCGCCAACGGCGCCGTGCTCGATCTGGGGACGGAATGGGGCATCTGGACCCGGGTCGAACCGGCACCGGCCGATCCCGATACGATAGAGAGACTTTATCCGACCGGCCTGTTCCTGAAACGCCTGTCGCCTTCGACATTGTGGCTGCGCATTCCCGATTTCAACGACAGCCGGGCCAAGCCGCTGCTGGCGGCGCTGGCGGCGCACCAGGCCGAGTTGGCGGCGACGCCCAATCTGGTCATTGACTTGCGCCGCAATGGTGGTGGCAGCGACTATGTCTATGCGCCCATCCTGCCGCTGATCTATACGCGGCCGGTGGTGACGATCGGCATCGAAATGCGGGCGAGCGCCGACAACATCGCCCTGCGCCGCGCCATTGCCGACCAGATCCGGGCGGAGGCGCCCGAGCCGGCCGCCGGGCTCGATGCGCAGAACGCCTTGATGGCGGCGCATCCTGGCGAGTTTGTCCAGCCCGATCCGCTGCCGTTCAGTATCGACCGCCAGGCGAAAGTGCTGGTCAATCCCCGGCATGTCGCGGTGCTGATCGATGGTGCGGGCAGCACCGGCGAACAGTTTCTGCTTGATGCCAGGCAAAGCCGAAAGGTGACGCTGATGGGCCAGCGCAATTCGGCCGGGGTGCTCGATTTCGCCAATGTCGTCGGCATGGCGACCCCGTCGGGACGCTTCCGCCTGCAATGGGCGACGTCGCGGTCGCTGCGGGTGCCGGCCGATCCGGTTGATCCCGATGGCATTGCCCCCGACGTCCGCATCCCCGCCGATGTCAGCGACCCGGTCGCTTGGGCGCAGGCCTGGCTCGAGCGCCGGCCCGCCGATTGAGCCGTTCCGGTTGGCAGACGGCGGCTTTGCGGCTAAGGCGTCGCACTTCTTAATTCCCGGTCGGTACGCGTTGCCGCATTTTGCCCGTTCGCCATGCGAAGGGTGGAGACATCATGGTTGCCCATTCTGCCCTGATCACCATCATGGAAAAGGCCGCGCGCAAGGCCGCGCCGCGATTGCGCCGCGATTTCAACGAAGTCGACGCCTTGCAGGTCAGCCGCAAGGGCCCGGCGGATTTCGTGTCGAACGCCGATCGCGCCGCCGAACAGGCGATCGGCGAAGTCCTGATGCACGCCCGGCCGGATTGGGGGCTGTTGATGGAGGAATCGGGGGAAACCATCGGTCGTGACAACCAGGCACGCTGGATCGTCGATCCGCTCGATGGCACCACCAATTTCCTGCACGGCATGCCGCATTTCGCCATTTCGATCGCTGCCGAAGTGCATGGCGAAGTCGTTGCCGGCCTGATTCACCAGCCGCTGACCGGTGAAAGCTTCTGGGCCGAAAAGGGCCGCGGTGCCTGGCTGTCGGACCGGCGGTTGCGCGTTTCGGCGCGGCGTGACCTGGTCGATTGCGTCGTCGCGACCGGCATTCCCTATCAGGGCCATGGCAAGTTCAGCGAATTTTCGGGAATCCTGTCGGCGGTGATGCCGGAAGTCGCCGGCGTTCGCCGCTTTGGCTCTGCCGCTCTCGATCTCGCCTGGGTGGCGGCGGGGCGCTTTGACGGTTTCTGGGAATCCGGCCTGCAATATTGGGACGTGGCGGCCGGCATCCTGCTGGTGCGCGAAGCCGGCGGTTTCGTCACCGATTATCGCGGCCAGGACAATATGGTGGCGCGGCAGGAAATGGTCGCCGCCAATGGCAATATCCAGTCGAAGCTTCACCGGCTGGTGGCAGGCGCGGTGCGCTGATCGCTTCAGCAGTCTTGCCCCGAAAATTGCGCACGCCTAGCCTTTGAAGGCTGTTCTTGAACGAAGGATTCCCATGCGTCTGACCTGCTGCGCCGTGCTGGCGCTCGCCTTTGCCATGCCGGCGCTCGCCGCCGATACGCCGGATGCGGGCATGACCAACCGCATCATCGATGCCGGCATGAACCACGGCGAGGTCATGGAAACCGTTCAGTATCTGACCGATCGGATCGGCGGGCGGATGACCAATTCGCCGCAGATGCGCCAGGCCGAACAATGGACGAAGCAGCGTTTCGCCGGTTACGGCCTGTCCAACGCCCGGCTCGAATCGTTTGAATTCGGCCGCGGCTGGTCGATCGATTCGTCGGCGGTGCGAATGACCGCGCCGCGCGTGCTGCCGCTGCGCGCCATTCCCGTCGCCTGGGCGCCGGGCACCGGTGCTGCGGTGTCTGCGCCGATCATTGTCGCGCCGCTGCGCCGCGACCGCGATTTCGACAAATGGCGCGGCAAGCTGGCCGGCAAGATCGTGCTGGTCAGCATGCCCGGTGATGGCAATGAACCCAAGGAAGCGCCCTTCAAACGCTATGAAGGCGACGACTTCGCCAAGCTCGACAAGTTCGACATGCCGGCAACGAGCGCGGCCGAATTGGCCAAGGATGTGAAGAGCGACGGGTTCAGCGCGCGCCGCGATGCGTTTCTCGCTGCCGAAGGCGCCCGGGCATGGGTGTCGCGGTCCTATCGCGATGGCGGCCTGGTTTCGGGGGAGGGCGATGGCTATGCCGCCGATGACCGCCGCAAGGTGCCCGGCATCCAGATGGCGGCGGAGGATTATCGCCGGCTCGCGCGACTCGCCAAGGGTACCGAGCCGGTGACGGTCGAGATCGACACGCGCGTGACCTTCCACGAGGCCGATTCCCGCGCCAACGATGTCATCGCCGACTTGCCCGGGCGCGACCCCAAGGCGGGTTACGTCATGGCCGGTGCGCATCTCGATAGCTGGGTCGCCGCCGATGGCGCCACCGACAACGCCGCCGGATCCGCCGTGGTGCTGGAGGCGGCGCGCATTCTGGCCGGGCTCGGCGTCAAGCCGAAGCGGACGATCCGCTTTGCGCTCTGGTCGGGGGAAGAGCAGGGGCTGTACGGCAGCATTGCCTATCTCGACCAGCATCTGGTGACGCGCGCGCCGATCACCGATCCAGCGCTGGCCAAGGCCAACCCCTATACCAACTGGTCGCAGCGTTTCCCGATCACGCCGAAGCCGGAATTCAATGAGCTGGCGGCCTATTTCAACCTCGACAACGGCTCGGGCAAGATTCGCGGCATTTACGCCGAGGGCAATCCGGCGGTCGCATCGACCTTTTCGCAATGGCTGGCGCCGTTTGCCGGGATGGGGGCGCGCACCGTCGTCGCCAGCCGGACCGGGGGCACCGACCATGTTTTCATGCAATCGGTCGGCCTGCCGGGGTTCCAGTTCATCCAGGACCCGCTGGATTACATGAGCCGGACGCACCACAGCGATGTCGATACGTTCGATCACCTGAAGGCCGATGATCTGCGCCAGGCCGCGGTGATCATGGCGAGCTTCCTGTGGAACGCCGCCAATGCCGATGCGCCGCTGCCGCGGCCGCCGTTGCCGACCAAGCCGAAGGAAACCGACCCCTTTGCCTATACCGATGACGATGATTGAGGCGGCGCCGCTTGCTTGCCGCTGCGCTGCGGCATAGAAGGCGCCGATAGACGTTCCCTCGCTTGAAAGCCCGTTTCGGCCATGTCCGAGATTGCCAGCCAATATCTGCCGATCCTGCTGTTCCTGACGGTCGGCATCGTGTTCGCCTTCATCTTTGTCGGCGCGCCGATTGTCGTGTCGAAGCTGGCGGGCACGTCGAAACCCGACACCATCAAGCTGAGCGAATATGAAAGCGGCTTTCCGGCCTTTTCCGACAGCCGCGGGCAGTTCGACGTGCGCTTCTATCTCGTCGCCATCCTGTTCATCGTCTTCGATCTGGAGGCGGCGTTCCTGTTTCCCTGGGCGGTATCGCTGCACTGGGGCGGGCCGGCGGCGTGGTGGGCGATGATGGAATTTCTCGGCGAACTGGCGATCGGCCTCGCCTATGCCTGGGCTGTCGGGGCACTGGAATGGGAATGATCATCGATCCGTCGGCGCCGGTGGCGAGCGGCCTGACGCTGCCCGAGGGCAATCGCGACGCCTGGCTGGCCGATGTCAACAAGGAGGTCAGCGACAAGGGCTTTCTCGTCGCGTCGACCGAGGATCTGTTCCATTGGGCGCGCACCGGGTCGTTGTGGTGGATGACGTTTGGCCTGGCGTGCTGCGCCGTCGAAATGATGCACACCAACATGCCGCGCTATGACCTGGAGCGTTTCGGCGTTGCACCGCGTGCCAGCCCGCGCCAGTCCGACGTGATGATCGTCGCCGGCACGCTCTGCAACAAGATGGCGCCGGCGCTGCGCCGCGTTTACGACCAGATGGCCGAGCCGCGCTATGTCATCTCGATGGGCAGCTGTGCCAATGGCGGCGGCTATTATCATTACAGCTATTCGGTGGTGCGCGGCTGCGATCGCATCGTGCCGGTCGATATCTATGTGCCAGGATGCCCGCCGACGGCTGAGGCCTTGCTGTATGGAATCCTTGCCTTGCAGCGCAAGATCCGCCGTGTCGGGAGTTTCGAACGGTGAGCCTGGTCGCAACTCCGGAATTGGGACGCCACAGCTGGCCGGTGATGGCGAGTGTCGACGGCATCGCCGAGCATCTGCGGGCCTTGCTGGGCGATGCGGTGGTGGAAATTGTCGAACATGCCGGCGAAACCGGCGTGACGGTGACGCGAGCCGGGCTGGTCACGGCGATCACGGCGCTGCGCGACGACCCGGCGCTGCGGTTCAACCAGTTGATCGATATCTGCGGGGTCGATTATCCGGACCGCGCTGAACGTTTCGATGTGGTTTACCAGTTGCTGTCGATGGCGAAGAACCTGCGCCTGCGCATCAAGGTGACGACCGACACGCGCACCCCGGTGCCCAGCCTGACCGGCGTGTTTCCGGTGGCTGGCTGGTATGAGCGCGAAACCTGGGATTGCTATGGTGTGCTGTTCGACGGCAACGCAGATCTGCGGCGCATCCTCACCGATTATGGCTTCGAAGGGCATCCGTTCCGCAAGGATTTCCCGCTGACCGGTTATGTCGAACTGCGCTATTCCGAAGAGCACAAGCGCGTCGTCTACGAGCCGGTAAAGCTGGCGCAGGATTTCCGCAGCTTTGATTTCCTGTCGCCCTGGGAGGGCACGGATTACGTGCTGCCCGGTGACGAAAAGGCCAAAAGCAATGGTTGATCTCGCATCCATCGCCTGGCGCCCTGAAGACAGTATCGACGTGCTGCCCGCCAAGGACGGCAACGCCATCCAGAACTACATGATCAACTTCGGCCCGCAGCACCCTGCAGCGCATGGCGTGCTGCGGCTGGTGATGGAGCTGGACGGCGAGATCATCGAGCGCTGCGATCCGCACATCGGCCTGCTCCACCGCGGCACCGAAAAGCTGATTGAATACAAGACCTACCTGCAGGCGCTGCCGTATATGGACCGGCTCGATTATGTCAGCCCGATGTGCATGGAGCATAGCTATGTGCTCGCCATCGAGAAACTGGCGGGCATCGAGGTGCCGCTGCGCGCCAAGTATATCCGCACGATGTTTGCGGAAATCACCCGCATTCTCAACCACATCCTGAACGTCACCACGCACGCCATGGACGTTGGCGCGATGACGCCGATCCTCTGGCTGTTCGAGGAACGCGAAAAGCTGATGGAATTCTATGAGCGGGTGTCGGGGGCGCGTTTCCACGCCGCCTATTTCCGCCCCGGCGGCGTCCATCAGGATATGCCCGACGGCATGCTGGCCGATATCAAGGACTGGTCGGACGGTTTCCTGAAGGTGCTCGGCGAGATGCAGGCGCTGGTCGCCGACAATCGCATCTTCAAGCAGCGCAATGTCGATATCGGCGTCATTTCGAAGGACGATGCGATTGCCTGGGGCTTTACCGGCCCGTGCATCCGCGCCTCGGGCGTTGCCTGGGACTTGCGCAAGGCGCAGCCCTATGACGCCTATGACTGCATGGATTTCAATGTCATCGTGTCGAACGATGGGGACTGCTATGCGCGTTTCATGGTCCGCATGGACGAAATGCGCGAATCGCTGAAGATCATCCGGCAATGTGTTGCCGAAATGCCGGCCGGTCGCCACGCGACGCTCGATCGCAAGGTGTCGCCGCCATCACGCGGCGAGATGAAACGGTCGATGGAAGCGCTGATCCACCACTTCAAGCTGTACACCGAAGGCCTGCATGTGCCCGCCGGCGAAGCCTATGTCGCCACCGAAAGCCCCAAGGGCGAATTCGGCATCTTCATGGTCGCGGATGGCACCAACAAACCCTGGCGCTGCCATGTCCGGGCTACTGGCATGGCGCATCTGCAGGCGATGGATTTCCTGTGCAAGGGCCATATGCTTGCCGATGCGCCGGCGATTCTTGGCAGCCTCGATATCGTGTTCGGGGAAGTCGATCGCTAGACCGGCGTTCGTTTCGGCATTGCGCATCTTGCGAGCCTTGGATTTGCTGTTAATCATACAATCGTCTTGAACATTCGGTTTCGAGGTTGGGGAGCCTGACGACGATGAACAAAGCGCGTGATGAAGCTGTCTGGTTCGCGCCCTTGTGCGCAGGACTTGCCTTGGCGGGGGCCAACGCCGAACCTTCGACAGGCACCTATCTGATTGCCTTGCTGATGATCTGCTGGGCGTTCTGGAGCATTTATGTCGTGCTGATGGACCGGATGTAATTCGCTGCTTGCCGGACCTTTGACCGGACGGCACGCCGGCGACAAAAGCTAATCGGTCGCGTCTGTCCGGGCATGACTTGTGGAAGGACAACTGCTAGGGCGTTGGCTATCGAAGCAGGGCCGCGCGGTGCGGCGCTTTGCAAACGCCGATGACGGAGCGAGACACAGTGCAACCACGGCCCAGCGCGCCGGATGCCGCGCCATTCGTCTGGACGTCGGAAAATCAAGTCGAAGCCGCGCGCATTATCGCCTTGTATCCCCAAGGTCGCCAGGCGTCAGCGGCGATGCCGTTGCTTTGGCTGGCGCAAGGGCAGATGGCTGCCGCAACCGGTTCGGCGTGGCTGCCGGTCCCGGTGATCGAATATGTCGCAGCACAACTCGGCATGCCGTATATCCGGCTTTACGAAGTCGCCAGCTTCTACACGATGTATAATCTCAAACCGGTGGGCCGCTATCATGTCCAGGTTTGCGGCACGACACCGTGCCAGTTGCGCGGGTCGGACGATGTCATGCGCGCCTGCAAGGACAATGGGCTGACAAAAGGCGCCAATTCCGCCGATGGTCTGTTCACTCTTACCGAAGTCGAGTGCTTGGGCGCCTGCGCCAACGCGCCGATGGTGCAGATCAACGCCGACAACTACGAAGACCTGACTTATGACAGCATGACTGCCATCTTGGCGGAGCTGGCGCGCGGCGAAACACCGGTGCCGGGCTCGCAGATCGGCCGCACTGCAAGCTGCCCGGAAGGCGGCCCGACGAGCCTGTTGGAAATCGTCGAATGACGCCGCGAATTCTGTCGCAAGTCGGGCTGGTGTTCCTGCTCTCGGCCATCGCCGTGCTGCTGTTTTCGGTGTACCGGTCGTTACATGGTACGCCTTCGACCGGTTTGTCGAGCTTTGGCACCGTGCTGCTGGTGCTCGGTATCGGCATTCGCATGCGCGCCCGAAAGGTCGGTTCGTGATCAATAATATCAAATTGTTGCGCCGCATTTCGCTCGCGTCCATGGCGGTTGCAGTGGTGGCGGGAACGGTGTCGCTGTTCCTGCTGTTCACCTCGCCAACCAATGACAAGACGCTTTTCATCATCAGTGTTGCGGCGCTGGCCATCGGCTTCATTGTCGATCGCCGCGTCGGCAAGCTGGAAGACCGCAATGCCGGTTGAACTTCAGGACAGGGTCGTGCGCAATGCTCGCCGATAAGGACCGGATTTTTACCAACCTCTACGGTTTCAAGCCGTGGAATCTTGCGGCTGCACGCCAGCGCGGCGATTGGGAAGACACCAAAGCACTGCTCGCGGTCGGCCCCGATGCGATCGTCGACGCCATCAAGGCCAGCGGCCTGCGTGGTCGCGGCGGCGCCGGTTTCCCGACCGGCATGAAGTGGTCGTTCATGCCCAAGGCACCCAACCCGGCGCGGCCGTCCTACCTTGTCATCAACGCAGATGAATCCGAACCGGGTAGCTGCAAGGATCGCGAGATCATCCGCCACGATCCGCACAAGCTGATCGAAGGCGCGCTGGTCGCCGGCTTCGCCATGCGTGCTGTCGCGGCCTATATCTACATACGCGGCGAATATGTGCGGGAAGCCGAAACCCTGTTCGCTGCGGTGCGCGAAGCCTATGCCGCCGGCCTGATCGGCAGGAACGCCTGTGGGTCAGGCTATGATTTCGATGTCGTCGTCCACCGCGGCGCCGGCGCCTATATCTGCGGCGAAGAAACCGCCATGC
>JBMOGO010000123.1:0-8284 GCA_049318305.1 Polymorphobacter sp.
GCAACAACTTCGAAGTCATTGATTTGGGCGTGATGGTGCCGTTCCAGACGATCCTGAAGGCGGCGAACGACGAAGGTGCCGACATGATCGGGCTTTCGGGGCTGATCACGCCGTCGCTGGATGAAATGGTGACAGTCGCGGCCGAAATGCAGCGCACCGGCATGACCATGCCGCTGCTGATCGGCGGAGCGACGACGTCGCGGGTCCATACGGCGTTGCGCATTGCGCCGGCGTACAGCGGCCCGGTGATCCACGTGCTCGATGCGTCGCGTGCGGTAGGCGTTGCCGGCACGATGGTGTCGGATACGTTGAAGGACGAACTCGTCCGCGCCACCGCGGCCGAATATGAGGATATCCGCATCAAGCGCGCCGGCAACAAACAGTCGGAACTGGTCAGCATCGAAGCAGCGCGGGCCAATGCTTACAAACCCGATTTTGCCGCCCACCCGCCGGTGCGGCCGAAGTGGACCGGCGTGCAGACGGTCGATGATGTGACGGTTGCCGACCTGATCCCCTATATAGACTGGACGCCGTTCTTTCAGGCGTGGGAATTGGCGGGCAATTACCCGGCGATACTGACCGATGAAGTGGTCGGCGAAAGCGCCACCAACCTGTTCGCCGATGCGCAGAAGATGCTGGGCCAGATTGTCGACGAGAAGTGGTTGCGACCGCGCGGCGTGGTGGCGATCTGGCCGGCGCGGCGCGAGAATGACGATGTGGTCGTTTATGAAGGCGATAACAGGGCCGAGGCAATCGCCCGCTTCCCGTTCCTGCGCCAGCAGATCGCGAAAAGGGAGGGCCGGCCGAATTCCTGCCTCGCCGATTTCGTGTCCCCCGATGGAGACTGGCTCGGCGGTTTTGCGGTGACGGCGGGTGACGGCATCGAACCGCATCTGGCACGCTTCAAGGCGCTTCACGATGACTATCAGGACATCCTCCTGAAGGCGCTCGCCGACCGGCTGGCCGAAGCCTTTGCCGAGTTTCTCCACGAACGCGTCCGCCGCGAAATCTGGGGGTATGAAACGGGGCCGAAGCAATCGAACCAGGATCTGATCCGCGAGCAGTACAAGGGCATCCGCCCCGCCCCGGGCTATCCGGCCTGCCCGGAGCATAGTTTGAAGGCGACGTTGTTCGACCTGATGCGCACCACTGCCCGCACCGACATCACGCTGACCGAAAGCTTTGCGATGCTGCCGACTGCCAGCGTTTCGGGCTTTTACTTCGCCCACCCGGAATCGAGCTATTTCGGCGTGGCACGCATCGGCCGCGACCAATTGGCGGAATATGCGACCCGGCGCGGCGTCAACATCGAACAGGCGGAAACCTGGTGTCGACCTAACCTCGACTGACAGGGCCGACCTTGACGGGCCGGCCCTGAGAGCAGCGTTTCAGCTCATTTGTTCCATTGGCCGGTGCCGACCGACATGGCGCCCTTGCTATGGCCGGTAATGCTGCCACCTCGCTTGGCATAGGCGCCAGTCTGGCCGAGCAGCCGGCCGATACACGACGCTTCTTCCTTGCCAAGGATGGAGCAACCCCAGGCCGAGGTGAAAGTGCCGTCGGGTGCCGCGACATCGCACATCATGTGGTAACTGAAGACTTGGTCGTTGGCCGGTTGAGTCATGGTGACGCATTTGAAGGTATTTTTTATCGCCTTGCCTTCCATCATGGTCTCGGACGTGCCGGCAAAGGCTTGCGCGCCGAACGGCCTGCCATCGGGCGCGACACCGCCGACGACCATGCTGGGTGCCGAGGCTGCGGACGTATAGGTAAAGGATTGGCCGCTTGCGGCAGTGCTGATGGCCAATGCGGCAAGCGCAATGACACCGTGGATACGGATCCTCATGATCATGCTTCTCCCCTTATGTGGCGTTGAAATTCAACGTCTTACTTGCTGTGACCCGTTATTTCAGGCGCAGTCAGTAGGTAAATATCAAACGCCAATCGACGGGGATTGCAGAGATGTAATCATGCGCTCGATTTCAGGCGGAGTCGACCAGTTATTAATGTTTCGTTTTCAGCGTGTTAATCATGCTGCAGCGTCGACCGGGCAGCGACCTGCAGCCCCAGGTCCTGCCTGTGCTTCGCCTAGCGCGGCGGCGCAACCGCGGCCGGCAGGTCGCGCCCAACCTTCAGATAGGCGGCCTTCACATCGGGCCGGGCCTCCAGGGCGCGCAGGCCGGCGCGTTGGCGGGCCTCGCGAAGCTTGCCCTGGTCGGCGATCAGGAAGGCCGGCATCACGCTGACCGAAAGTTTCGCCATACTGCCGACGGCGAGCGTGTCGGGGTTCTATTTCGCGCACCCCGAAAGCAGCTATTTCGGCGTGGCGCGGATCGGCCGCGACCAGTTGGCCGACTATGCGACGCGGCGCGGCGTCAGCCTCGAACAGGCGGAAATCTGGTGCCGGCCTAACCTGGATTAAGCACTCCCTTTACGTTATCCCGGGTCAAGCGCGGGATGGCAGTGCTTTACCCCAACACTGCCAACGCAGCGATGAGATCTTGCGCGGCGAAGCCCACCGATTTGAACACCGTCACGCCCGCATCGCCGCGTGCGCTGCCGCCGGGGCGTGCGGCGAGGTCGGCGAGGTCGCCGCCGATCGCCGCTGCTGTTATCCGGCCTTCGGCGATCGGGATGATCACGTCGCCGGCCTCGCGCAGCACATTGGCGCGCACATCGGCCCACACCTGCGCCATCGCCATCAAATCGCTGTCCACCTCGCGCGCATCGGGCTCGTGCGCGCCGATCAGGTCGACGTGAGTGCCGGGGCGTAGCCAGGCGCCGTGCAGCACCGGTTTCCGCGCGCTGGTGACACAGGTGATGACATCGGCCTGCCGCGCCGCGCCTTCGGCATCATCCATCGCCGCCGCTGGCAGGCCTTCGGCGGCCAGCGCGGCGGCGAGCGCCTGTGCCTTGGCCGGGGTGCGGCCCCATACCAGAATGCGTGTGTAATCACGCACGGCGGCGTGGGTGCCGGCGGCATGGTGCGCCAATGGCCCTGTGCCCATCACCAGCAATGTCCGGCTGTCGGTGCGCGCCAAGGCATCGGTGGCGAGCGCGCTGGCGGCGGCGGTGCGGCGGTTGGTCAGTTCGGTGCCGTCGAAGGTTGCGGCAACATGGCCGGTGGCGCGATCCATCAGCACATAGCATGAGGCGATGCCGGATGCTCCGGATGCCGGATTGTCCGGGAACATCGCCGCCGATTTGATGCCCATCCAGCGCGCGCTCCACGCCGGCATGATGAGCAGCAGGTCGCGGCTGCCTTCCGGATAATGGTAATGCCGCGCCGGGGAGGTTATCGGCAGCCGCAGTCCGTCAGCGAGCGCCGCGATCAGCCGCGGCCAGGGCAGACGGGCGGCAATGGCGGCGGCATCGAAATGCGGCATCAGCCGAAATCGGGCTGGTTGGCAGGCATCGCTGCCTGGAACGCCGGCACGGTCAGCGCATGGGCATAGACGGCCATGGCGCGCGGATACGGGACGGTGTCGCAACCGGTGCGCAGCGCGTTGGCGATTTGCGGGACAAGGCAGCAATCCGCCAGTGTCGGCGCGTCGCCGAAGCAGAAGGGCGGGGTGCCGTGGCGAGCAAGCAGGCGTTCGACCCCGGCCATGCCTTCGGCGATCCAGTGCGCGTACCAGCCGTCGCGGGCGGCTTGGCTGATGCCGAACTCGCTGGTCAGATATTTCAGCACGCGCAGGTTGTTGACGGGGTGGATATCGCAGGCGATCAGATAAGAGAGTTCGAGCACGCGGGCGCGCAGCCGGGGCTCGGCGGGGATCAGCCGCGGTTCAGGAAAGCGGCTGTCGAGCCAGTCGATGATGGCGAGCGACTGGCCCAGGCTTTCATCGCCATCGACCAGCACCGGAACGGCGGCGGTGGCGTTGAGATCGGGGGCAAAGGCCGGCAGCCGGTGCGCGCCGGTGCGGATATCGACGCCGACGATATGGTGCGGCACGCCCTTCAGGTTGAGCGCGATGCGCACCCGGTACGAGGTCGAGCTGTTGAAAAAGCTGTGCAGCTGCATGGCGTTGGTTCCTGTTGTGCCAATCTGCGGCAATTTTCAGCGCGCCGCCAGTGCCGCCAACTCGCGGACCAGCTTGGCGGCAACCGCGGCGGTGATGCCGCCGACATCACGGTCGGGGTTGAATTCGACCACGTCGCCGCCGACGATGGGGCCAGGGATACGGGCGAGCAGGTCGATGAGCTCGCGCACGCTCAACCCGCCGGGTTCATGGTGGGAAACGCCGGGGGCAAAGGCCGGATCGAGCCCATCGAGGTCAATCGAGACGTAAAGCGGCCCGGCCGGGATCGGCACGTCTTCGACACGAAAGCCGCGCAAGGGTACAATTTCGACGCCGAAGCGCGCCGCCTGCGCCCGCTGATGGTCGTTCAACGTGCGGATGCCGACCTGGACCAGGCGGGTGGCGAGCCCGGCCTCCATGATCCGCGCGAACGGGCTGGCGTGCGAGCGGCGGTTGCCGAGCAGTTCGTCATAAAGATCAGGATGGGCGTCGATATGGAGGATCGACACCGGGCCATGGTGAGCGGCGATGGCGCGCAGCACCGGCCAGGTCACGGCATGGTCGCCGCCGATGAGGATGGGGGCTTCGCCGGCAGCAAGGGCGGCGGCGACGGCGGCGGTGATGCGGTCGTCATCGGCCGGGTTGTCGTCGATGACGACATCGCCGCGATCATTGAGGCTGATGTCCCCGCCAATGGCACCGCCGAGTTCGGTGGCGGCGTTGCCGCTGTCACTGTGGAGGATGGCGCGAACCAGTGCCGGCGCCTTGGCGGCACCGCGCAGAAAGCTGGAATTGGCGTCGGAGGGCAGGCCGATCAGGGCGACTTTGGTCATATGCGCCGTGTTAGAGGGTGCGGCGACCAAGGTGAAGGGCGGCCGATCGCCCCTGCCCGACAAAAAGGGTGAACTGCGCCCCGCGCCTTACATCGGTTCCGGGGCTGGCGAGCTCACAAAAGGCGGCCGGCGGGCCTGCCAAGCGTTTGGCCATTCCTCAATTTGCGCCGTCCAGCAACGCCAGTCGCCGCATTGTTTCTGCGCCGTAATAACTGTCGACAGGCCAGCGTCGCAACACTTGCGGCGCATTATCGCGGATCATGCGATCAGCTGTTGTTCGGTCGCCGGCATGCCAAGCACACTCGCCGTCGATAACCTTGGCCCAGGCCGTCCGCCATGGCTCGTCCGGATAATCCTCTGCGATCCGTGCCACCCCTTCGACAATCAGCGCGCGTCCGCTCGCCACCCGCTTCGATCGACACTGTAGATGGGCCAGGTCAACGAGAATGGGGCCGATATTGCGATGATCGTGCCGCCGCCCCGCCGCGAGCGCCTTTTCAAACAACACTTCAGCGTCGGCGTGATGGCCGAGCCCCTGTTCGGCCAGCGCCAGATTGGCAAACTGGAATGCCATGTCGTCATGCAGCGGCCCGCGCTCCGGCAGGCTGATCGCGACGGCGCGGCCTAAGGATTTTCGCGCCTCGGCAAACGCGCCACGTTCCAGTTGCAGCCGACCAAGATTGTTCAGCGTCGTCGCCAGGTCGGGGTGATTTGGGCCAAGGACTTTCTCATCGATCTCGATGTTCGCTGCGTAATAGCCCTCGGCTGACGCCGCATCGCCCTGCCTGTAGGCAACCGATGCCAGGCTGTTGATGAAGCGATCATCACCGTCACCCAGCCGGATATCCGCATTGGACAAGCGGCCACTCGTCGTCACGATAGTATCGTTGCCATCGCCAAGTTCGATCAGGCCGGCGAGCAGGCCCGCGTTTTCGATCCGGTCGCTGCCGCTGCTGCCGCGAATGGCCGCCGTATCCAATAGTCCGATAGTTCCGGTGGCGGTATTGATGATCGTGCTGCCGGTGCCGACCAGATCGATGGCGAAAACCGGTGGCAAACCGTTGATCGGATCCGGATTGGTGATGCTGGCAGTGTTCGTGAAAGTGATGACGTTGCCGAGCAGGCGAAACGCCGGCGCGCCCTGCACGTCGGCTCCATTGAGAAAGACCGAATTGTCGTCGACGAGATCGAGAAATGAGCGCGGTGGCAGTGCCGTTATTGACGATGCGAATGATCGCGTCGAACGCATATCCTGCTCCTGAACGCCACAAATTTTCGAGTTTAACGATTACTGTTTCTTCACGTTATCAACAAGGCCGATTGCGTCAAAAGCGTACCGCATCGGGTTTTCCGGAAACGATTTGGTTTCAACGACGCGGCGATGGCGGATGTGTTGATGATGGGATAGCAGCAACCCTCTGCAATTCGCCGCAGCCCCCGTTGCCGGAGGCTTGCGCTATCGCAACAACTCCCCTGCGATGATCAGCTTCCTGATTTCCGATGTCCCGGCGCCGATCTCGAGCAGCTTCGTTGCCCGGTACAGGCGGTTGATTTCGGTTTCGCGCATATAGCCGGCGCCGCCGAAAATCTGCACGGCGTCGGTGATGACCCGCGTGCAGGCTTCGGCGGCATAAAGGATGGCGGCGGCGGTGAGCATGTGGAGTTCGCCGCGGCCGGCGTCTTCATCGCCGGCGTCGTTGGCGGCGGCCAGCGCGCGATAGGCAAAGGTCTTGGCGGTTTCGACGCTGACATACATTTCCGCCAGCTTGCCCTGGACCAGCTGGAATTCGCCGATCGTCTTGCCGAACTGGCGGCGGGTTTTGGCATAGTCCAGCGCCAGTTCGAGCGCGCGTTCGGCCATGCCGATGTTGATCATGGCGACGGCGGCGCGTTCGAGATCGAGACCCGACATGACGATGCCGACACCCTTGTTCTCGGTGCCGACAAGGTTGGCGGCAGGAACGACGCAATCATCGAGCACCAGTTCGGCGGTGGGGGAGCCGCGAAAGCCCATCTTGTCGAGCTTCTGCGCCACCTTGAAGCCCGGCGCCGTGGTTTCGACGATGAAGGCGGAGATGCCCTTGTGGCCGGCGGATTTGTCGGTTTTGGCATACATCAGCACGACATCGGCGACCGGGCCGTTGGTGATATACAGCTTGCGGCCGTTGAGGACGTACGTGTCGCCCTCCCGCCGCGCCGTCGTCGCCATCGAGCCCAGCGCGTCGGAGCCGGCGCCGGGCTCGGTGAGGCCCAGCGCGCCGACCAGCGAGCCATTGCACAGGCCGGGCAGGTAGCGGCGCTTGAGTTCGGGGCTGGCATTGCGGGCGATGTTGTTCACGCAGAGATTCTCGTGGGCGACATAGCTGAGCGCGGTCGCATGATTGTGCCGCGCCAGGCCCTGCATGATCAGACCCGATGTGAACAGGTCGCTGCCGGCGCCGCCATATTCGGGCGCGACCGTAACGCCCAAAAACCCCATGCGCGCCAGCTCCGGCATGGTCTGCGGCGGCCAGTATTCGTCATTGTCCATGCGCGGTGCCAGCGGCGCGAACACGTCACGGGCGAAACCCGTCGCGGTGTCGAGCACCGCCTGCTGGTCATGCGTCAAGCCATAGGGGCTCGCGGCACGATTCTGCGGATATCCGGCGGGGTTCGTGGCCATGCGCAGTCCTTTGCGGCGTTGACGTCAAAATGAATTGCGTTCAGCTTAGGGGCAAGCACAACCGCTGCCAAGCCGTCTGGGACCCGATGCCACGCCTGTCCGAATCCAGCCGCAAGGACCGTGAAACGCGCCTGTTGCGGGCGGCGCGGCAATGCTTTGGCGAGCTTGGGTATGAGGCGACCTCTATCGCCGGCATCGCGCGTGCCGCGGGCGTTTCCGATGGGCTGCTCTATCGCTATTTCTCCGACAAGCGCGCCTTGCTGCTGGCTGTGCTGGCGCTGTTTTTCGAAGACCTGATCGTGCGGACGGCCGATGCCGTAGCGCAGGCGAACGGCTTCCCGGGTCGGCTCCGTGCGCTGACCGCGACGCATTTGCAGACGATGGTCGATGAACCCGAACTGTGCCGGCTGTTCCTGCGCCAGACGCGCGACAGCGGCAATTATATCGGCTCGCCCATCCATGCGATGACCGGGCGCTATACGGCGCTGCTCGGTGGCATCGTGCGCGCTGCGCGGGCGGCGGGAGAATGCCGCGCCGATATCGATGTTCGGCTGTTCCGCGACCTGGCGTTCGGCGGCATGGAACATATCGGCTGGCGATTCCTGGGCGGCGATACGCGGCACGATCCGCGCGCGGCGGCGGACCAGCTGGTCGATCTGCTGCTGGCGGGGGCGGCGCGGTGACGGGGTTCGGCTTTGACGCGGTGCTGGTCGCCAACCGCGGCGAGATTGCGGCACGCGTGCTGCGCACGGTGAAGGCGCTGGGGC
>JBMOGO010000124.1:0-8173 GCA_049318305.1 Polymorphobacter sp.
CTCGCGGCGCTGGTGATGTTCCGGCTGATCTACACCTATATTCCGTTCCTGCTCGGCCTGTGCGTCATCGCCTGGCAGGAATGGCGCGCGCTCAGGCTGCGGCGACGTATCCCGACGTCCTGAACTGTCAGCCTCTATCCTGCGCCGCCAGCGCCGCTGCGGCGCGCGCCTGCCACGCCGGGGTGAGGCCGGGCAGGACGGCCAGTTCGCGGATGGCCTCGACCGTGCCAGCGCGGCCGGCGGCGAACGCTGCAAAGCGCGCGATGGTCCAGTTCGGGTTGGGGCGTTCGATGACATGATGCGCGTCGCCGGCGGCAATGTGCCCAGTTTCGATGACGCGGTAATACCAGCCGCAGCGCCCGGATTTCGTCATGGCGCGTACGACCCGCGCAGTGCCGAGAACGGCGGCAAACGTGCTGCACGGCTCGCGAATTTGCGAAATCTGCAGGGTGGCGGTGCCGCAGCGGATGATATCGCCGATGCAGATGCCGGCTTCGTCCTGGCCGCCGACCACAAGATTCTCGCCCATCGCACCGGGGCCAAAGCGAGATGCTATTTCGGGAAATTCGGCGCGCCAGTCGGCATAGCCCGACAGCGGATAACCATAGACTGCCTTTTCGGGGCCGCCATGGACGCGCAGATTAGCTTGCACATCGCCGGCAAGGCCAAGCGGCTGCACCGCCACCGGCCCGGCGACCGCGGTTTTGACGAACGCCGTCATCAGCCCTGCGCCGCCGCGGCCGGCGTTTTCCAGCCGCGCAACCTTGCCGATATGGACGGCGGAGATGGTGCCAGATGCGATCATGTTGCCTCTTGCTTTCGCATGATATCTCCGTGAAGTTACGCGCGGTGTTCAACAACACGAAAGGAGGTGGTCGGATGTCTCATTGTCTCACGTTACGGTCCGGAGTTCTGGTGGTCGCGGTGGGAATCGCGGCGGACTGAAAAGGCGCCATCTCCGGTTCGCGTAACCGGCAATGCTGAAAGGCCGTCGGGGCAACCCGGCGGCCTTTTTTCTAAAATTTCAAATCCCAGCGCCACACCGGACCGACATCGGCATCGACCGCGCCGCCGGTCATCAGAAAGCCCTGCCGCGCCAGCAGGCGTGTCGAAGCGTTGATTTCCGGCAGGGTAAAGGCATGCACTCCGCTCAGCACGCCGCTGTCCCGGCCGATCTGCACCAGCGCCTTTGCCATTCCGGTTGCAACGCCGCTTTCCTGCCAGTCCGGGAAGGTGAGGTAGGCGATCTCCACGCTGCCGCCGGCCGGGTTGCCGACAAAGCTGCAAAAGCCGCGAATGGCGCCATCGTTCGCGTCGCAGCCGAGATAGCCTATCCACGGCGGCGCAGCATCGGTGCGGTCATACAGTGCCGCTTGCTCCACAGCGATGTCCTGCACCAGGTCGCGGACATCGCCGCCGCCGGGAAACACCTGGAACCAGTCCGGATCGGCGGCAATGTTGGCCAGCGCTTGCCGGCCGAACGGCACCAGGCGGATTGGAATCAACGACCCTTCCAGACGGGCTTGCGCTTTTGCGCAAACGCCATCGGCCCTTCGCGCAGGTCCTCGGATTTCCACAGCGCGCCGACCGCCGGATGCGCCATCTGGCCTTCATAGGCCTCGCGCAGCGACGCCGTGTCGAGGCTGCGGCTGACCACCTGCTTCGACGCGCGGATCGACATGGGGGACAGCTCGCAGATCTGCGCCGCCAGCGCCGTTGCCGCGGCCATCAGGTCCGCCGCCGGCACCACGTCATGGACAAAGCCGAGCGCCTTGCCCTCTGCGGCCGGCACGCTACGCCCGGTCAGGATCATGCCCATGGCGCGTTTGACACCGATGGTGCGCGGCAGCCGGTGCAGGCCGCCGGCCAGCGCGGCGAGGCCGACCTTGGGTTCGGGCAGGGCGAAGGTCGCGGTGTCGGCGGCGAGGATGATGTCGCAGGCCAGCGCGATTTCGAAACCACCGCCCATCGCCGTGCCATTGACCGCAGCGATCACCGGCTTGTCGAGGTCCCAGCGCGAGGTGAGGCCGGCGAAACCCGTTGGCGGCACGGTGATGGCATTGCCTTCGGCTTGCCAGCGCAGATCGTTGCCGGCGCAAAAGGCGCGATCGCCGGCGCCGGTCAGGATGGCGACCCACAATTCGGGATCGGCGGCGAAGTCGTCGAAGATCGTCGCCAGTTCGGCATTGGCCGGCGGGTGCAGCGCGTTCATGCGTTCCGGCCGGTTGATGGTGACAACCAGAGTGCGGCCGTCGCGGTGGGTCGTGGCGAATTCGAATGACATGCTATGGTCTCCCCGATGCGGCCATCTCTGCCACTCCGGCGGCGCACGTGCCAGTCATCAAAATCAGGGGCTGGATCGGAAAATGCCCGGGCGCTTTGGCACCCGGGCATTCCCGTGACGAGACCTGAACCCCTGGAACTTACCGCCGCTTTGAACCGGTTGTGCCCCCACACCGGTTCCGCGGGCGCTTGCCCTTTCGGGCAGCGATGAAATCCCTGGCCATTCGGCCTTTCTCCCTGAACTCCCCGCTTTCGCTGGATGTTCTGGCACTTTCGCTACGCTCGATTCTTGCGCCTGTCATCGCACTTAGCGATAAGCTGACAGTCTTCGCGCCATTTGCCGGAGAAGTGTTGCACGGCTGCAACATTGCCGTAACGCGGCTGGGCCGCGTGGCCAACGTTGCACTGCGCTCTCCGCATGCTACACGCGGCGGCGTCCGACCCTCCAGCCGTAAACGAGTTCCGCCTGTGCGCCTGTCCCGCTATTTCCTGCCCGTCCTCAAGGAAACCCCTGGCGATGCGCAGGTGGTCAGCCACCAGCTGATGCTGCGCGCCGGCATGATCCGGCAGACCGCCGCCGGCATTTATGCCTGGCTGCCGCTGGGCCTGCGCGTGCTGCAGAAGATCGAGCGCATTGTCCGCGAGGAGCAGGACCGCGCCGGCGCCATCGAAGTGTTGATGCCGACCATCCAGTCCGCCGAATTGTGGAAACAGTCCGGCCGCTATGAAGCCTATGGCCCCGAAATGTTGCGCATCACCGATCGACATGACCGCGAAATGCTGTTCAGCCCGACCGCCGAGGAATTGTTCACCGTCATCTTCCAGAACGGCGCGCGCAGCTATCGCGACTTGCCGCGCAACCTTTACCAGATCCAGTGGAAGTTCCGCGACGAAGTGCGGCCGCGGTTCGGCGTGTTGCGCGGGCGCGAGTTCCTGATGAAGGATGCCTATAGCTTCGACGTGGATTTTGCCGGGGCGCAGCACAGCTATAACCGCATGTTCATCGCCTATATGCGCACCTTTGCCCGCATGGGTCTGCACGCCATTCCGATGCGCGCTGACACCGGGCCGATCGGCGGCGATCTGAGTCATGAGTTCATCGTGCTGGCGCCGACCGGCGAAAGCGATGTCTTCTACCACCAGAACTGGGAACAGGGGCATGACACCAATGCCATCGATGCCGATGACGCCGTCGCTCTGGAAGCCTTTATCAATGGTCTGAACGCCGATTACGCCGCCACCGATGAAAAGCGCGATGCAGCGGCCGAAGCGGCGGCCGGCGATGCGCTGAAGCAGTCGAAGGGCATCGAAGTCGGCCAGGTTTTCTATTTCGGCGACAAATATACCAAGGCGATGGGGGTCACCGTCGCCGGCCCGGATGGCGCGCCGGTGACGCCGCTGATGGGCAGTTATGGCATTGGCGTGTCGCGGTTGATGGGGGCGATCATCGAGGCCAGCCACGACAAGGACGGCATCATCTGGCCCGAGGCGGTGGCGCCGTACACGGTGTCGCTGATCAACTTGCGCGTCGATGATGCGGCTTGTGCGGCGGCAGCGGACGACTTGTACGCGCGCCTCACCGCTGCCGGCGTGGAAGTGCTTTACGACGACCGCGACGAGCGCGGTGGCGCCAAGTTCGCCACTGCCGACCTGATCGGTGTGCCGTGGCAGCTCGTCATCGGTCCCAAGGGGCTGGCCAATGGCGTTGTCGAGTTGAAGCGGCGCGGCGGCGACAAGGTGGAAATCAGCATCGAGGGCGCGCTGGAGAGGTTGGCCGTTTGATCACCCGCTATGAACGCATGATCGCCAGCCGCTACCTGTTGCCGGGGCAGGGGGAGGGCTTCATCTTCCTCGTCGCCAGCATCAGCCTGGTGGCGGTGGCGCTTGGTGTGGCGGCGCTGATCGCGGTGATGAGCGTGATGAACGGCTTTCGCGCCGAACTGTTCGATCGCATTCTCGGGCTCAACGGCCATGCCGTCGTCCAGGGTTATGGCGGCCGCATCGAGGCGTGGCAGCCGTTGCAGGCGCAGTTGAAGGCGCTGCCCGGCGTGACCAGCGCGACGCCGCTGATCGAACAGCCGCTGATGGGCAGCTTCGGCGGCCGCGTCGAAGGCGTGCTGGTCCGCGGCATGACGATGGCCGACATCGCTTCGACCAAGGTCATCACCGACAATGTCGTGGCCGGCTCGCTGCGCAACCTGCAACCCGGCACCGATACCGTGGCGATCGGCGCGCGGCTGGCAGAGGCGCTGGGGGCGCGCGTCGGCGACCAGATTTCGCTTATCAACCCGCAGGGCGAATCGACACCGTTCGGCACCGTGCCGCGCATCGTCGCCTATCGCATCGTCGCCTTGTTCGAAGTCGGCATCTATGAATATGACAAGGCTTTCGTCGTCATGCCGATGAGCGATGCGCAGACGCTGCTGCGGCTGGGTGATGCGGTCGGCATGGTGGAGGTCGTCACCGACGACCCCGACCGGGTCGGGGAAATCCTGGCGCCGATTGCGCCCAAGATCGCCGGCGAGGCGGTGATTGCCGACTGGAAGACCACCAATTCGGCGCTGTTTTCGGCGCTGGTGGTGGAGCGCACCGTGATGTTCTGGGTGCTGTCGATCATCATCCTGGTCGCGGTGTTCAACATCCTGTCGTCGCTGATCATGCTGGTGCGCGCCAAGACCCGCGATATCGCCATCCTGCGCACCATGGGCGCCAGCCGCATCGCGCTGATGCGGGTGTTCATGACGGTCGGCACGCTGATCGGCGGGCTCGGCATCGCGCTGGGCTGTGTGCTGGGGTTCTCGCTGCTGTATTTCCGCGCCGGCATTGTCGCCGGGGTGGGGCGGTTGACCGGGACCAATTTGTGGGACCCGTCGGTGCGTTATCTGACCGAATTGCCGTCGAAGACCGACCCGCTGGAGGTTGTCGGCATCGTCGTTCTGGCGCTGGTACTGTCCTTCCTCGCTACGCTGTACCCGGCGTGGAAGGCGGCGAGCACCGATCCGGTGCAGGTGCTGCGCTATGAGTGATGTTTCATCTCCCTCCCCCCCGGTGAGCGCAGCGAACCGAGAGTGGGGAGGGAGCAGCATGACCTCCACCCTCATCGTCGAGGACCTGCGGCGCAGCTTCACCCAAGGCAGCGCTACCATCGAGGTGCTGCGCGGCGTCGACCTGTCGGTGAACCCCGGCGAGATCGTCGCGCTGCTGGGGCCATCGGGTTCCGGCAAATCAACACTGCTGCAAGCCGTCGGCCTGCTCGAGGGCGGTTTCCAGGGCCGTATCGCCATCGCTGGCGAACGGGTCGAAGCGCTCGACAATGCCGGGCGCACGCGGGTGCGGCGCGACCGGCTGGGCTTTGTCTATCAGTTCCACCATCTGCTGCCCGACTTCAGCGCGCGCGAGAATGTGCTGCTGGCGGGGCTGGTGGCGGGGCACAGCGAGAAAGTCGCCGGCGCGCGTGCCGATGAATTGCTGACCGCGCTCGGTCTCGGCGAACGCCTAACCCACCGGCCGTCGCAGCTTTCGGGCGGCGAACAGCAGCGGGTGGCGGTGGCGCGCGCGCTGGCCAACAAGCCGGTGCTGGTCCTCGCCGACGAACCGACCGGCAACCTTGATGAAGCCACCGCCGCCAAGGTGCTCGCCGAATTCCTTGGCCTGGTGCGCGGGCAGGGATCGGCGGCGCTGGTCGCCACTCACAACACCGCACTGGCTCGCCAGATGGACCGGGTGGTGACGCTGCACGAGGGGCGGTTGGCAGTGGCTCAGCCGTAGCGCGCGGCGCGGTCGGTCAGCGCTGCCTTCATCCCCTGATCCTGCACCAGCCGGAAGAAATTCTTGAACGATTCGCTCTGGTGGAAAAAGGCGTCGAAATCGGCGGTCGTGGCGCAGGATGCGAACAGCCCCATATTCTCATACCAGGCGTTGGTTGCCTGTTTCAGGATGATCAGGTTTTCCATCGGCGTGCGCGCCATGTCCTGCGCCAGTGCCATCGTGACCGCGTCAAGGTCTTCGGGCGCAACAACGCGGTTGATGAGGCCAAAGCCCAGCGCCGTCTCGGCGTCGATCATCTTCGACGTGTAAAGCATTTCGCGGGCCTGTTTCATGCCCATCAGCAGCGGCCAGAAGAAGATCGTCGGCGGTAGGCCAAGGTCGCGGCCGGCGGGGTGGCCGAAGCTCGCCGCACTGGAGGCAACGACAAGATCGGAGACGGCGAGCAGTTCATTGGCGCCCGAGATGCAGGCGCCTTGCACCTGGGTGATCACCGGTTTTGGCTGGCGCCAGATGCCGAGCCAGACGTTGAGCAGGGCGTGGATGTTCTGCCGGTCGATGCCGACATCGACACCATTGGGGAAGTCGGCGGGGTATTGATCGGCGACCCAGTCTTCGCGCTTCAGGTCATAGCCGACCGAGAAGACCTTGCCGGTGCTCCGGATCAGCACCACCGAGGTGTCGCGGTCGTGCCCTACCAGTTCGAACAGCGCCTTCAGTTCGCGCAACATGGTCGCCGAAATGGCGTTGAGGCTGGCCGGGCGGTTGAGCGTGACGACGAGGACGCGGCCTTCGTGGTGCAGTTCCAGCGTTTCGAAGTTCATGGCAAGTCCCTCAACTAAAGCGCCAAAACGGCCTTGGCCATGATCCCGCGCTGCATTTCCGAGGTGCCGCCATAGATCGTCGCGGCGCGCTTGAAGAGATAATGCTCCATCAGGACGGGGCCCGAAACATTGAAATCCTGCGTATTGGTCGCCGGCATCTCGGCCCGCGGTGCCGCGCAGGGCAACGCCTCGGGGCCGGCAAGGTCGATGCCGAGTTCGGCGACCTGCTGTTGCAAGGTGGTGCCGAGAACCTTCAGCGGCATGGCGAGCGTTGACGCATCGGCACTGCCCGGCGGCGCCGACAGCGCGCGGTGTTCGAGCGCTTCCAGGGCATCGACGTCGATCGAGAACGCGGCGAGTTTGTGTGCAAAGCTGGCGAAATCGAAACCGCCGGCTTCGGCCATGTCGGCCGCCTTGCAGCGCAAATGGTCGATCAGAACGCGCAGATGCGCTGTACCGGCCAGGCCGGCGCGTTCATTGGCGAGCAGGAATTTCGCATAGGTCCAGCCGCTGTTTTCCGCGCCGATGCGGTTGCTGACGGGCACGCGAACGTCGGTGAAGAACACTTCGTTCAGGTGATGCAGGCCGTCGATGGAAATGATCGGCCGCACCACGATGCCGGGGGTGCGCATGTCGATCAGCAGGAAGGAAATGCCCTGTTGCGGCTTTGCATCGGGATCGGTTCGGACGAGGCAGAAAATCCAGTCCGCCCAATGCGCCTGGGTCGTCCAGATCTTTTGCCCGTTGACGACATAGTCGTCGCCGTCGCGCACTGCGCGGGTCTTGACGGTGGCGAGGTCCGAACCGGACCCGGGTTCGGAATAGCCCTGGCACCAGAACACCGATCCATCGCGGATCCCGGGCAAATGCCGGGCCTTTTGCGCGTCGGTGCCGAAGGTATAGATGACCGGCCCGATCATGACGGGTCCGAATTGCGACGGCAAAGGCGCGCCGATACGGGCGCATTCGGCATGGAACAGGGTCTGCTGGATCGGCGTCCAGCCGGGCCCTCCATATTCGACCGGCCAGTTGGGAACGCTCCAGCCTTTGGAATGGAGGATGCCCTGAATCCAGCCGGCGGTGTCCCGTGACTGGCGCTCGATGGTGTCGTGGCGATAGCGCAGCGCGGGCGAGACGGCGGCTTCGAGGACGGCGCGAACTTCGTCGCGCAAGGCTCGATCAGCGGCGGCGAGTTCGATGTTCATGGCAAGTCCCGGGATGCTCGGCAGATTTTTGCAATGGACAGCGGGTGTTACCCTTCTGTCAATGTCGATCCACCGATTTCAGCCCTGACACAGCAT
>JBMOGO010000125.1:0-8080 GCA_049318305.1 Polymorphobacter sp.
TCGTTGGGTGGCCGGGCGGGGGCGCGGGCTGGCACCGCCAAACGCGCAGGAGAGCAGCATGATCACCGTCCACCACCTCAACAACAGCCGTTCGCAGCGCATCCTCTGGCTGCTCGAGGAACTGGGCGTGCCCTATGCGATCAAGGCCTATAGCCGCGATGCGGTCACCAACCTCGCACCGCCCGAACTGAAGGCGGTCCACCCGCTCGGCAAGTCGCCGGTCATCGACGATGACGGCCGCGTCGTCACCGAATCGGGCGCCATTACCGATTACATCATCCGCCGTCACGGCGGCGGCCGCCTTGCCCCGGTGCCTGGCACCGACGCCCATGAAACCTATCTCGAATGGCTGCATTTCGCCGAAGGTTCGGCGATGACACCGTTCCTGCTGGCGCTGTACACCTCGCGGCTCGGCGAGGCCGCAGCGCCCTTGCAGCCGCGCATCCAGGAACAGATCGGCGCGCATGTCGCCTATTTTTCGGCGCAACTCGGCAGCAACGACTGGTTGATCGACAACAGCCTGTCGGGCGCCGACATCATGATGAGCTTCATCGCCGAAATCGCCGCGGCGCAAGGGCTGGGCGCGCATTTCCCCAACGTTGCTGCCTATGCGGCCCGGTTACAGGCCCGCCCGGCATGGCAGGCTGCCGCCGCCAAGACCGAGCCATATAACTTCACGCAGAAATAGGCGTTTTCGTAGGCGGTGCCGGCCCGAACAGGTTCACCGCCAGCCCGCCGATGATCAGCGCCGCCGCTGCCAGCTTCCACGCCGGCAGCGGCTCGCCCAGCCACCACGCCGCAGCGCCCATGCCGAACACCGGCACCAGCAGCGCCATCGGCGCGACGCTGGCCGCCGGGTAACGCGCCAGCAACCAACCCCACGCGCCATAGCCGAACATCGTGTTGCCCACTGCCTGCCACGCTACTGCCGCCCAGACACCCGCGCTGGCCGCCGTCACCGCCTCAACGATGCGCCCCGGCCCTTCGAACAGCAGCGCCAGCGCGAACAGCGGCGGCACCGCGAACAGCGACGACCAAACCACGAACGCCAGCATATCGACCCGCCCGGCGCGCCGCTGCACCATATTGCCCAGCGACCATCCCAGCGCCGCGCCGACGACCAGCGCCACGCCCAGGGGCGTCGTGGTGCCACCGGTGTGCGCAAGGATGATGCCGATACCCGCCACCGCCAGCGCCAGCGCCGCATATTGCACCGGCGCCAGCCGTTCGCCGGTCCCGCGCATCGCAAGCCCGATGGTGAACACCACCTGCACCTGCACCACCAGCGAGGCGAGGCCGGGCGCGATGAGACCGTCGATGGCGATGAACAGCAACCCGAACTGCCCGACCCCGATGAACAGGCCATAGGCGGCAAGGTCGCGCCACGGCAATGGTGGACGCTTCACCAGGAACACCATCGGCACCACCACCGCGGCAAAGCGCAGCGCCGCAAACAGCAGCGGCGGCAGCGCATCCAGCCCCAGCCGGATCACTACGAAATTGGTGCCCCACACCGCAACGACCGCCAGCGCCAACAGAAACGCCCGCAGCCCAAAAACGCCGTCGTTCATTGGCGCGGCCGCGCAAGGCCGAAATAGGCCAGTGCCGCCCCGACCAGCGCCACCGCGATGACCATCGTCACCGGCACTGCCGTATTGTCGTGCAGCGCCGCCGCACTTGCCGATGCCACCGCGCCCAGCGCGAAATTGGCGGCGCCGAACAGGCCCGACGTCGTGCCGGCGCGCAGCGGATCGACGTTGAGCGCCCCGGCGAGTGCATTGGCGGCGATGAAACCGTTGGAGGTGAGCACCGCGAACAGCCCGGCCATGATCCACCATTTCGAGCCGCCGAGCAGCGCCGTCGCCAGCAGCACGACGCCAAAACCGACGGCGAACAGGCAGGCAACGCCCAGAATGCGGTCGGGCGAATGGCGCAGCAGCAACTGGCGATTGACCTGGCTCGACCCGATGACGCCAACCGCGATGCCGGCGAAGATCAGGCTGAACTGCCCCTGGGTGAAGCCCCAGATGTCGATCATCAGGTCGGGCGCCGTGGCGAGATAGCCGAACAACGTCGCGCCGTTGCAGGCGCTGACCAGCGTATAACCCAGCAGACGCCGGCTTTTCAGCAGGTCGACATAGGCGCCGATGACCGATTCGCCGCGCGCCTTGGCCTCCGTCGCTGCCGATCGGCTTTCATCGAGGCGGAACCATACCGCCGTGCCGACCGCGGCGCCGAACAGCGCCAGCACCGCGAAGACGGCGCGCCACGATACGGCCTGCGCCAGCCAGCCGCCCACCGACGGCGCCACCAGCGGCGCCACGGCCAGAACAAGGACGAGCAGCGAAAAGATGCGCGCCGAATCGCGGTGATCGTAACGGTCACGCACGACGGCGCGGGCAACCACCATGCCGGCGCAGCAACCCAGCGCTTGGGCAAAGCGACCGGCGATCAGCCAGTTGATCGACGGCGCAAAGGTACAGGCGAGGCTGGCCGTGACATAGACCGTGCAGCCGAGCAGGATCGCCGGCCGCCGGCCGAGCCGATCGCTGAGCGGGCCATAGAACAGCTGCCCAAGTGCCATGCCGACGAAAAAGAAGCTGAAGGTCAGCTGCACCATCGCCGGCGACACCGCGAAATCCCGGGCGATGGTTGGCAGCGTCGGCAGATACAGATCGATGGTCAGCGCGCCGAACGCTGTCAGCGTGCCGAGCAGCAGTATCTCGCCGCGCGTCGGAACGCGGGCAGCAGGGGTGGCAGGTGCATGCATGGTGCAATGCCGCATAGGGGAGCGGGCAGACGCGGTCGAGGGGGTGCGGCAAGCATGGCTGCCATGCGGAGAGACGAACAGGCGCGCGGAGATGGTTCAGTCCAGGTGAATTGGCGTCGCAATTCCGGATTTGCTGCTATTCTGTAGCGGCTTGCGTGATGTCAGCCGATGTTGAAATCGCGCCGACTGCTAGGCCCGCGCGCCCGTTACCACCCCCACGGAATTGTGCCGCAGCGCCTCGAGCACAGTCGCCACGATCGCCGGCGCATCCAAGCCGGCTTCGGCATATTGCTTCACCGGGTTGTCATGGTCCTGGAACACATCCGGCAGCCGCAGCGTGCGCACCTTCAAGCCGGCATCGGTCAGGCCCTCGTCGCTCAGCCAGGTCAGCACGTGCGCGCCGAAGCCGCCGGCGGCGCCTTCTTCGATGGTGAGGACGACTTCATGGGTGGCGGCGAGCTTGCGGATCAGGTCGTGATCGAGTGGCTTGGCAAAGCGCATGTCGGCGATGGTCGTCGACAGGCCCTTGGATTCCAGTTCGTCGGCGGCCTTTTCGGCTTCCTGCAGGCGCGTGCCGAGCGACAGGATGGCCACCGTCTTGCCTTCGCGCACGATGCGGCCCTTGCCGATTTCCAGCCGGGTCGGCACGGCCTGGATGGCAACGCCCGTGCCTTCGCCGCGCGGATAGCGCACCGCAATCGGCCCGCTGTCGTGCAGCGCCATCGTGTGGACCATGTTGGTCAGTTCATTCTCGTCCGACGCGGCCATGACGACGAAATTGGGGAGCGTCGCCAGATAGGCGACGTCGAACGCCCCGGCGTGGGTGCAGCCATCGGCACCGACCAGCCCGGCACGATCGATGCCGAAGCGCACCGGCAGGTTCTGGATGGCGACATCATGCACGACCTGGTCATAGGCGCGTTGCAGGAAGGTCGAATAAATCGCACAGAATGGCCGCATCCCCTGCGCGGCGAGACCGGCGGCAAAGGTGACAGCGTGCTGTTCGGCAATGCCGACATCGAAAGTGCGATCCGGAAACACCTTGTTGAAGCGATCAACGCCGGTGCCCGATGGCATGGCGGCAGTGATGGCGACAATGGTCTCGTCGCGCTTCGCTTCCGCAATCATCGCGTCGCCAAAAACGTTCTGATACGCCGGTGCGGTGGGGGTTGCCTTGTGCTGGGTGCCCGACACCACGTCGAACTTCACCACGCCATGATATTTGTCGGCACTGGCTTCGGCCGGGGCATAGCCCTTGCCCTTTTGCGTCACGACATGGATCAGCATCGGGCCTTCGGCGGCATCGCGGACATTTTCGAGCACCGGCAGCAGATGATCAAGGTTATGGCCATCGATCGGCCCGACGTAATAAAACCCCAATTCCTCGAACAAGGTGCCGCCGCCCTGCGCCATGCCGCGGGCATATTCCTCGGCGCGCGCCGCGGCTTTCTTGAGCGGCGGCGGCAGCGTCTTGCGGGCAATGCTCTTCACCGCCTCGCGCAACTCCAGGAACTTGCGCGACGACAGCAGGCGCGACAGGTACGCCGACAGCGCCCCGACCGGCGGCGCGATGCTCATGTCGTTATCGTTGAGGATAACGACCAGCCGGTTGCCGGCCTGCGCCGCATTGTTCATCGCTTCATAGGCCATGCCGGCTGACATCGAACCATCGCCGATGACGGCGATCGCCTTGCCGGGCTGGTTCTTCAACTTGTTGGCGACCGCAAAACCGATGGCGGCCGAAATCGAAGTCGAGCTGTGCGCCGCGCCAAACGGATCATACTCGCTTTCGGTGCGCTTGGTGAAGCCGCTCAGCCCGCCGCCCTGCCGCAACGTGCGGATACGGTCGCGGCGGCCGGTCAGGATCTTATGCGGATAGGCCTGGTGGCCGACGTCCCAGATCAGCCGGTCGTCGGGCGTGTTGAAGACATAGTGCAGCGCGACGGTCAGTTCGATAACGCCCAGGCCGGCGCCGAGGTGGCCGCCGGTGGTCGACACCACGTCGATCATCTCGGTGCGCAATTCGTCGGCAAGCTGGCGCAGCTCGGGATGGCTGAACCGCTTCATGTCGGCCGGCACATTGACGGTATCGAGCATCGGGGTGGAGGGTTTTTGAGTCACCAAGGTCCGCCGGAATTATTGATTCTTGATGACAGTGCTACCCGTTTCGGGCTGCGCTGTCGATGCGACGCGTCGCAACCCCTGTGCTGTGTTCAACTGCACGCGGCGCAGCGGCCACGCACCTCGATCACCGGCTTTTCGGGGCGAAAACCGGCGGCGCGGGCGGTATCGCGGATCCGCAGCGACAGTTGATCGTCATCGACATGGGTCGCGCCGCCGCAGGCATCGCAGACGAGAAAAATACAGTCGTGCAGGCACCCCGGATGCGCGTTCGCCAGATAGGCGTTGGCGCTTTCGACGCGCATCGCGACATTGTTGGCTACGAACAGATCGAGGATACGATAGACGCTGTTCGCCGCCACGCGCCGGCCCTGCGCCGCCGAAACCGCATCGGTCACGTCATAGGCGCTGGCCGGTTTGTCGAAGGCCGACAGCGCGGCAAACACCGCGGCGCGCATCGCGGTCCATTGTTCTCCGGCCCCAACCAGTGCGCGCTCGGCAGCCTGGTTGAGCGCGGCACCGCTGCGCAGTGCATGGTCATGATCGTGGAGGGTCGCCATGCTGCCAATATCGGCGTTCACCGGCGTCGGCGCAACCGGCGTCAAACGCGCAGGCTGTGTCAAACGCGCGAAGCGCGCAGGTTCCACAGATGCGCCGCGGCGAGCAGGCTGACCCCAATGATCGACAGCAGGATTTCACCGGTGCCGCCATGGCCGATGAGCAGCGATGCCGCCATCAAGGCGATGCCGGCAACCCCAAGCACCGCCACGCCGATGCGGCCATGCACCCGCACCCCCCTCCACAGCGCGATCGCCGCCAGCGGCAAGGCGAGCAACAGCCCGACAAGATGGACATTATGCCCCAGCCAGCCACTGGAAGCAGCAAACACCGTCAGCAGCAACGAGCCGGCAAGGCAATGCACCAGGCACAAGCCCGACAGAGTCATCGCCGACTTGTCGAGAAAGCTGGAGATGCGCTGCGTCATGCCGCGTTGATATGTTATCTCATTCGTCTTGGCAAGCGCGTTGCGGCGGTGCCGCCGGATGACAGGCCTCTTCAGCAGGCGACAACGTTCACGGCGAGACCGCCCAGCGAGGTTTCCTTGTACTTTTCACCCATGTCGGCGCCGGTCTTGCGCATGGTTTCGATCACCTGATCGAGGCTGACCCGGTGGCTGCCGTCGCCGAGCATCGCCAGCCGCGACGCTTCGATGGCCTTCACCGCGCCGACGGCGTTGCGTTCAATACACGGCACCTGGACCAGCCCGCCGACGGGATCGCAGGTCAGCCCGAGATTATGCTCCATGCCGATTTCGGCGGCGTTCTCGACCTGGCCGTTGCTGCCGCCCAGCGCCGCTGTCAGCCCCGCCGCTGCCATCGAGCACGCAACACCGACTTCGCCCTGGCAGCCGACTTCCGCGCCGGAAATCGAGGCATTGGCCTTGAACAGCGCGCCGATTGCCGCCGCGACCAGCAGGAAGCGATCGGCACCATCAACCGATGCCCCCGGCGCGAAGCGTTCATAATAGCGCAGCACGGCCGGCACGATACCGGCAGCGCCATTGGTCGGCGCGGTCACCACCCGGCCGCCGGCGGGATTCTCCTCGTTGACCGCCAGTGCCCATAGATTGACCCAGTCGAGCACCGACAGGGGGTCGGCGAGCGCGCGTTCCTGCCGGTCGCGCAGCCGGGCAAGGAACACCGGGGCGCGGCGCACGACTTTCAGGCCGCCGGGCAGTTCCCCGCCGGTCCGGCAGCCGCGGTCGATGCAATCCGCCATCGCCGCGCGGATGGCGGCAAGGCGGCGGCGCACCTCGGCTTCGGGCAGCGTCGCGGTTTCGTTGGCGAGCGCCAGATCGGCAATGTCGAGCCCCGCCGCATCGGCGCGGGCGAGGAGTTCATCACCGCTGAAATAGGGGTACGGCAAGTCGCGCAGCGGCGCTGGCGGCGCATTGCGCGCGATCTCCGCCTCCCCCACCACCGCGCCGCCGCCTACCGAATAGGCCGTTTCGGTGTGCACCACGCTGCCATCGGCGGCATAAGCCGTGAAGATCATGCCGTTGCTGTGGTGCGACAGCCGGCGGCGCTGGTGCCAGAGCACGTCACTTGCTTCATCAAAGCCCGTGCCCGATGGCAGGCGGCCGCACGCGCGCACCTGGGCGACCAGCGCGGCGGCATGATCGGGACACAGCGTTTCGGGGCGTTCGCCGCACAGCCCCAGGATGACCGCGCTGTCGGTGGCATGGCCCTTGCCGGTGAGTGCGAGGCTGCCGAACAGTTCTGCAACCACGCGCGCGGGCGCCAAAGGTGCAACGCGCGCGGCAAAATCGGCGGCGGCGGTCATCGGTCCCATGGTATGGGATGAAGACGGCCCGACGCCGATCTTGAAAAGGTCGAAAACGCTGAACGGCATGGGCCAGCCTAGCCCGGTCAGGCCGCCGCGACCAGCGGATACGCAGGCCGGAGCCTAGCGAAAATTGTCGGCGTAGGCCTGCAACTTGAGCGTGCGCGGCCCCAGTGTCACGATTTCGACCTGCAGGTCGTTTGCCGCAGCATAGGCCAGCGCCGCCTCCTGCGTGGCAAAGCGCAACTGCACCTGGGTTTCGGTCGCGCCGGAGCCCGGCCAGCCGGTCAACGGGTCCGGCCGCTGCGGTTCATCGCGTTCTACCTCGAGCAGCCATTCGCCGGTGCGGGCACGGCCCGACTGCATGGCGGATTTGGGACGTTGATAGAGGCGGGCAAGCATGGAACGTCCTTCGCCGATTGTCGGGCGTTGTTCAAGCGATGTCACACGCGCTACACTACCGGAAAAATCCGGGGTCGCATGACACAACCGGGGGTGGATGGAAGATGTTGCTGATAACCGGAACAATTCGGCTGCCCGCTGCCATGCTGGCGCGCGCCCGGCCGGCGATGCGCGCGATGATCGAAGCCAGCCGTGCTGAAGCCGGCTGCCTGGAATACAGCTATTCCGAGGACGTGCTTGACCCCGGCCTGATGCATATCAACGAGTTGTGGGACACGCGCGCGCATCTGCAGGCGCATTTCCGGTCGAACCATATCGCGGCGTGGCGGGCACACTGGGCCGGGCTGGAAATTTCCGATCGCAACCTGCGACTTTACGAAGTCGGCGAGTCAGAACCGACGTAGAGTGTTTCGCCGAAGGACGGCACCAGCCCGCGGCCCGCCC
>JBMOGO010000126.1:0-8028 GCA_049318305.1 Polymorphobacter sp.
GGCGACACCACCGGGCTGTACCATGGCACCCAGCAGATCAACCAGGGCCAGATGGACCGCTGGAACATCGTAACGACGCTCAACTACCTGCCGCACCATACCGAAACCGCCATTGTCATCGCCAAGTGCAAGGATTTCGACACAGACGTCGGCCGCAAGCAGGTCGCCAACATGGTGCGCGTCGCTGACATGACCCGGGCCGGTTTCATCGGCGGCGATATTTCGACCGTCATGTCACCCCGCACCGTTATCACCTGGGCGCAGAATGCAACGATCTTCCAGGGCAATATCGGCTTTGCATTCCGCTTGTCGTTCCTCAACAAATGCGACGAAGCCGAACGCGGCATCGTGGCGGAGTATTACCAGCGGGTGTTCGGTGAGGAGCTGCCGGAGTCGGTCGCCGTGAAGGCGCGGAAGTAACGCCGGCACCAGCCATGCCCGCCCCCGAAAACCCTATCGAAGACTTCCGTCAGGCCGTAGCCGCGACGCTGCGCGCGCTCGGCCATGCGCCTGGCGTCGAACTGGCCTTTACCGCCGACAAGCCGTCTTGCTTCGGCGATCAGGCGCGCGTGCCGCAGCCGGGGCGTGCCATGCCGCCCGAACAGGTCGCCGAAGTCCGCGGCTGGGCCGATTCGTTCGCGCTGCGCCGCCTCCACCACGACCCGAAACTCCACAATGTCGACCAGCCCGATGCCGGCGTCGCGCGCGACATCTGGAACGCCGTCGAACAGGCACGGGTCGAGGCCATCGGCAGCAGCGAACTCGCCGGTGTTGCCAAAAACCTTGATCGCATGACCGAAATGCGCGTGCGCGCCGATCCGATCGTGCGCGCCCGCAGCGCCGATGAAGTGCCGATGGCGACCGCGCTCGGGCTATTGGTCCGCGAACGCCTCACCGGCGCCGCGCCGCCGAAGATCGCCGAAGCCGCGGTCGATCTCGTCCGCTATGATATCGAAGCCGCCGCCGGCAGCCACCTCGACGACCTTGTCGCCGCGCAAGGCGACCAGGCCGCCTTCGCCCAGGTCATGCGCCGCGTCCTGTCCGATCTCGGCCTTGGTGCCGACCCCGATGCCGACCCCGAACAGTCGGACGACAGCGAGGACCAGCAGGACGACGAACAGCCCGGCGACGAAGGCGAGGAAGCCGAGCAGGATTCGGGCGGTGACGAACAAAGCACCGAAACCCGCGCCGAAGAATCGCAGGACGATTCCGAATCGACCGAAACCCGCGACGTCGAAATGGACAGCGAAGCCGTCTCCGATGCCGAAATGGGCGAGGAGGGTCAGGAGGGCATGACCCCGTGGCGGCCCAGCCTGCCGATGTCGGACCTGCCGCCGGATTTCGACTACAAGGCCTATACCCGCGCCCATGACGAGATCATCGGCGCCGAGGAACTCTGCGATCCCGAAGAGCTGACCCGCCTGCGCGCCTATCTCGATCAGCAGCTGGTGCCGCTGCAATCCGCGGTGACCAAGCTCGCCAACCGCTTGCAGCGGCGACTGATGGCGCAGCAGAACCGCAGCTGGGATTTCGACCAGGAGGAAGGCATTCTCGATGCCGCGCGCCTCGGCCGCATCATCACCAACCCGACCTACGCGCTCAGCTACAAGGTCGAACAGGATACCAAATTCCGCGATACGGTGGTGACGCTGCTCATTGACAACAGCGGCTCGATGCGCGGCCGCCCCATCTCCATCGCCGCGATCTGCGCCGATATCCTGGCGCGCACGCTGGAACGCTGCGCCGTAAAGACCGAGATCCTGGGCTTCACCACCCGCGCCTGGAAGGGCGGGCAGGCGCGCGAAAAATGGCTCGCCGATGGCCGCCCGGTCAAACCCGGTCGTCTCAACGACCTGCGCCACATCATCTACAAACAGGCCGACGCCCCCTGGCGCCGGGCGCGCAAGAACCTCGGCCTGATGATGCGCGAAGGCCTTTTGAAGGAAAATATCGACGGCGAGGCGCTGCTCTGGGCGCATGATCGCCTGCTCGGCCGCCGCGAGGACCGCCGCATCCTGATGGTGATTTCAGACGGCGCGCCGGTCGACGACTCCACGCTGTCGGTCAACACCGGCAATTATCTCGAACGCCACCTCCGCCAGGTCATCCGCCACATCGAAGGCCGATCGCCGGTCGAACTCATCGCCATCGGCATCGGCCATGACGTGACGCGCTACTACGCCAAGGCCGTCACCATCATGGACGCCGAACAATTGGGCGGCACCATCATCGACCAGCTCGCCAGCCTGTTCGAAACCGATCCCCGGGCGCGGAAGTAGCACGGCACCGCGTCTGGATCACCGGCAGGTGACCTGCACCGGAAGAAAGCCGACACGCCGCGATCGCAGCCGGGTGGAGCGCTCCGGCGACCCTGCCCTCAAATCTCGATCAGATGGTCCGGCAGCTCGTTCACATCGTCCGCCACCGGTGGGAAGTGTGCCGCGAGCACGTCGCCGGCCAGACCGATCGCCGCGACCATGCCATCGGCGGGCCTGCCGGCCTTGATACCGCTGGTTAGCGCGGCGATGGTTTCGCCCCAATGGTCGGGCGCGACCTTGGCGAACACCGCGGTGTCGGCAATCACTTCGGCGATATGTTCGGGTTCGTCGACATAGATCAGCACGCCGGTACGACCTTCGGTGGCCTGGAGGCCGCGGGCCTTGAACTGGGTCAGGGCAGCGCGGTGGACGCGGTCGCGGCGCAGGCCTGATGGCGTCAGGCGGCGGCCGAGCGATGTATAGTACAGCAGCGCCAGCACGCCGGTGAACAACAACGCCTGCACCGCCACGAACGCTTCAAAGCCGCGCACCACGCCGATGGCCGGGTCAACCGCATCCCAATCCGGAAACAGGTCGGCCGGCGCCCAGCCGGCGAGCACCGCCAGCAGCGGCGCCGACAGCGCCAGCAGTGCCGCGACGCTGAGCGCCGTCGTCGGATACCGCTGCGGTTCCGCCGAAATGATGACGACGATTTCCCCGGCAGTCCGGCTTTCGGCCGCCGCGATTGCCGCGCTGACGCGGTCTTTGTCGACGCTTGAAAACAGCATCACCAGCTCCCCGACGAACCGCCGCCGCCGAAGCCGCCGCCTCCGCCGCCAAACCCACCGCCGCCGCCACCCCAGCCGCCACCGCCGCCACCGCCCCAGCCGCCGAGGCCGGGACCCCACACGATGACCGGGCCGACGCCGCGGCCGCGCTTCTGCCGTGCCACCGAAACGATGATCCAGACGATGATGATGATCAGCCAGACGATCGTGCCCAGCCCGCCGCCGCCATCGCCGCCACCGCCGCCACTTGCCGCTGCGGCCTGCGCCACCTTGGCACGCTCCTCTGGCGGCAATTCGAGCAACTTGACCAGCGCATCGGTGCCCGACGCGACGCCACCGGCCATGTCGCCGGCCTTGAAATAGGGGATGATGTTGCGCCGGATGATCTGCGAGGTCATCGCATCGGTCAGGACGCCTTCCAGGCCATAGCCAACTTCGATGCGCACCTTGCGCTGATTGGGCGCCACCAGCAGGATCGCGCCATTGTTCTGGCCCTTCTGGCCGATGCCCCAGCTGCGGCCAAGCTGATAGCCGTATTCGTCGATTTCCAGGTCCTGCAAGTCAGGCACCGTCGCCACGACAAGCTGTACCGTCGTCGTGTCTTCCAGCGCCTTCAACCGCGCTTCCAGCGTCGCCACCGTCTCAGCGGGCAAGATCCCGGCCGCATCGGTCACGCGCCCGGTCAGCGGCGGAAACGCCGGCGCTGCGCCGGCTGGAAACGCCAGCGACACCACCATCAGCAACGCCGCCAGGGCATAAGCGACCAGCCCCAGCCGCGCCGTGATGCGGTGGTTGCGGGTAATGCGGGTCCGGTCGTGTCGCCCGGAGTCCATCAGCGGGTCTATCCCTTCGGCCGTTGTGGCAGGCCCCGACGCGTCGCCGCGCCGGGGCTGCCGGTTCAGAATGCGACCGTGGGCGCCGTGTTGGCGTTGGCGGTCGTCGCCTTGAACGGTGCGATCGGCTGGCTGCCGTAAATCACCTTGGCGGCGATCAACGACGGGAAGGTGCGGATTTCGGTATTATACGACTGCACCGCCTCGTTGTAATCGCGGCGCGCCACGGTGATACGGTTTTCAGTGCCTTCCAGCTGAGACTGGAGCTGAAGAAAATTCTCGTTCGACTTGAGTTCAGGGTATTTTTCCACTGTCACCAACAGCCGACCGAGCGCGCTGCCGACCTGACCTTGCGCCTGTTCGAACGCCGCCATTTGGGCAGGATCCGACAGCTTGGTCGGGTCGACGGTCACCTGGGTTGCGCTGGCGCGCGCCTTGGTCACCGCCTCCAGCACGTCCTTTTCCTGCGCGGCAAAACCCTTCACCGTGGCGACCAGGTTGGGGATCAGGTCGGCGCGGCGCTGATACTGGTTTTCGACATCGCCCCATTTGGCCTTCACGGCCTCTTCCTTGGTCGGGATCGAATTGACGCCGCAGGCCGACAGGCCCAGCGCCATGGCGCCGATCAGTGCGAAACGGGTGGCATTGCTCTTCATCGTTGCTGTCCCCTGTGATGTCCGCCCGCAAGACGAGTGGACGGCTTGAAAAACCTTGCAATTCGATGTGTGGCCGGACCAATTCCGGGCCTGTCACAATCGCCGCTAATAGCGTAGATAGTGACAGTTCAGCGGTTGCAAAAGGGGTGTCCCGCATGTTTCAGGAATTCAAGGCGTTCGTAATGCGCGGCAACGTGCTCGATCTCGCGGTCGCGGTCATCATCGGCGCGGCGTTCGGGGGCATCATCACGTCGTTGACCGACGATCTCATCATGCCGGTCATCGGCCTTGTCACCGGCGGCGCGGATTTTTCGAGCCAGTTCATCCTGCTCGGCGACGTACCGGCCGGCTACACCGGCGCACTCACCGATTATGCGGCTCTGAAAAAGGCCGGCGCGCCGCTGTTCGGCTATGGCAAGTTCCTGACCACGGTGCTCAATTTCCTCATTATCGCCTTTGTCATCTTCCAGCTGGTGCGCGCCGCCAACAAGCTGGTGAAGCCCGCCGAGGCTGCGCCGGCGCCCGGCCCAACGCCTTCGGAAGCCCTGCTCGCCGAAATTCGTGACGAATTGAAAGCGGCCCGCAAGGCATGAGCGAACTGCCGCTCTGGCTGATCGCGGTCCTGCTGCTCGCGGGCTTCGTGCTCGCGGCCGAACTGGGCTATCTCGCCCACCGGCGCTTTGGCGGGCGCGGCGAATCCGGCGAGACCGGCGACGAAGGCCAGGTGCTGTCCACCGCGCTGTTGCTGCTGGCGCTGCTGCTCGGCTTCACCTTTTCGATGGCGCTTGGCCGGTATGACGAACGCCGTGGGCTGGTGGTGGCCGAAGCCAATGATATCGGCACCGCCTGGCTACGCGCCGGGCTGGTCGAAACCCCGGCGGGCGCGGCGTTGCAGGCCCGCCTGGCGGGCTATGCCGAAACCCGGCTGGCGATGGTCGCCGCCGGTGAAAGCGAAGCGGCGATCGACAAGGTGCAAGGCCGCGGCGCCATCATGCGGGGTGAGATCTGGGCGCTGGCGACGGCGGCCAGCGCGCCGATCCGCACCACGGCGCAAGGCGCCGCGCTGATCGATTCAATCAACAGCGTCATCGATATCGCGACGACGCGCGAAACCGCCCTCGATGCGCGGGTGCCGGAACGGGTAATCGGGATGCTGGTCACCTACGCCGTGGTGTCGGCGTTTCTGCTCGGCTATGTCATGGCGGCGTTCGGCACCCATCACCGGGCGGCGACGACGTTATTGTTCACACTGCTGGCGATGACGATCGTGCTGATCCTTGATCTCGACCGGCCGCGCAGCGGCTCGATCCGGGTCAGCCAGCAGCCGATGATCGACCTGATTGCAGATATGAAGCGCAGCGCCCCGGTGCCCACCACGGAGGAAGCCCGATGAAAACCGCAATTGTTGCCCTGGCCGCCGCACTGGCGCTGACAAGCTGCGCAAAGGAGGTCGCATTGGTCAAAGGTGAACCCCCCGCCGTGACAGGATCGCTGGAGGGCGGCCCCTGGCTGGTCGAGGATATCAACGGCGGCGGCGTCATCGACAATGCCCGTGTCGATATCACGTTCGACCCCGGCGACCAGGACACCAGCGCCGTTTATGGCAAGTCAGCGTGCAATCGTTTCAAGGGCGGCTGGAAACAGGATGGCGCGGGCCTGGTGCTCGGCCCGCTGGCATCGACGATGATGATGTGCCCGCCGGCATTGATGGACACCGAACAGAAATTCCTGAAAACCCTGGAGGCGGTGCGCAGCGTCACGTTCGATGCGACCGGCGCCGCGTTGCTCAAGGCGCCCGATGGCCGGATCATCAAGATCCGGCGCGAGGCGAAGTAAGCGCCCGGCCCGGTTGTCGCGGCCGTTTACCCGCCAATCGCCTCATTCGGGTACGTGCCCCATATCTGGTTGCGCAGGATGTAGCCCGACCGGCCGCCGTTCGACACGCGGCACCAGACATTCTCGCACAGGGTGATCGTTACCACCGTGCCCGGCTCGATGCGCCAGGCGACGCGCGATTGCAGGTCGGGGGAGGTGAACAGCGTTCGCGTGCTGCCGGTCACGAAACCGGTGCGTTCCCCGGTCAACAGCGATTTGTTCATCCAGCCGATGGTGCCATCGGGGTCGCGCACCTGCCGCCAGATGCCATATTCGCGGATCACCTCCATCGGCAAACCGCGGCGCTTGTATTCCCACTGGATCGGAAAGCGCCGGTCATCGGGCCCGGTGCGCAGCATCGCCGAATTGGATTTCAGCGAAACAAAACGCGGCACCGGATAATTGGTGGTGCCATCGGCACGTTCCTGCGCCAGCGCTGGCACCGAAAGGCCAGCGGACACCATGACGGCGACCGAAATGCATAGGGTGGGTGATTTGCGCACATCTGCGTCTTGACGCACCCGGCGGCGCGGGGCAACCCTTTGTGCATGGCTATTGCACGCTCTGCTCGCCCGCGCCCCAAGGTGATCGTCACACGGCGGCTGCCGCAGGCGGTGGAAACCCGCATGGCCGAACTCTTCGATGTCGAATTGAACCTGAACGACGTCGCACTGACACAGGCGGAGCTCGCCGATGCGGCGCAGCGCTGCGATGTGCTCGTCGGCACCGTCACCGACGAAATCGACGCCGCGGTATTTTCTGCCGCCAGCAGCACCGGGCGTTTGAAGTTGCTGGCAAATTACGGCGTCGGCACCGATCATATCGACATGGCGGCCGCCCGCGCCGCCAAGGTTGTCGTCACCAACACGCCGGGCGTGCTCACCGACGATACCGCCGACATGGTGATGGCGCTGATTCTCAGCGTGCCGCGCCGGCTGGCGGAAGGTGAAAAACTGGTGCGCGCCGGCGAATGGCGCGGCTGGACGCCCACCGGCATGCTCGGCCACCGCATCACCGGCAAACGACTCGGCATCATCGGCATGGGCCGCATCGGCCGCGCCGTCGCCACCCGCGCCCGCGGGTTCGGGCTGACGGTGCATTACCATAACCGCCACCGCCTGCCCGCCGAAGTCGAAGGCGAACTGGAAGCGACCTGGTGGGACAATCTGGACGCGATGCTGGCACGGGTGGACATCATCACCATCAACTGCCCGCACACAACCGACACGCATCACCTGATCGGCGCCAAGCAATTCGGGCTGATGCAGCGCCAGGCCTATCTGATCAACGCAGCGCGCGGCGAAATCGTCGATGAAAACGCCCTGTGCGAGGCGCTCGCCGCCGGCAAGATTGCCGGCGCCGGCCTCGATGTGTTCGAAAACGAACCGGCGATAGATCCGCGCCTGATGGACCTGCCCGGCGTTGTCCTCATTCCGCACATGGGCAGCGCAACCTTCGAGGGCCGCCAGGCGATGGGTGAAAAGGTGATCGCCAATATCCGGGTGTGGGCGGATGGGCATCGGCCGCCGGATCAGGTGCTGGAGGGGTGGGTCTGAGCGCGGCCGCAGCGTAGCGCAGCTACGCCGCGGACTCGCGCCAGACCGGCCGGCGAGGCGGT
>JBMOGO010000127.1:0-7702 GCA_049318305.1 Polymorphobacter sp.
GGTGCCGTGATCGACATCGAGCAGCACGCCCTGCGCGCCTTCGAACAGGATGCGGCGGCGGCTGGCCTTGGCATCGCGCAGGGTCGTCCACACCGGCTTGACGAAGGGCAGTACGGAGGGCGCGATATCGTGGAGCTTGGCGATCAGCGCCTCGCGATCGACCGGCGGCATGCCGAAACCGGTGCGCAGCGCGTTGTGGTGCGCCAGCAGCCGGTCGAGTTGCGGGCCGATGTCATCCAGATGTGCCAGATCGCAGACGCGCAGTGCCCGCCGGCCGGCCTTGTCTTCGTAGGCCGGGCCGATGCCGCGCCTCGTTGTCCCGATCTTGCCGGCGCCCGACGCATCCTCGCGGGCGCCATCAAGGTCGCTGTGCAGCGGCAGGATGAGCGGGCACTGATCGGAAACGTGCAGGTTCTGCGGTGTTATGGCGACGCCCATCGCCGAAATGCGCGCGACTTCGTCGCGAAAATGCCAGGGGTCGAACACCACGCCATTGCCGATGATCGACAAGGTGCCGCGGACGATGCCGCTGGGCAACAGGCTGAGCTTGTAGGTGTTGCTGCCGACGACCAGCGTGTGGCCGGCGTTATGACCACCCTGGAAGCGCACGACGACATCGGCGCGTTCCGACAGCCAGTCGACGATCTTGCCTTTGCCTTCATCGCCCCATTGGGCGCCGATTACCGTAACGTTGGGCATGGTCTGCTTCCTGCTCCCCCCGCTTGCAGGAGGGGTCGGGGGTGGGGAATGTCGGGAGAGGGGTCGTTAGATCGCCGCCGCCTCTACGCCATTCCAGACATGGGTGCAGCGAAAATCCGCAGGGCTCGCATCGGCATCGAACGCCGCCACCGTTGACCAGCCGTCAGCGCGTAGCCGAGCCGCAATGCCAGGGTCTGTGCCGGCAGGCAGCAGGATGCGGCGTGGGTCGGTGATGCCCAATCCGGCATCGACCAGGCCGTCGACATAGAGCGAAAAGCCGATCGCCGGTTCGGTGCTGCCATCGGGGCGCATGATGGCATAGGCACCGCCGCGCCCGGTTTCGCCGGAAATGCCGGCGCCGAACAGCGAGAAGCCGATCCAGGTCTGATATTCAAAACCATGGCGTTCGGTCGGATCGAGCGTGACAGCGATGCCGGCGAGGCCATCGATTAGCGTTGCAATCGCGGCCAGCCGGTCCCGCACCAGCGTCGGCAGCGCCAGCGACTGCAAGCGGGACAGCGCAGCGTCGGCCGGGCCAGCGGCGACGATCAATGGCTCGAACGCCTGGGCACCGAGCGCATGCAGCCCGCCGACATCCTTGCCATCGAGCAGCGCCTGCACCTGTTCAAGGCTGGCGCGGCCGAGCGACCAGCCGGCGGCGGCGAGATCGGCGACCAAAGTCGGCATGGTGATATCGAGCGACAGGCCGCTCAGCCCCGTTGCGGACAGTGCCTCGACCGCCAGCGCGATGACTTCGCCCGCGGCCTGGGCGCTGTCGCTGCCGATCAGTTCGACGCCGACTTGGACGCTTTCGCGTTCCGGGCTGAGCTGGGTGCCGCGCACCCGCAAGACCGGGCCGGCATAGCTGAGCCGCAGCGGGCGCGCCGCGTCGGCCAGCCGGGTTACGGCGATGCGGCCAACCTGGCCGGTAATGTCCGACCGCAGGGCAAGGGTGTGCTGGCTGACCGGATCGGTGAAGCGCAGCAGTTCTCGCCGGGCAGTACCGCCAAGGCGTGAGCCGAGCGATTCCTCATACTCGACGAGCGGGGCCTGAACGCGTTCATAGCCGTAACCGGCAAAGCTGGCGGTCAGGCTGCGCACCAGCGCGGCGGTGGCTTCGGCTTGTGGCGGCAGGCGATCGCGCAGGCCTTCGGGGAGGAGCCCGGGGGGGATCAACACCCCTCTCCCGTTCGGGGCGAGTGAGGGGCCTGCCGCGGCTTCGCGGTGGGAGGGTGAGGGGTCCTGATTGTCATCGCCGTCGCTAAAGCACCCTCACCCCGCTCGCCGCAAGCGCGGCGAGTCGCCCTCTCCCAGAACGGGAGAGGGTTTTCCTCATGCGAACACCAGTGCCTTCACCGTCTTCACGCCCGGCAACTGGCAGATGCTCGCCAGCAGCGGATCGGGGATCGCCTCGTCGACGGAGAGCAGCAGCACGGCTTCGCTGCCTTCGTCGCGGCGGCCAAGGTGAAAGGTGCCGATGTTGACACCGGCTTCACCCAGCGCGCCACCCAGACGCCCGATGAAGCCCGGCTTGTCCTCGTTGACGATGTACAACATCCGGCCGTTCAGATCGGCCTCGACGGTGATGCCGAAAATCTCGGTCAGTCGCGGCTTGGTCATGCCGAACAACGTGCCGGCGACGCTGCGATCGCCATTCGGCGTGCTCACGGTGACGCGGACCAGCGTGTGGTAATCGGTCTCGCGGTCGTGGCGGACTTCAGCGATCTCGATGTTGCGTTCACGCGCCAGATACGGCGCGTTGACCATGTTGACGGTATCGCTGTGGGTACGCATCAAGCCCGCCAGTACCGCGGCAGTGATCGGCTTGATGTTGAGCTGGGCAGCGGCGCCCTCGACTTCGACCTTCACCGCGCTGATGCCATCGGTGACCAGCTGCCCGACCAGCGAACCGAGCCGTTCCGCCAGCTGCATATATGGGCGCAGGCGCGGCGCTTCCTCGGCGCTCAATGAGGGGACGTTGAGGGCGTTGGTGACGCCGCCGGTCAGCAAGAAATCGGCCATCTGTTCGGCGACCTGGATGGCGACATTGACCTGGGCTTCATCGGTGCTGGCACCAAGATGCGGCGTCGAAATGAAGTTGGGGGTGCCGAACAACGGGCTGGCCTTGGCGGGTTCGTCCACGAACACATCGAGGGCCGCGCCGCCGATGTGGCCGGAATCGAGGCCTGCCTTCAACGCCGCTTCGTCGATCAGGCCGCCGCGCGCGCAGTTGATGATGCGGATGCCGGGCTTGGTCTTGGCAAGGTTTTCGGCGGACAGAATGTTCCTTGTACTGTCGGTCAGCGGCGTGTGCAGCGTGATGAAATCGGCCTGGGCCAGCAGTTCATCGAGCGTCACCTTGGTCACGCCCATGTGCTCGGCGCGTTCCGGCGTCAGGAACGGATCGAAGGCGATGACCTTCATCTTCAGGCCGAGCGCGCGATCGGCAACGATGCTGCCGATGTTGCCGGCGCCGATGAGGCCGAGAGTCTTGGCGGTCAGTTCGACCCCCATGAAGCGGTTCTTCTCCCATTTGCCGGCCTGGGTCGAGGCATCGGCTTCGGGAAGCTGGCGCGCGAGCGCGAACATCAGCGCAATGGCGTGTTCGGCGGTGGTGATGCTGTTGCCGAACGGGGTGTTCATCACGACGATGCCGGCTCCGGATGCGGCGGGGATATCGACATTGTCGACCCCGATGCCGGCGCGGCCGATGACTTTCAAATTGGTCGCGGCGGCGATCACGTCCTTGGTCGCCTTGGTGGCGCTGCGCACGGCGAGCCCATCGTAGTTGCCGATGATCTTGATCAGCTCATCCTTGGAGAGCCCGGTGATTTCATCGACTTCGATGCCGCGAGCGCGGAAGATTTCGGCGGCCTTGGGGGACATCTGGTCGGAGATAAGGACTTTGGGCATTTTGCTTCCTTCGCTCCCCCTCCCTGCAAGGGAGGGGGCTGGGGGGGAGGGTGTGTTGCGAGGGGAGGTGGCGCTTGGCGGCGCGAACCCTACCCCCGACCCCCTCCCTTGCAGGGAGGGGGAGAAGAATCAGGCGGTCACCTGCGCATGGGCCCATTCGAGCCAGTGCGTCAGCGTGATGACGTCCGCGGTGTCCACCGTGGCGCCGCACCAGATGCGCAGGCCAGGAGGCGCGTCGCGATAAGCGCCGATGTCATAGGCGGCGCCTTCCTTGTCGAGCAGCGATACCAGCGCCTTGACCTGGTCTTCGGAGGTGCCTGGCAGGGTCAGGCAGACGCTGGTGTTCGACCGTGTTGCCGGCACCTTGGCGAGATTCTCGATCCAAGGTGTGCGTTCGACCCAGTCGTTCAGCGCTGTCGCATTGGCGTCGGCACGCGCCATCAGTTCGGGCAGGCCGCCGATGTGCTTCGACCACTCCAGCGCGTCGATATAGTCCTCAACCGCGAGCATCGACGGCGTGTTGATGGTCTCGCCGGTGAAGATGCCCTCGATCAGCTTGCCCTTTTGCGTCAGCCGGAAGATCTTGGGCAGCGGCCACGCCGGGGTATAGCTTTCCAGCCGTTCGACAGCCCGGGGCCCGAGGATGAGCACACCGTGGCCGCCTTCGCCGCCGAGGACTTTCTGCCAGCTGTAGGTCAGCACATCGACCTTGGCCCAGGGAATGTCCTGCGCGAACACGCCTGAGGTCGCATCGACAAGGTTGAGGCCTTCGCGGTCGTCGCGGATCCAGTCGCCGTTCGGCACGCGGACGCCCGAAGTAGTGCCGTTCCAAGTGAAGCAGATGTCGCGGCTCTGGTCGATGCGGGTCAGGTCGGGCAGTTCGCCATAGGGCGCGGTGACGACATCGGCATCGAGCTTGAGTTGCTTGACAGCATCGGTCACCCAGCCTTCGCCAAAGCTTTCCCAGGCGATCATTGTGGCCGGACGGGCGCCGAGCAGGCTCCACATCGCCATTTCATAGGCACCGGTGTCCGACGCCGGGACCATACCGATGCGATGGGTGCTGGGGACGTTCAGGATCTCGCGCGTCAAATCGATGGAGAGTTTCAGGCGCGTCTTGCCGATCTTGGACCGGTGTGAGCGGCCGAGCGATTCGGTAGCGAGTTGTGAGGCTTCCCAGCCGGGACGCTTGGCACAAGGGCCGGACGAAAAATGCGCGCGCGTTGGTTTCGACAAAGGCTTGTGCGCTGCGCGCACGGGGGTCAGCGCGATAGGTTTGCTAGTCATATTCTCTCCTTACAGAGAGCTCGCGCGGCGTTGGGACCGCGTGGCCAGCCGCCGTGCATAGGGTCGTTTGGCGGGGGGTCAAGCGAATGTTGGCTGCTAGATTGCCGCTGCAATCGCTCGCGCCAGATCGGCATGGGCCTTGTAGAGCGTGTCGGGCGCCGCCGTGCCATGGACGAAGCTGGCGATGAACAGCGGCCCCGTCGTGGCACGAGCCGGCCAGATGATGGCGATGTCGTTGACATGGCCGTTGGCGCCGGTGCCGGTCTTGTCACCGACTTTCCAGCCTCTTGGAAGGCCGGCGCGCAGTCGCGTGTCGCCGGTGGTGTTGGCGACCAGCCAGCCGGTGAGCAGCGCGCGGCTGGCGGGGCTGAGCACGGTGCCGAGCAGGATACGTTGCCAGGTGGCGAGCACGGCATCCGGGCTGGTGGTGTCGCGCGGGTCGCCGGGCTTGGCCTCGCTCATCATTGGCTCCATCCGGTCGAGCCGGGTCACCTTGTCACCGATGCGGCGAAGGAAGGCGGTCAGGCCGGCCGGGCCACCGACGGCGGGCAGCAAAAGATTGGCGGCGGTATTGTCGGAGTATATCATCGTCGCTTCGGCCAGTTCGGTAACCGTCGCGGTGCCGCCGACATGTTTTTTGGACACGGGCGAGACGTCGAGGATATCGCTGGCCTTGACCAGAATGGCGCGATCAAGACGATCCTCGCCCTTGTCGACGCGTTCCAGGATGGCGGCGACCAGAAGCATCTTGAACGTGCTCGCCATGGCAAAGCGTTCGCCGCCGCGGTGGCTGAAGCGGCGCCCGGTGGCGGTATCGTGCACCGCCAGCCCGATGCGGCCGCCGACGGCTTTTTCCGCGGCGAGCACGGCTGGCGCGAGATCGAGCGGGGCCGGCGACCTGCCGAATACCGGGGCGGCGGCGAGGAGTGCTGCCAGCGCTGCGAAGTCACGGCGGTTGAGGGCGGTCTCGATCATCATGGCGAATGTCTCCTGGCTGCACATATGTTTTCCGCCGCAGCGCTGGCGGAGACAAGCGAGCATCCTTCACGCCTGCCATTAGCTCTGATAATATCGGGCATGGACCGTCCGCACCTGCCGCTCAACGCCTTGCGCGCCTTTGAAGCGTCGGCGCGGCATCTCAACTTCACCCGCGCCGCGATCGAATTGTGCGTCAGCCAGGCGGCGTTGAGCCATCAGATCAAGGCGCTGGAGGCGCGGCTGGGGGTTGCCCTGTTCCGGCGCCTGCCGCGCGGCGTGATGCTGACCGATGAAGGCGCGGCCCTGATGCCGGTCTTGAGCGAAGCCTTTGACGCGATCAGTGGCGCGCTCGATCGCTTTGAGCGCGGTCGCTATCGCACGGTTCTGACGATCGGGGCAGTCGGGACATTTGCCGCCTGCTGGCTGTTGCCGCGACTGGCGGGGTTTGCTGCGGCGCACCCGGAGATCGATTTGCGGGTGTTGACGAACAACAATCGCGTCGATCTGGCCGGCGAGGGGTTGGACCTAGCCATTCGCTTTGGTGATGGCAGCTGGCCGGGGGTGGTGGCGACCAAGGTCATGGCGGCGGCGCTGACGCCGATGGCGGCAGGGCCCGAAGTCTATGAACCGCGCCGGTTGCTGCGGTCGTATCGCTCCGACGAATGGCGTCGGTGGTTCGTCGCAGCCGGCCTGCCGCCGTTGGAGGCGGAAGGACCGGTGTTTGATTCGGCATTGGCGCTGGCGGCGGCAGCGGCGTCCGGTGGCGGCGTTGCGCTGTTGCCCGAAACGATGTTCGGTGCCGACCTGGCCAGTGGACGACTGCAAAGGCTGTCGGCGGTTTCAGTCGATGTCGGCGACTATTGGTTGACGCGCTTGCGGTCCCGCGCCGAACGTCCGGCGATGGCGGCATTTCGCCTATGGTTGCAGGTGGAGGCGGGGGGATGATCGACTATCAGGGGCAGGTGGCGCTGGTGACCGGCGCCGCATCGGGAATCGGGCGGGCGCTTGCTCAGGCGCTGGCGCTGCGCGGTGCGCGGGTGCTCGCGGCCGATATCGATGCGGCAGGGGTGTCGGAAACGGCGCGGCTGGTCAGCGGTGATGCGCTGGTGGTCGATCTGGCAGCGCCTGGCGCGGCGGTAGGCTTGATCGACCGGGCTTATGCGTTGGCGGGGCGGCTGGACGTGGTGTTTTCGAACGCCGGCATGGGCAGCGGGCCGGGGCCGAAGCGGTTGATAAAAGCCGACCTGGATGCGCCGCGCGTGGCGGAGATGTTCGAAGTCAACATGTTCGCCGCCATTCGCATGGTCCAAGCCTGGGTGCCGCGGCTGGAGGCGGATGGCCGACGCGGACGCCTGATGATTACCGGCAGCGAAAATTCGCTCTCCGTCCCCCATGCGGTCAAGACCTTCGGCCTCGGCCTTTATGGCGCGTCGAAGCACGGCATTCTCGTTCTGGCCGAATGGCTGCGCGGCGAATGCGAGGGCGGCAACAAGCCGCTCGATGTGTCGATCCTGCTGCCCGGCGGGGTCTATACCGGCATGACCGCTGACGGCTTGGGCCCCGATCCCGAAAAATGGCCCGCCGCCATGGGCATCATCCGCCCGGAAACGGCAGCCGCCATCACGCTGCGAGGGCTTGATGAAGGGCTGTTCTACATCCCGACGCACCGCCATCTCGCCGATGACATTTCGGCGCGTTACGAAGGCGTCTGCGATGCTGTCAGGCGTCTGGGGCTTTGATGCCCACAAGCGCCGGGGTTTTGTTGCAGGGAAAACCCGCGGTCAATCGTCGCCGATCATGCTGTTGCCGCGGGTCGGGCTGATGC
>JBMOGO010000128.1:0-7629 GCA_049318305.1 Polymorphobacter sp.
CGGAGGCCCCTACCGCCGCTGTCCATTCTCATCGATCAGCACTTCACGCCGCCCGACATGATCCGCCTTGGAGACAAAGCCATCGGCTTCCATCCGCTCGATAAGCTTGGCGGCATTGTTGTAGCCGACGTTGAGTTGGCGTTGCAGGTAGCTGGTCGAGGCCTTTTGCGCCACGGCGATGATCTCGATGGCGCGCGCATAGGTGTCGGCTTTCTCGTCGGCGGTGCCGCTGCCGACGCGGGCAGCACCGCCATCGTCGAGGCCCCATTGTCCGTCAATATCGGTGGGTTCCTCGGTGACGGCTTCGACATAGGACGGCATGCCCTGGCGGCGCCAATGGTCGGCGACGGCAATGACTTCGTCGTCGGTGACGAACGGGCCATGGACACGAATGACCTGCTTGCCGCCCGACATCCACAGCATGTCGCCCTTGCCGAGCAATTGTTCGGCGCCCTGTTCGCCCAGGATGGTGCGGCTATCGATCTTGGAGGTGACCTGGAAGCTGATGCGGGTCGGCAGATTGGCCTTGATGACGCCGGTGATGACATCGACCGACGGCCGCTGCGTCGCCATGATGAGGTGGATGCCCGCGGCGCGCGCCTTTTGCGCCAGGCGCTGGATGAGGAATTCGACTTCCTTGCCGGCGGTCATCATCAGGTCGGCGAGTTCGTCGACGACAATGACGATCAGCGGCAGCGTTTCGAATTCGAGGATTTCCTCCTCGATGATCGGCAATTCGGTCTCGGGGTCCCAACCGCTCTGGAAACGGCGGACGAAGGGTTTGCCGCTGGCCTTTGATTCGAGCACCTTCTGGTTGAAATTGGCGAGGCTGCGGACGTTGATCGTCGACATCTGCCGATAACGATCCTCCATCTGCTCGACGGCCCATTTCAGCGCGCGGATGGCCTTGGGCGGGTCGGTGACCACCGGCGACAGCAGATGCGGAATACCATCATAGGTGTTCAATTCCAGCATCTTGGGATCGATCATGATCATCCGGCACTGCGCCGGCGTCAGCCGGTACAGCAGCGACAGGATCATGGCGTTGAGCCCGACCGATTTGCCCGAGCCGGTGGTGCCGGCGATGAGCAAATGCGGCATCGGCGCCAGATCGGCGATGACCGGTTCGCCGGCGATATCCTTGCCGAGCACCAGCGGCAGCACGGCGCCGCGATCTTCAAAAGCGCGGCTGCCGAGCAGTTCCGACAGGCTGACCATTTCGCGCTGCAGATTGGGCAGTTCGATGCCGATGACGTTCTTGCCCGGCACCACCGCAACGCGCGCCGACAGGGCGGACATCGACCGGGCGATATCGTCGGCAAGACCGATGACGCGCGATGCCTTGATGCCGGGGGCGGGTTCCAGTTCGTACATCGTCACGACCGGGCCGGGGCGCACTTCGCCGATGCGGCCGCGGACGCCGAAATCTTCGAGCACGCCTTCGAGCAGCCGGGCATTCTGTTCCAGGCTGGCGGCATCGACGCGGCGCACCGGGCCGGATGGCGGCGGCCGCAGCAGCGACAGGCTGGGCAATACGGCGCCATCGCCAAGATCGAGCGCCGACTGGCGTTCCTTCTGGCCGCGCTTGCCGGGCGCCGGCGCCGCCTGCGGCTCGACGACGACGGCGCGCGGCGCGGCGGGTTGTTCGTCAACGAGCGTATCATCCTCGCGCTGGGCGCGGCGCCGCTCGGCGCGCGGTGCCACCGCTATCACGTCATCATCATCGGAATGACGCTGGAAGAGCTCGCCGATCCGACCGAGGCCACGCAGATCGGCAAGGCCGATGCCGGTGCCCCAGGCGACCAGTGCCAGCCCGGCCGGCACCAGCAAGACCGCCGCCAGCAAACCGACGGCCACGCCCTGCAGCATTTCGGTTTCGCCGAGCGCCAGCGCCGCCTTGCCGGCGAGCAAGCCGATGACGCCGCCGAAACCCGACGGCGCGCCCAGCGCATCAAGCCCGACGCCGCCCGCTGCCGCCGCGAGCGCGACAACGCCGCCGAGCGTGGCGAGCACGGCGCGGCGTGTCGCAAAATCCGCTTGCTGCGCCAGGCGGACCCCCGCCACCGCGACCACAGGTGCGAACAGCAGCGACGTCCAGCCGACCAGCTGCAACAGAAAATCCGAGAGATAACTGCCGACCACGCCAAGCGCATTGGTCGGCTCGCGGCCGGTGACGCTGTTGAACGAAGGGTCGAGCGGCGAATAGCTCAGCAGCAACGCCACCAGCAGCACGGCAGCAACCACCAGCGTGGCCGCCATCAGCAGCGTCAACGCGCGCTGAACCGCCGCCTTCACGGCATCCCAGGCGCGCGCCCACCGGCCAGGCGCGGGTGTGCGGTTGCTGCCACGCGCCCCAGACCGGGCTGGATTCACCGCACGCGTCGCCATTGCCGCCCCTGCCTCCGCTACAAATTGCCCATCATGTTCACGCTTTGAACCAGTGCCCGCAAGATGACGCACGCGGAGTCCGGGGTCAAGCGCGCTGCGACAGGCAACAAGGACATCATGTCCGCTTGGGACGGGCCGAATGCTCTGCTAAACCCCGGTCATGAACGCAGATGTCATCATCATCGGGGGCGGGCTGATCGGCTCTACCCTCGCCCTCGCCCTCGCCCGGCACGATGTCACGAGCATCGTCGTCGATGCGCAGGACCTTGATACCACCGTGCAGCCAGCCTTTGACGGCCGCGCCAGCGCCATCGCCAGCGCGTCGGCGCGGATGCTGCGCGCCATCGGCATCGGCGGGGTGCTCGATACCGAAGGCTGCGCCATTCGCGCCATTCGCGTCACCGATGGCACGGCGCCGCAGTTCCTGCACTTCGACGCCGGCGACGCAGGCGATCCGCTCGGCATCATGGTCGAAAACCGGCTGCTGCGGGCGGCCCTGATCGACGCGGTGCGTGCAGCGCCGCAGGTCACGCTGGTTGCCCCGGCCACGGTCGCCAGCCTGGTCCGCGATGCACACCGAGCGACGCTGACCCTCGCCGATGGCAGGGTGTTCACCGCGCCGCTGGCGATCGCCGCCGATGGCCGCAAATCGAAAACCCGTGAAGCCGCCGGCATCCGCCTGACCGGCTGGTCCTATCCCAATGCCGCGCTCGTCACCATGGTCGCGCACAGCATCCCGCACGGCAGTGTCGCGTGCGAACTGTTCTACCCGTCCGGGCCGATGGCGCTTTTGCCGATGACCGATACCGCCGATGGCCGGCCGCGCTCGGCGATCGTCTGGACGGTCGATGAAGCCGCCGCCGCCGGCGCCCGCAAACTGGGACCAAAGGCACTCGCAGCAGAAATCGCGGCGCGGATCGGCGGCACGCTGGGGGATATCGAAGTCATCGCGCCCCAAGCGGTGTGGCCGCTCGGCTATCACCACAGCGCCAGCTACCAGGCCGAACGCCTGCTGCTCATCGGCGATGCGGCGCACGGCATCCATCCGATCGCCGGCCAGGGGCTGAACATGGGGTTTCGCGATGTCGCGGCGCTAACCGAAGTGCTCGTCGATGCCGTGCGCACCGGGCAGGATATCGGCGCGCCCGATGTGCTGAAACGCTATTCGGCGTGGCGGCGGCTCGATAACTCCATGGTCGGCGCGGTGACCGATGGCCTCAACCGGCTGTTTGCCGTGCCGGGGCGCTTGCCGGCCGCGGTGCGGCGCTTCGGCCTCGCCGGCGTGGAGCGCCTGCCGCCGCTGAAGGCGCGCTTCATGGCCGAAGCCCGCGGCGAAACCGGAAAGTTGCCGGCGTTGCTGCGCGGAGAGCTGGTCTGAGATCACGACCGACGAACGGAGCGGCAACACGATGACGACACTCGACAAACATTCGATCCTGGCAAAATATCAAGCCGAGCGAGACAAGCGGCTGCGCGCTGACGGCAATGACCAATATGTCGAAACCACCGGCAGTTTCGCGCATTATCTTGATGACCCCTACACGCCGCGGGTCGAACGGGCGCCGATCACCGATCATGTCACCTTCGCCATGGTCGGCGGCGGCTTTGCCGGGCTGTGCGTCGGCGCCCGGCTGGTCGAGGCAGGCATTACCGATGTGCGGATTATCGACAAGGCCGGCGATTTCGGCGGCAACTGGTATTGGAACCGCTATCCCGGCGCCCAATGCGACACGGCCTCGATCATCTACATGCCGCTGCTTGAAGAAACCGGCCATATGCCGACCGAAAAATATGCGCACGCGCCAGAAATTCTGGAGCAATCGCGGCGGATCGGCCGCACCTTCGGCTTGTATGACAAGGCGCTGTTTCACACCCGCGTGACCGATATGGTTTGGGACGAGGCCAACAGCGTCTGGGTCGTCTCCACCGATCGCGGCGATCGCTTTACCGCCGATTATATCGGCATGGGTACCGGCCCGCTGCACTTGCCGAAGTTGCCGGGAATTCCGGGATTGGAAAGCTTCCAGGGCCACAGCTTCCACACCAGCCGATGGGACTATGAATACACCGGCGGCGATACATTCGGTGCGCCGCTCGACCGGCTGCGTGACAAGCGCGTTGCCATCATCGGCACCGGGGCAACATCGGTGCAATGCGTGCCACACCTCGCCCGCGCCGGCGGCACGGTTTACGTCGTCCAGCGCACCCCATCTTCGGTCGATGTCCGGGCCAATGCGCCTATCGATCCCGACTGGTTCAAGTCCGTCGCCACGCCGGGTTGGCAAAAGCGCTGGCTGGACAATTTTGCCCGCAATGTAGGCATCGGGCCGCCGCCGCCCAAAGATCTGGTGCAGGACGGCTGGACTGACTTGATGCACCGTATTCGCACCCGGGTGATGGCGCTGCCGATGGACCAGATGACGCCGCAGAACATGATGGCGGCTTTTGAAGATGCCGATATCGAGAAGATGTCAGAAATCCGTGCGCGCGCCGAAGCGGTGGTCGAGGACAAGGCAACGGCTGAAAAACTGAAGGCATGGTATCGCCAGTTGTGTAAGCGGCCATGCTTTCACGATGCCTATCTGCAGGCCTTCAACGAACCCCACACGCATCTGGTCGATACCGACGGCAAGGGGGTCGAACGTATCGACGAAACCGGCTTTTGGGTGGCTGGCAAGCATTATGAGGTCGATTGCATCATCTATGCCAGCGGCTTTGAAGTCGGCACCGCGCACGAACGCCGCGCCGGGTTCGATATTGCCGGCGTCGGCGGGCAACGGCTGTCACAAGCCTGGGCTAATGGTATGCAGACGCTGCACGGCCTCCACGTCAACGGCTTTCCCAACGCTTTCATCGTGCAGTTCGCGCACGCAGCGAACTTCCTGATCAACGTCCCGCACAACTGGACCGATGCCGGCGACACCATCGCGGCGATTGTCAGCCATGCGCGTGCAACCGGCGCCCGCACCGTCGATGCCGACCGAGAGGCACAGACAAAGTGGGTCGATCTGGTGATGACCGCGACACGGCCAATGGCCGGAATAGCCGCCGATTGCACGCCCGGATATTACAACAACGAGGGCAAGGTCGAAGGCGCGCCGCCAGCCTTTGGCGTTGGCTATCCGGCCGGGCCCGTCGCCTATTTCAGCTATATCGATGACTGGCGGAAATCGGGCCGGTTTGAGGGGTTGGCATTCGCCTCAGGGGCAGCCGCGGCGCCTCGTTCAAAGGTCAATCCTCGACCGGGGTGAACTCGCGGGCTTCCTCGATCAACAGGATCGGCACGCCGTCGCGGATCGGATAGGCCAGCCCGGCGCGGTCCGACACCAGTTCCTGCGCGTCTTCATCCAGCCGCAGCGGCGTCCGCGTCATCGGGCACACCAGAATCGCCAGCAGCTTTGGATCAAGGCCGCCGGCGACTGTCATTGCAACGTCGGCCGGTCGCCTTCGCCGCGTGTCTCGCCCTGCGCAAAGGTCATCAGCGCCGTCAGTGTCGCGGCGCGATCCGCCAGGTCTTCGGCTTCGAGCAGCGCCTGTTTTTCCACCGGGTCGAACGGGCAGACACTGGCCAGCGTCGTCACCAGCGATTCGTCATCGGCCGACTTTACTGCATCCCAGTCCGCCGACAGGCTGCGCGCATCGAGATAGCTGCGCAGCACCTCCTCCAGCGCCGCCCGCGCCGCAGCGGCGAGTGCGTCGGGCTCGTCGCGGTCTTCGGCAAAGTCATGATAATCGGCCATTACCTGGCGATAAAGCGTGGTGCGATCGAGCTCTGCCGACACGCGGAAGCGTGAAACGCCGGTCAGCGCGATCAGGATGCGGCCATCCTCGGTTTCACGATAATCGCCGATCCGGCCAAGGCAGCCGACCGAAAACAGCGGCGGCGGCTCGCCATCCGAGCGTTGTTCGCGGTCGCCTCCGGCTCGAGGTTGTATGATGCCGATGATGCGGTTGGCAGCCCCGGTTGCCGCCATCGCATCGCGCACCATCGCCAGGTAACGCGGTTCGAAAATGTTGAGCGGCAACAGGCCGCGCGGCAGCAGCAGCGCGCCGGTCAACGGGAACACCGGCACCGCCGTTGGCAGCGGTTCGTCGCCCCGGCTCATGAGAACAGCACCGAGCGCAGCCGGGCGCGGGTCTTGATGCTCCACGGGTCATCGAGACCCGTCGCCTCGAACATCTTGAGCAGGGTCGTGCGCGCCGCTGCCTCGTTCCAGTTGCGGTCGGCAGCGATAATGGCGAGCAGTGCGTCTGCCGAGGCGTCGCGGTCGCCGCGCGCCAGCAGCGCACCGGCGAGATCGAAGCGCAGCTGGTGATCGTCCGGATTGGCGTCCACCTGCGCCTGCAACCCGGCCAGATCATCGACCGGCACGGCATTGGCGGCCAGCGCAATGGCGGCGCGGGCGCGCACGACATCGCCATCCTTTGATTCGGCGGGCACCGCCGCCAGCGCCGTCGCGGCCGCATCGGTATCGCCCAGCGCGATCAGTGCCAGCGCGTATTTGCCGGCGAGATTCTCGCGTTCGGGCAGTTCCCGGGTCAGGGCGCCGAGCATGGCGGCGGCGTCTTCATGCGCGCCGGCGGCGGTGGCGGCATCGGCGGCTTCGACCAGTGCGGTGATTTCGGCCTCGGCATCGGCTTCGCCCGGCGGCAGCGGCGCGCCGGCGAGCAGCCGGTCGATAAAGGCCTTCAATTCGCGTTCGCCGAGCGCGCCCTGGAAGCCATCGACCGGCTGGCCGTTCAGAAAGGCATAGACGGTGGGGATCGACTGGATGCGAAACTGGCTGGCCAGCGTCTGGTTCTTGTCGACATCGATCTTGACGAGCTTGACGCGCGGCGCGTGTTCGGCGGTGACGCGTTCCAGCAGCGGCGTCAGTGTCTTGCACGGCCCGCACCATTCCGCCCAGAAATCGACGAGCACCAGCGCATCGCGCGACGCCTCGATGACATCGCGGCGAAACGCCTCGATACTGGCTTTTTCGGTTGCGGTGGTGGCGAGGCTGGCCAAGGTACGACCCTCATTGACTGGTGTTGCCGGCATATGGGGCCGCGCCAGTCATTTTGCCAACCCCGGCGTCGGGTTGCCAGTGCCGCAGGCGATTTTTGCCGGATTCCGCTTGCATTGTCGGCGCTGCCGGTGCTAACCGCGCCCCTCGCCACGAGGTTCGGTATCCGGACCAGCGGTCGAGCGGGCGTAGCTCAGGGGTAGAGCGCAACCTTGCCAAGGTTGAAGTCGAGGGT
>JBMOGO010000129.1:0-7483 GCA_049318305.1 Polymorphobacter sp.
CTGGCGCGGCTTCGCGGTGCGCCGACGCCGGTGTTGCCGCGCGGGCTCTATATCTGGGGCGGAGTCGGGCGCGGCAAATCCATGCTGATGGACCTGTTTTACAGTCATTCGCGGGTCAGCCCGAAACGCCGGGTGCATTTTCACGAATTCATGCTGGAAGTGCATGGTCTGATCCATGCCGAGCGGCAGAAAGGGGGCCCGGACCCGATCCCGGCCGTGGCGGCGGCGGTGTCGGCGGGCGCTCGGCTGCTGGCGTTCGACGAGATGCAGGTCAAGGATATCGCCGATGCGGCGATCCTGTCGCGGCTGTTCACGGCGCTGTTCGACAATGGCGTGACGGTGGTGACGACATCGAACCGGGTACCGGGGGATTTGTACAAGGACGGCCTGAACCGGCAATTGTTCGTGCCGTTCATCGCGCTCATCGAACAGAAATGCGCGGTCGTGACGCTTGATGGGCCGACCGACTATCGGCTGGAACGGCTGGGCGGCGCTGCGACCTGGCATGTGCCGAGCGGGCCGGCGGCAACAGCGGCGATGGCAGAGACGTTTTTCCGGTTGACCGATTATCCCGTGGAGGATCGCGCCCGGGTACCGACCGAAACCATTGCGGTGCCGGGCGGGCGCACGTTGTTCGTGCCGAAAGCCCTGAAGGGTGTTGCGGTGTTTTCCTTTGCGCGGCTGTGCCGGAACCCGCTCGGCGCTGCGGATTATCTTGCGGTAGCTCGGCATTTCCACACGGTGTTCATCGTCGGCATTCCGATGATGGGGCCGGAAAACCGCAACGAGGCGGTGCGCTTCATCACCCTCATCGATGCGCTCTACGAACAAAAGGTCAAGCTGATCGCGGCGGCGGATGCGGCGCCGGCTGCACTATATCCGGTGGGCGATGGCGCGTTCGAATTCGACCGGACGGTATCGCGGTTGATGGAGATGCAGTCAGCGGCGTATATGGCGCTCGGGCATGGCTTGGCGGGATAGGCCAACTGGCCGATGTTGCGGTTGCACAGTGTCGGCATCGGGACTATCCGATGCGCGTCTTTGAACGACTCATGCAAAGGACCTGACCCATGGCACGCAACAAGATTGCGCTGATCGGCGCTGGTAATATCGGCGGCACGCTGGCGCACCTCGCCGCGGCCAAGGCACTTGGCGATGTCGTGCTGTTCGACGTGGTGGAGGGCGTGCCGCAGGGCAAGGCGCTCGATCTGTCGCAATGCGGCCCGGTCGAAGGCTTTGATGTCAACCTCAAGGGCACCAATGATTATGCCGATATCGCCGGCGCCGATGTCATCATCGTCACCGCCGGGATCGCCCGCAAGCCAGGGATGAGCCGCGATGATCTGCTCGGCATCAACCTGAAGGTGATGAAGGCCGTCGGCGAAGGCATCGCCGCCAATGCGCCGGGCGCCTTTGTCATCTGCATCACCAATCCATTGGATGCGATGGTGTGGGCGCTGCGCGAATTTTCGGGCCTGCCGCATCACATGGTCGTCGGCATGGCCGGCGTGCTCGACTCGGCGCGCTTCCGGCATTTCCTGGCCGATGAGTTCAAGGTTTCGGTGAAGGATGTCACGGCGTTCGTGCTCGGTGGGCATGGCGACACGATGGTGCCGGTGATCGAATATTCGACCGTGGCCGGCATTCCGGTGCCCGACCTGATCAAGATGGGCTGGAGCACCAAGGAACGCATCGACGCGATCGTGCAGCGCACGCGCAGCGGCGGCGGCGAAATCGTCGGGCTGCTCAAGACCGGCTCGGCGTTCTACGCACCGGCCACCAGCGGCATCGCGATGGCCGAAAGCTATTTGTACGACCAGAAGCGCGTCATCCCGTGCGCAGTGAACCTGACCGGCCAATATGGCGTCAACGACCTGTATGTCGGCGTGCCGTGCATCATCGGCGCTGGCGGCGTGGAAAAGGTTGTCGAAATCGCTCTGACCCCGGAAGCCCAGGCCAATTTCACCGTGTCGGTCGACGCGGTCAAGGAACTGCTGGTGGCGTGCAAGGCGATCGATCCGTCGCTGACGTAGTTTTTAGCAGCAAATGGGGGGTGTCTGTGCAAAAAGTTTTTGCTGTTGTAGCTGTTGGGCTCTTAGCATCATTATCAGCCTGCGCCTCTACTAGCATAAATATGGCCGTCAGTTCGTATGCTGCCCCAGCGGCTGCTCAGTTTACCAAATTTGTTATTTTGCCGGACAAAGGCATTGACGCTGAGTCTTTAGAGTTTCGTGAGTATTCTAGCCATATTGAAAAAATTATGTCGATTAAGGGTTGGGAAAAAGTTTATTCAGTAGATGATGCATCATCAATCGTGTTTGTTAGCTACGGGATTGGTGATCCAAAGCAACATAATTTTAGCTATTCAGTTCCAACTTTTGGACAGACAGGGGTTGCTTCGTCCTCGACGTCGGGCTCGATAAATTCATATGGGAATACAGCAACGTATAATGCGACGACAACATATACACCCAGTTACGGCGTTACAGGATATGTCCCAGTATCGGGGCAATATACCACCTACGATCGCTGGCTAAAATTGAACGCCATAGACTTAACTGAGTTCAGGGCGAGTAAGAAATTACAGGAGATTTGGCGGCTGTCTGTGTCTAGTACGGGGTCATCCGGAGATCTTAGAAAGATATTTCCTTACATGGCGTATGCGGCGATGCCCTATCTGGCAGAAAATTCAGGTAAGGCCGTTTCTGTTGTGATTCCAGAGGATGGAAAGCAGATAAAAGCTTTTTTACTGCCGCAGCAAGCATTCGCTCCGGTAAAATAGAGGTCAAAAAATGAACATCCACGAGTATCAGGCGAAGGAAGTCCTCGCCAAATTCGGCGTGCCGGTGCCGGCCGGCTTCGCCGCGTTGACGGTTGACGAAGCGGTGGCAGCGGCGGGCAAGCTGCCCGGGCCGCTGTATGTCGTGAAGGCGCAGATCCACGCCGGTGGCCGCGGCAAGGGCAAGTTTGTCGAACTGCCGCCGGAAGCCAAGGGCGGTGTGCGGCTGGCGCGGTCAGCCGACGATGTGCGCGCCGCCGCCACCGACATGCTGGGCAACACGCTGGTCACCATCCAGACCGGCGCCGCGGGCAAGCAGGTCAACCGGCTGTACGTCACCGATGGTGTCGATATCGACAAGGAATTCTACCTGGCGCTGCTCGTCGACCGGGCGACCGGGCGCATCGCGCTGGTGGTCTCCACCGAAGGCGGCATGGACATCGAAACCGTGGCGCATGACACGCCGGAAAAGATCCAGACGCTGACCATCGACCCGGCGACCGGCATTATGCCGCACCATGGCCGCGCCGTGGCGGCGATCCTGGGGCTGAGCGGCGATCTGGCCAAGCAGGCGGAGCAGGTCGTGGCGACGCTCTATGCGGCGTTTGTCGGCACCGATGCCTCGCAGATCGAGATCAACCCGCTCGCCGTCACCGCAGCTGGCGACTCTGGGGCAAAGCTGATGGTGCTCGATGCCAAGGTCGGGTTCGACCCCAACGCGCTTTATCGCCATCCGGATCTGCTGGCACTGCGCGACCTGACCGAGGAAGACCCCGCCGAAGTCGAAGCGTCGAAGTATGATCTGGCCTTCATCAAGCTCGACGGCTCGATCGGCTGCCTGGTCAATGGCGCCGGGCTCGCCATGGCGACGATGGACATCATCAAGCTGAACGGCGAGGAGCCCGCGAACTTCCTCGATGTCGGCGGCGGCGCCGACAAAGAAAAGGTGACCAACGCCTTCAAGCTGATCCTCAAGGACCCGGCGGTGAAGGGCATCCTTGTCAATATTTTCGGCGGCATCATGCGCTGTGACATCATCGCCGAAGGCATCATCGCCGCGGCAAAGGAAGTGAACCTGAGCGTGCCGCTGGTCGTGCGCCTGGAAGGCACCAACGTCGAACTCGGCAAGAAAATCCTCGCCGAATCCGGCTTGCCGATCATTTCCGGCGACAATCTGGGCGATGCCGCGGCGAAGATCGTCGCTGAAGTGAAGAAGGCTGCGTAATGTCGATCCTCGTCAACAAATCCACCCGCGTCATCACGCAGGGCTTCACCGGCAAGCAGGGGACGTTCCACACCGAAGCGTCGATCGCCTATGGTACCAATGTCGTCGGCGGCACCGCGCCGGGCAAGGGCGGCCAGGTTCACCTCGGCCTGCCGGTGTTCAACACCGTCGCCGAAGCGCGTTACGCGACGCAGTGCGATGCCAGCGTCGTCTATGTGCCGCCGCCGGGCGCCGCCGATGCGATTTGCGAAGCCATCGATGCCGAAGTGCCACTGATTATCTGCATCACCGAAGGCATTCCGGTGCTCGACATGGTGCGCGTCAAGCGTTCGCTTTCGGGCTCCAAGTCGCGCCTCATCGGCCCGAACTGCCCCGGCGTGCTGACGCCGGGTGAGTGCAAGATCGGCATCATGCCGGGCAATATCTTCTCCAAGGGCTCGGTCGGCGTCGTGTCGCGTTCGGGCACGCTTACCTATGAAGCTGTGCACCAGACGACCGCTGTCGGCCTGGGCCAGACGACGGCTGTCGGCATCGGCGGTGACCCGGTAAACGGCACCAACTTCATCGACATGCTCGAGCTGTTCCTCGCCGATGACGCCACCAAGTCGATCATCATGATTGGCGAGATCGGCGGCAGCGCCGAGGAAGAAGCCGCGCAGTTCATCCAGGACGAGGCGCGCCGCGGCCGCAAGAAGCCGATGGTCGGCTTCATCGCCGGCACTACGGCACCTCCGGGCCGCCGCATGGGTCATGCCGGGGCCATCGTTTCGGGCGGCAAGGGCGATGCAGGCAGCAAGATGGCAGCGATGGAAGCTGCCGGAATCCGCGTCTCGCCGTCGCCGTCCCTGCTCGGCATCACGCTCGCCGAGGTGTTGAAGGGCTGACCCGGTGACGGTCACGTCGCTCGATCACGTCAATATCCAGACCCCGGCGGTGGCGGCAACGGCGCAGTTTTTCGCCGATGTGCTCGAACTGTCGCCGCGGCCGCCTTTTCCGGGGGCCGATGCGGCACAGGTGACCTGGATGTTCGACGCCGCGGACCGGCCGCTGGTGCATATCACCCTGCCGGGGGCGACCTTTGCCGAGGATGCCGAGCGCCCGTTGCGTCCCGATACGGGTGCCTTCCATCATGTTGCCTTTGATTGCACCGGGCATGACACGATGCTGGCGCGGCTGGAGCGGTTGCACATTCCGTGCCGCCAGCGCGACATTCCGCAGATCGGGCTGCGTCAGATCTTCGTGACCGAGCCGAACGGCGTATTGCTGGAACTGAATTTTCGCTCGCAATGATGGGGCGATGGCTGCGGGGTTGCCGACCGCTGCCGTAAAACATGGCAGCCATGCGGGTTAAGTCGGTGACAGGCCGGACAGGCGCCGCTATCAGGCCCATGCGGAACAAGGACGTGCGTAATGGACTATGAAGCGCTGCTGCCGACGGCAGAGGATAGCCAGGGGCCATCATGGGCGCGTGCCGATTGGCCGCCGCTGCCGGGCGACGCGCTGACCCGGGCGCTCGACGCCGCCGACATGGTGGTCGAGGCGCCGGCCAAGGTGGCGGCAAAGGCGGTTGCACAGGCTGTCGCCGCGGGTGCCAGCCCTGATGCCATTGCCCGCGCCGCGCAGGATTCGATTTCGGCGATGATGCTCATCCGCACCTATCGCGTGCGCGGTCATCTGGCGTCCAATCTTGATCCGCTCGGCCTGTTGAAGCGCGAACTGCCCGCCGATCTGACCCCGGAATATCATGGTTTCCAGGCAGAAGATCTGGATCGCCCGGTCCATATCGGCGGCGCGCTGGGCCTGCAGACGGCGACGATCCGCGAGCTGGTGTCGATCCTGCGCCGCAATTACTGCGGCAATGTCGGTGTGGAATATATGCACATCAACGATGTCGAGGAGCGCCGCTTCATCCAGGATCGGATCGAAGGCCGCGACAAGGAAATCCAGTTTACCGACAATGGCAAGAAGGCCATTCTGAACAAGTTGGTTGAAGCCGAACAGTTCGAACGTTTTCTGGGCCGCAAATATGTCGGCACCAAGCGGTTCGGCCTCGATGGCGCCGAAGCGATGATTCCGGCGATGGAATCGATCATCAAGACCGGCGGCCAGATGGGCATCACCGAGATCGTGTTCGGCATGCCGCACCGCGGCCGGCTCAACATGCTCGGCAATGTCATGCAAAAGCCGTTCCGCATCATCTTTCACGAATTCGGCGGCGGCTCGGCCAACCCCGATGATGTCGGCGGCTCGGGCGATGTGAAATACCATCTGGGCGCCAGCACCGACCGGGTTTTCGACGACAACAAGGTGCATCTTTCGCTGGCGCCCAATCCGTCGCATCTCGAGGCGGTCGATCCGGTCGTGCTCGGCAAGGTGCGGGCGATCCAGACGATGGCGGCTGACAAGGCGCGATCGAAGGCGTTGCCGGTGCTGCTGCACGGTGACGCGGCGTTTGCCGGGCAGGGGATCGTGGCGGAATGCTTCGGCTTTTCAGGCCTGAAGGGTTACAACACCGGCGGCACCATCCATTTCGTCGTCAACAACCAGGTCGGTTTCACCACCAGCCCGCAGTTCGCCCGGTCATCGCCCTATCCGTCCGATGTCGGCAAAATCGTCCAGGCGCCGATTTTCCACGTCAACGGCGACGACCCCGAAGCCGTGACTTTTGCTACCAAGGTGGCGACCGAGTTTCGCCAGACCTTCAAGCGCGACGTCGTCATCGACATGTGGTGCTATCGCCGCTTCGGCCACAACGAAAGCGACGAGCCGAGCTTTACCCAGCCACTGATGTACGCCCGCATCGCCAAGCACCCGCCGGTCAGCGAATTGTATGCGGCGCGCCTGGAGCGTGAAAAGGTCATCGATGCGGCGTTCCTGCCCGATGCCATCGCGCGCTACACAGCGGGGCTCGAAGCCGACTTCGAAGCAGCGGCGGGCTTCAAGGCCAACAAGGCCGATTGGTTCGAAGGCCGCTGGGCGGGTCTCGGCAAGCCCAAGGACGATATCGGCGCGCGGCGCGCGGCGGAAACCGGCGTGGATGCGGCGCAATTGCGCGCCATCGGCACGACGCTGACCACGATTCCCGACGGTTTTGCAGTCCACAAGACGCTGGCGCGGATTCTGGAGGCCAAGGCCGAAACGCTGCGCACGGGCGCCAACATCGATTGGGCGACCGCCGAGGCGCTGGCGTTCGGGTCGCTCTTGCAGGATGGCAATGGCGTGCGTTTGTCGGGACAAGATTCGGGCCGCGGCACCTTCAGCCAGCGCCATGCGGTGTGGATCGACCAGACCGACGGCCATCGCTACACGCCGCTGAAGCAGGTCGGCGCCCAGTTCGAAGTGCTCGACAGTCCACTTTCGGAATTCGGCGTGCTGGGTTTCGAATATGGCTATGCCATCGCTGACCCGCAGACACTGGTGCTATGGGAAGGCCAGTTCGGCGATTTCGTCAACGGCGCCCAGACGATCATCGACCAGTT
>JBMOGO010000130.1:0-7316 GCA_049318305.1 Polymorphobacter sp.
TGGCGGAGAGGGTGGGATTCGAACCCACGGTGAAGTTACCCCCACGACGGTTTTCAAGACCGTTGCCATAGACCACTCGGCCACCTCTCCGGCACGCCGCTATTGCCGGGCAGGCGCGGCCTCCGCAAGTGCCGCCGGTATGCGATCAGGTTCAGATGGTCTGGCGGGGCGGGTTTTCTTGTGCCATCACCTTAGCGATGATGCGTTTCTGGGCCTTGTTGCCGCTTTTCGTCATTGCCGCATGCGCCGCGCCGCCGCCGCGCCCCGCACCGCCGCCGCCGCCGGTCGTTCGGCCGGTACCCGTGCTGCCGCCGGCGCCGATGCCTACGACCGTAGTGCCAGCCAATGCCGATTTCACGCGCTGGCTGGACGGTTATCGACGCGCGGCGCTGGCGCGCGGTGCGACACCGGCGGCGCTCGACAGCCTGTTGACGGGGGTCGCGCCTGTGCAGCGTGTCATCGATCTCGATCGCCGCCAACCCGGCGACAGTCGCGCGGTGCCGGCCCGGCTCGATGCCTATCTGGCGCGGCAGGTCGATCCGGCGCGGATCAATGGCGGGGTGGCGGCCGCCGGTCGCCTGTCGGCCCAACTCGCAGTGATGCAGGCGAAAACCGGGGTGCCCGGCGAAATCGCGCTGGCAATCTGGGGGCTGGAAAGCGCTTATGGCAAGGTGACCGGCGATTTCGACGTGCCGGCCGCATTGGCGACGCTCGCCTGGGAGGGACGGCGCAGCGCATTGTTCACCGGCGAGCTGGACGCCGCGCTGACCATCATCGAGACAGGCCTGGCGCCGCGCAGCACGTTGCGGGGCAGTTGGGCCGGCGCGATGGGCCAGCCGCAGTTCTTGCCTTCTTCGTATCTGGCGTACGCTGTCGATGGGGATGGCGACAGCCGCGCCGACATCTGGAAGAGCGAGGCCGATACACTCGCCTCGATCGGCAATTATCTGGGGAAGAAGGGCTGGCAACGCGGCCTTGCCTGGGGAGTGGTGGTCAATGTTCCCGAAGGGTTCGACCGGGCCCAGGTGCGCAATCCCGAAGCGCCGAAGACCTGTGTGAAACCATTGGAGCGCCACAGCCGCTGGTTCCCGATCAGCCAGTGGAAGGCGTGGGGGCTTACGAGCACGGTGCCTTTGCCGCCCGATGAAACGATGGCGACCTTGCTCGAACCCGATGGGACGGGGCAGGGCGCTTATCTCGGCACCGCCAACTACCGGGTGATCATGGAGTATAATTGCTCCAATTTTTATGCGCTTTCGGTGGCGCTGCTCGGCGATGCGATCCGCAACCGGCCGCGCTGAGGCGGCGCTGGCACTGCTGGTGCTGCTGGCGGGATGCACCAGCGGCGACCGGTCGCCGCCGCGCCCAGTGGCGGTCGTGCCGGCAGCCGAGCCTGTGAAACCCGAGGTAGCCCCGGCGAAACCCGCCGTAGTACGCCCGGGGACCGTGAAGATCGGCAAGCCGTATCAGGTGTTCGGCGTGTCTTATTATCCAGCCGATGACCGCAATTATGACGAACGCGGCATCGCCAGCTGGTACGGGCCGGGGTTTCACGCGCTCGATACCGCCAACGGCGAACGCTATGAACAGGACGATGTGACAGCGGCGCACAAGACGCTGCCGATGCCCAGCTATGTCGAAGTCGAAAACCTCGACAATGGGCGCAAGCTGACGGTGCGGATCAATGATCGTGGCCCGTTTGTTGCTGGCCGGATCATCGATCTGTCGCGGCGGTCGGCGCAACTGCTTGGTGTCGATCGCGCCGGCACGGCGCGGGTGCGGGTGCGCCGGGTGTTTCCTGATGCAGCCACCCAGACCAGGCTTGCGCCGCCGGCTGCGCCGCCGCCGTTGCCAGCTATCGTCGAATCGGTGGCCGTGCCGGCCGTCACCAGCGTTGCCATCTCCGCTGCCCCTGCGCTGATTGGCGATTTCGTCCAGGTCGCAGCGCTGTCGGATCCCGGGCGAATTGCCTGGCTGACGGGGTATCTGGGCGCGTTCGGCCCAGTGGTGACCGAACGCACGCCCGCGGGACTGACGCGGGTACGCCTCGGACCCTATGCACAGCTAGCCGATGCCAACGCCGTGCTGGCGCAGTTGCGAATCGCGGGTTACAGCGATGCGCGACTGGTTTCCGTGAAGTCCAAACCCTAGCTGTTTCGAAAGTGTTTCCCCTGATGCGTTCCATTCTGTTGATTGCGCTGATTGCCACGGTTTCGCCGGCTGCGGCGCAGGTACCCTCTTTCAACACGCCCGCCGCCTACGCCTATATGAAGGACCTTTCGAGCGGCACTGTGCTCTATGCCAAGGATGCCGATACGCGCATGCCGCCGGCATCGATGGGCAAGATGATGTCGGTCTATGTTGCCTTCCAGATGATCAAACGCGGCGAAGCCCGGCTCGACCAGACCGTTACGGTGCGGCCGGAAACCTGGACGAAATGGCATTCGCAAGGTTCGACGATGTTCCTGTCGGTAAATGAACAGGTCAGCATCGAAAATCTGCTGCACGGTATCGTCACCCTGTCGGGCAATGATGCCTGTGTCGTGCTGGCCGAAGGCCTTGGCGGCACCGAGGAAAATTATGTTGCGCTGATGAACCGCGCCGCCAAGCAGCTTGGCTTGCGTAACTCGCACTTCGCCAACACCAACGGCTGGCCCGACCCCAATGAATATGTGACGGCGCGTGACTTGGCGCTGATCGCCGAAGCGACAGTCAGAGACTTTCCCGATCTTTACAAACGGTTCTATGCAAAGGACAAAATCTCTTGGGGCAAGACGCTCGGCAAGGGCGATGCGATCACCCAGCCCAACCGCAATCCGCTGCTCGGCAAGATCAGCGGCGCCGACGGCCTGAAAACCGGCCATACCGAGGAGGCTGGATACGGCTTCACCGGGTCGGCCGTGCAGAATGGCCGCCGCATCGTGATGGTCGTCGCCGGGCTGGCATCGTTCAACGAGCGGATCAGCGCATCGGTGGATTTCATGAATTGGGGCTTCAACGCCTGGACCGCGGTGCCGGTACTCAAGGCCGGGGCCGTCGCCGGCAAGGCCCGGCTGTCGGGCGGCACGGAAACCGAAATTGCCATGACCGCGCCGCGTGACCTGTTCGTCACCGTGCCGCGCGGTATGGCGACCGATCGCAAATCGAGGGTGGTTGCATTGCCCGGGCTGGCGGCACCGATCGCCAAGGGCCAGAAACTGGGTGAACTCGTAGTGTCGGTAAAGGGTCTGCCCGATACGCGGCTGCCATTGGTGGCGAGTGCGGCCATGGAAAAGGCCGGACCGGTTCTGGCGGCATGGAACTGGCTGAAATCGCTGTTCGGTTACTAGTCGCGGATGCGCGGCCGCTTCATCAGCTTTGAAGGCGGCGAGGGCAGTGGCAAGTCAACACAGGCGCGCTTGCTCGCAGGGCATCTGAAGTCTTTGGGTAAAGCGGTTGTATTGACGCGTGAACCCGGTGGCACTGAAGGTGCCGAAGCCATCCGCGGACTGCTGGTGACCGGCAATGTCGAGCGTTGGACGCCATGGAGCGAGGCCTGCCTTGTCAACGCCGCGCGTTCCGACCATGTCGCCCGCGTCATCCGGCCCGCGCTCGATCGCGGTGACTGGGTAATCTGCGACCGGTTCGTCGATTCGACCCGGGCCTATCAGGGTGCCGGCAAGGGTATCGCCGATGCTGATCTATGTGTACTTCATGCTCAGGTGACCGGCAATCTGTGGCCCGATCTGACTCTTGTCCTGCAGGTGCCCGCCGGATTGGGCCTGGCGCGGGCTCATGCGCGCGGTGACGGTGAGCGGCGGTTCGAGGCGCATGACGCGGCTTTCCACGCGCGCGTCATTACGTTCTTCAACGGGCTTGCGGATCGCGAGCCGGCGCGTTGCCGCGCGTTTCGCGCCGACCAGCCGATTGACACGCTTGCCGCTGAAATCGCGGCGCTGGTGCAGGCGTGATCGGCCATGACGAGCAGGTTATCGCGTTCAAGGCGGCGTTTGCTGGCGACCGGCCCCACCATGGCTGGCTGCTGACCGGGCCGCAGGGGCTGGGCAAAGCGCTGTTTGCGCAACTCGCGGCGACCTGGTTGCTCGCGGGCAAACCCGGTGGCGACGGCTTCGACGGCGCCGAGGGCTCGGCGGCCGAAAGCCTGATTGCAGCCGGCAGCCACCCCGATTTCCGCCGGCTGGTGCGGACCGAAGATGACAAGGGCAAGCTACGGTCAGTCATCCGCATCGATGAGGTGCGGGCACTGCAGCCGTTGTTCCGGCAAACCCCGTCGATCGCTGATTGGCGGGTGGTCATCGTCGATAGTGCCGACGAGATGAATGTTCAGTCTGCCAACGCCTTGCTCAAGAATCTTGAGGAGCCGCCGCAGCAGACTCTGTTCTTCCTGATCAGCCACACACCGGGACGCTTGCTGCCGACAATCCGCTCGCGGTGCCGGACCCTGCGCTTCAATCGCCTCGATGACCGCACTGTCGATGCCATATTGGAGAACACTGCGGTCGGCCTTGATGACGATGACCGTGCCACGCTGGTGCGTATCGCCGAGGGCGCACCGGGCCGGGCGCTGCGCTTTGCCGAAAGCGGTATTGCCGCACTGGAGGAACAGCTTGCCGACCTGGCAGTGACTCCGCGTGCCGCTGCACCGGCCAAGGCGCTGGCACTGGCACGCAGCCTGGCCGGCAAGGCCAATACACCGAAATACGAGGCGTTTCTCGAACTTGCGCCCGCCATGCTGGCGCAGGCCGCGCGCGAACGGTCGGGTGCCGCGTTGGCGCGCACCCTGGCCGATTGGGAAGCCGTGACGGCGCTGGCCGGCGGTGCCGTGGCCTTGTCGCTCGATGCGCAAGCCGTTGCGTTCGAGATCGCGGGTAAAATCGCGGCGTTGGCCGAACACTGAGCACCGAAATTTGCCGCCGGTGGTTGCACTGCAGCAGTGATTGCCGCATTCGCTGCGCCCATGACCAAGCGTTATTACATCACGACCGCCATCGCCTATCCGAATGGTCGTCCGCACATGGGCCATGCTTATGAAGCCATCGCCACCGATGCGATCGCGCGGTTCAAGCGGCTTGAAGGCTTCGACGTACGCTTCCTGACCGGGACCGACGAGCATGGCCTGAAAATTGCCCAGGCCGCCAAGGCCGCGGGCATCGAACCGCGTGCCTATGTCGATGGCACGTCACAGCCGTTCATCGACCTGGACCGGCAGTTGGGCATCAGCTTCGATCGCTTCATCCGCACCACCGATGACGATCACAAGGCGCTGTGCCAACAATTGTGGCAGCGCATGGCCGACAAGGGCGACCTGTACCTAGGCCGCTATGAAGGTTGGTATTCGGTACGCGACGAGGCCTATTATGACGAGGCCGAGTTGGCGGCCGCCGAGGATGCCTCCGGCAAGCCGATCAAGCTGTCGCCGCAGGGCACGCCGGTCGAATGGACGGTCGAGGAGAGCTGGTTCTTCAAACTGTCCGCTTATGCCGAGCCATTGCTGAAACTGTATGCTGAGCAGCCCGATTTCATTCAGCCGACAAGTCGTTTCAACGAGATGCGGACCTTTGTTGCCGGCGGACTTTCCGACTTGTCCATGTCGCGGACGAGTTTCGACTGGGGTGTCCCGGTGCCGGGCAGTCCCGGCCATGTCATGTATGTCTGGGTCGATGCGCTGGCGAACTATCTCACCGGCGCCGGCGGTCTGGACGGCGAGTGGTGGCCGGCGGACCTGCATGTCATAGGCAAGGACGTTGTGCGGTTTCACACGATCTACTGGCCGGCGTTCCTGATGTCGGCCGGCATCGCGCTGCCGAGAGCCGTGTTCGGTCATGGGTTTGTGCTCAACCGCGGCGTCAAAATGTCGAAATCGGATGGCAATGTCGTCGATCCGGCGGAAATGGCGGATCGCTTCGGCGTCGATCGCCTGCGCTGGTTCCTGCTCCGCGAAGTCGCCTTTGGCGAGGATGGCAGCTACAGTGACGAAGCCATCATCGAGCGCACCAACGCCGATCTGGCCAACGGCATCGGCAATCTGGCGCAGCGGGCTTTATCGATGGTGGCGAAAAACCTTGGCGGCGCCATGCCCGGGCCGGGGCCGACCGAAGGCGCCGATGCACTGACCGAAAGCATGAAGACGCTTACGATCGCCTATTTCGGTGCCATGGCGGGGTTGCAACTGCATCGCGCGCTGGAAGCGGTGATGGCGATGGTGACCGCGGCCAACGGCTATTTTGCGGAAAATGCGCCGTGGAAGCTTGCCAAGACCGACGAAATCGCGATGGCGCATGTGCTGCACGCAACACTTGATGCGACGCGGCGGATTGTCCTGCTGGTGCAACCCTTTGTGCCCGAAGCGTCGTCAGCGCTGCTCGATCAACTTGGCGTTGCTGCGGATAGCCGTAACTTCAGTGATTTCAATGTGATTGTTTCGACAGGAACTCAGCTGCCCGTGCCGCAAGGGGTGTTCCCGCGTTGGGCCGGGCCTGCATGAAGCTGCGGCTCGCCACCGAGGCGGACCTGCCGGTGTTGCGGCAGGTGATGGCGCGGGCCATCGCCGAGCTGCAAATGGCGTACTTGTCGCCGGAACAGGTCAGCGCAAGCGCCGCGATGATGGGCCTTGATACGCGCCTTGTTGCCGACCGGACCTATTTCATCGCTGAGTTGGACGGCGCCATCGCCGGCTGTGGCGGGTGGAGCCAGCGCGCTACGCTTTATGGCGGTGACCATAGCGCCGGGCGAGATGCGCGGCTGCTCGACCCTGCAACCGAGCCGGCGCGCGTGCGGGCGATGTACACCAACCCCGATTTCGCCCGCCGCGGCATCGGCCGTGCTGTTCTGGCGGCATGCGAGGCCGCAGCGCGCGGCGCTGGTTTTGCGCGTGCCGAGCTGATGGCGACGCTCGCCGGGCAGCCATTGTACAGCGCCGCTGGTTACACCGCGATGGAGGAAATCCTCGATTGCAACGGTGCGGTGCCGGTGCCGCTGGTCCGTATGGGCAAGGCGCTGTAGGGCAGGGGCCATGTTGATCGATAGTCACTGCCACCTCAACTATCCCGGCCTCCGCGAGGATGTGGCCGGCGTGCTCGGCCGGGCGCGGGCGGCCGGCGTCGGGGGATTTCTCGGGATTTCGACCCGGCGCAACGAATGGGAAGCTGTGATTGCCCAGGCTGATGCCCAAGCCGATATCTGGGCGACCGTCGGTATCCATCCGCATGAAGCCGATCTGCACCCCGATACCGACGCTGCGACACTGGTCGACGCAACCGGCCATGCGCGCGTTTTTGGTATTGGGTGTTTAATTGCTGGCTGGGGCTAAGCTCATA